>CAZXQM010000053.1:0-13327 GCA_964643455.1 uncultured Vampirovibrio sp. | reverse complement strand
CTCGACCTCACGGGTATGAGCCGTGCGCTCTCACCAACTGAGCTACCTTGCCATAAATCACTTATTCAATTATCACCGGCTCAGCTGCTTCGAGCGCTGCTCTCACGTTTTCTATATAACGTTCGCTTCACTCACTCAGGGAGCTGCCTTGCCATAACTTAATATTATCTTCTCATAAACATTTTTTTAATTCAAGCATATCAAAAAAAGAAAGGAACCAAGGTTCCTTTCTTTTTTTACAAGCTTATTTTTCGCCTCTCTGAACAGGTCCAGGAGCTTGTGGTCCAGGAGCCGGCTGTCCAGGTCTTTGTTTGTCCATCTTTTTAGGCAAATCTACCCTGTCACCTCTATCCGCTTTGTCAAAATGCTGAGCTGGTGGTGGTCCAAAAGGTTTTGCCATTTGCCCTGCACAAGGACAAGGTCCGCCCATTGGAGCAGGTGCAGACATAGGCATTGGTGGTTTGTGAATTGCGGCAAACAGGCTTAATGCAACATAAACACCTACAAAGGTACCGCAAGCAATAATCAAAAATTTTCTAAAACCTTTGCTTTGGCAAAAACAAGTTTTTTCTTCTGCAATTTTGTTTTCTTCTGTCATAATTACTCTCCTTTGTTTAGTTAGATGGTTACCTAGATTATAATAACATTTTTACTATTATTTAACCTACACCATATTAACGATTTTAAATTTTTATTGTTCATTTTTTAGTTTAAAAATTTTATTAATGTTAAAATACTCTTATGGGAAAATATGCCGAAAACGCTTGCAGGAACTTTAAAAAAGGATATAATTGCGCACAGTCCGTTTTGCTTGCTTTTTCTGATGTAGCTGGTCTGGATAACAATTTAGCGATTAAGCTCTCCTCTTCATTCGGAGGCGGGATGGGAAGGCTTAGAGAAGTTTGCGGCGCCGTAAGTTCAATGTTCATGCTGGCTGGAATATTAAAAGGATACACAACCCCTAATAATGAAGAAATTAAAGGAAAACACTATGCTCTAATTCAATCTATTGCAAAAGATTTTGAGTCAAAGTGCGGCTCTATAATATGCCGTGATCTGCTCGGACTTTCGAAAGGTGCAGATTCTCCCGTCCCGTCTAAACGCACAGAACAGTATTATAAGGAACGTCCGTGTGAAAATTGTATCAGAGCTGCTGCAGAAATCATTGAAACAAGAATCTTAGATTAAAGGTGCAAAAGTTTTGTAGTAAAGATATAATGCAACAAGCACCAGTAAAATACCGCTAGCTTTCAACAGTATTTCGGAAAACTGCGCAAATTTTTTCAGATTTTTAATTCCTGATGTAAATAAACCTGCTACAATGAGAATCAGCCCCTGCCCCAATGCAAAGAGAAAAAGCATTAAAACTGCAGCCCCAAGATTTTTACCCATTGCTGCAAATGCCATTATACCCGCTAAAATTGGTGTTGAACAGGGTGTTCCGGCAAGTGCAAATGCTACCCCTAGAAGCAGCGGGTACAAAAACAACGAATTTGTTGAATTTGAAGGCATGGCTTTTATTATCACCGGAAGTTCAAAGTCAATAATATCAAGCAGCTTTAATCCCATTATAAGCAATAATGAAGCCATAATAAGCGTAAAATACCCGCCAAGAGTGGAAGCAAATACACTCCCAGTAACCGCACATATTATACCGATTACAGAAAATACAATTGCTGTTCCGCAAATAAAACAGAAAAGCTGAACAAATGTTCTCAAGGGTGTTTCATTTGAATACCCGCCAACATAACCAATAATTAACGGAAGCATTGCAAGCGAACATGGAGAAATTGATGCAAGAATACCGCCTGCAAAAGAAGCCGCAAACATAAGTATCCAAACACCAATTCCTGTTGAATTTGTAGAAAAAACTTGTACAAGATTATCCATTTGTTATCTCTTTTAAATAGTTTTCCAAAATTTGAGGCTGCATAGTACCTTCTATTCGCCTTGTTGTATTTCCGTCCTTATCTTTAAACACAGTTGTCGGAACCAATTTCACCTGATACTCTTTTATTAATTTTTTCGTATCCTTATTATTTTTATCCGTCACGTCAATTTTTCTGAGCGTAATGTCTTTTTCAAACTTTGGAAATACCTCGTCAAAGACTTTTTCCAATTCCTGGCACTCATAGCACATAGGAGATGCAAATTTAATTACAACCGCACCCTGACCGGCAAAAGACGGAGGTGTCGCAACTTTATCTCTGGTAAGTCCAAAATAAACCGCCAGCGGTACAAGAAAAATTAATAAAATGATAACAATATTTCTATTCATAATCTCTCCTTTTCCTTTAGTACCACTTATAATATCTCACGAACACACAAAAAAAAATACCTTACAAGGCAATCAACAAATACACCTATTCGACTACATGCTCAAGTGCCATTTCCAGTACCGTTCTGACGTGATGATCAGAAAGCGAATAAAACACATTTTTTCCCCGTTTTTGTGCTTTTATTAATTTTGCACTTCTTAATGTCTTAAGTTGATGAGAAACGGCAGATTTTGTCATATTCAGCAGCATTGCCAGCTCCCCCACGCACATTTCATTTTCTTCCAATGCCCATAAAAGCTGAATTCTGGTAGAATCACCCATTAACTTAAAGAAATCAGAAAGCTCATACAACAATGTTGTATCCGGCATTTTAGGTCTAACTTTATTCACTGTATCCAGACTTAAATTATCCATAATTATATTATAGTTGAATAGTTGTTCAAATGTCAAACTTTTGTAACAATTTGTTAATCTTTAGAGCCTTTCCAATTGACAGTTGAATAGTTGCTCAACTATAATATAGTATAGAAATAGACATTATGAGGTATGAACTATGTGCGAAGAATGCCATGATCATGATGAACACGAAGAACATGAACACTCTCATAATCATTATGTTGTTGGGAGAATTATTTTATCATTACTGATTTTTACAGCAGGATTTAAATTAAAACCGTTATTTCTTCTGGCTTATTTGATAGCCGGCGGTGATGTTTTGCTTAAAGCTGCTAAAAATATTATTAAAGGCAAAGTTTTTGATGAGAACTTTCTTATGAGCGCTGCAACTGTAGGCGCACTGGCAATCAAAGAATATCCGGAAGCGGTTATGGTTATGGTTTTGTACCAGATAGGAGAGTATTTTCAACACAGAGCTGTTGAAAAATCACGTCATTCTATAGCTGAACTTATGGATATCAGACCGGATTACGCAAATATTGAAGGTGAGAAGGTTGCACCGGAAACGGTAAAAATCGGAGATATTATAACTGTTAAACCGGGGGAAAAGATTCCTCTTGATGGTGTTGTCGTGTCAGGAGAAGCATCTGTTGATACTTCCGCTCTTACAGGTGAATCTATTCCTAAATGCGTAAAAGCTGGCGACAGTGTTATAAGCGGTTGTATTGATTGTAATGGAGTTTTGAAGATTCAGGTAACAAAAGAATATGGAGAATCTACGGTTTCAAAGATCCTTAAACTTGTAGAGACAGCTTCCTCCAAGAAAGCTAAGACAGAGAACTTTATAACCAAATTTGCAAGATATTATACTCCTGCGGTTGTCGGTCTTGCTGCTATGATTGCAGTTATTCCGTGGGCTTTATCTATTCCCGGAAGCTGGGTAGCAAGAGCACTAACTTTTCTTGTAATTTCCTGCCCATGTGCGCTCGTAATTTCAGTTCCGCTAAGCTTTTTTGCAGGTATCGGCGGAGCTTCCAAACAAGGCATTCTAATTAAAGGAAGTACTTTTATAGAAACTCTTTCCAAACCTGCTGCAGTTGTATTTGATAAGACTGGTACTTTGACAAAGGGAGTATTTCGGGTTACGGAAATAGTTTCTAATAACCCTGATTTGCTTAAATATGCGGCTTATGCGGAAAGTGCTTCTTCCCATCCGATAGCAGCCGCTATCAGAAAAGAATTCGGAAAAGAAATTCCGGAGATTAGTGAAATTAAAGAAATTGCGGGACACGGTGTTGAAGCTGTTATTGATGGCAAAAAAGTTCTTGCAGGAAATGCTAAATTCATTGGGTGTGAGCCAGCAGATAAAAGCGGAACAGTTGTTTATGTTTCAATTGACGGAAATTACGACGGGTACATTGTAATTTCTGATGAAATAAAGGATGATTCAAAAGAAGCTATAAGCGAATTGAAAAAGCTTGGTGTATCAACAGAAATTTTAACCGGCGATACATATAAAGCTGCTGAAAAAGTTCAGCAGGAACTTGGAGTTGATAAGGTTTACGCAGAACTTTTACCAGAAGATAAAGTTAACAAACTTGAGGAGGTCATGCAAAGTGCACAAGGCAGTGTAATTTTTGCCGGTGACGGCATAAACGATGCACCGGTTCTTACAAGAGCCGACGCAGGCATTGCAATGGGCGGTTTGGGTTCAGATGCTGCAATAGAAGCCGCTGATGTCGTGATTATGGATGACAGACCTTCTAAGGTTGCAGAGGCTGTTAAGATTTCAAGGAAAACTATGAGAATAGTAAAACAGAATATCGTATTTGCACTCGGTGTAAAAGGAACATTTCTGATTCTCGGCGGTCTGGGTATGATGACAATGTGGGGAGCAGTGTTTGCGGATGTAGGAGTTTCATTGATTGCAATATTGAACGCTTTAAGAGCAGCAAAATATATTAATAAAAAGAGGATATAATGACAGAGACAAAAATACTTACTCTTGCAGAACTTGAGATTGGCAAAGAAGGATATATAAAATCAATCAATTGCGAAAACAGAGCTTTGAAAAGCCATATTTTGAATATGGGTTTAACCCCCGGAGTTGAGGTAAGAATGGTCAAAGCAGCTCCTATGGGCGACCCGCTTGAAATATGCGTGAGAGGGTATGAACTAACCATTCGGAAAACAGATGCCGCAAATATTTTGCTGGAAAATATTCATGATTCACACAACTGCCCGAGAAAAAATAAGGAATTTAAAAAAATTGAACATTCAGGAAAGGGCGAGAACAAAAGTTACATAAATAAAAAGATTAAGCCAAAAGAAAAACTCATGTTTGCTCTTGCCGGAAACCAGAATTCCGGTAAGACAACTCTTTTTAATAAACTTACCGGCTCAAACCAGCATGTAGGGAATTTCCCCGGAGTTACGGTTGATAAAAAAGAAGGTTATCTCAAAAATTGCTCAAATGTTATAATTACAGATCTTCCCGGAATCTATTCTCTTTCGCCTTATACAAGCGAAGAGATTGTAACAAGAGATTTTATTCTTAATGAAATGCCGGACGGAATTATCAATATAGTCGATGCGGTAAACATCGAAAGGAATTTGTTTTTAACTCTTCAGTTGATTGAACTTCAAGTACCAATGGTAATTGCACTCAATATGATGGACGAAGTTACTGAAAGCGGGGGAAGCATTGATATTAACGGGCTGGAAGAAGAGCTTGGTGTGCCGGTAATTCCAATATCAGCCGTAAAAAATCAGGGTATTGAAGAACTCATTGAACATTCTTTAAATATTGCAAAGTATTGCGAACTGCCTAAAAAAATTGATTTTTGCGAAGAAAATGACGGAAAAGAAGGGTCTGTTCACAGATGCATTCATTCTATTGAACATATTGTCGAAGATCACGCACAAACCGCAAATATTCCTGTAAGATTTGCAGCCTCAAAGCTTGCAGAAAAAGATTCTTTGATATCTCAAAGCTTGGAACTTGATGAAAATGAAATCAAAACTTGTAATCATATCATCAAAGAACTTGAAGAAGAAACCGGTATGGATAGCGAAGAAGCTCTCGCTGATATGAAGTTTTCTTATATAGAAAAACTTTGTGCAAACTTTGTTGCTAAACCTTCAGAGACAAAAGGGTATAAATTATCCGCAAATGCAGACAAGATTTTGACAGGAAAATATACTGCACTTCCTGCATTTTTAGCAATTCTTGCAATTATATTTTACCTGACCTTTGGACCTATCGGGAGTTGTCTTACAAGTTTGATGGATTTAGGAATAGAAAAACTTACCCTTTTGACTGATAATGCCCTGACTCTTTACAGACTTAATCCTGTTGTACATTCATTAATTATTGACGGAGTTTTCTCTGGAGTAGGAAGTGTTTTAAGTTTTTTGCCGGAAATAGTTGTACTCTTCTTTTTCTTATCGATATTGGAAGACAGCGGCTATATGGCAAGAGTAGCCTTTGTTATGGATAAACTGCTGAGAAAAGTCGGACTTTCCGGAAGAAGTTTTGTTCCGATGATAATAGGTTTTGGATGTTCTGTCCCTGCTATTATGGCAGCCCGAACACTGCCCTCCGAACGTGACAGAAAAATGACAATACTTCTCACTCCGTTTATGAGCTGTTCGGCAAAACTACCTATATATGCACTGTTTACAGCAGCATTTTTTTCTGAAAATCAGGTAATCGTAATTTTAAGTATGTATTTAACCGGCATGCTTGTCGGAATTTTGCTTGCATTTTTCTTAAAAATTTTTGTATACAGAGGTGAAGCAGTTCCATTTGTAATGGAACTGCCAAATTATAGAATGCCTAGTGCGGGAAATGTTTACAGACTTATATATTCCAAGTCAAAAGACTTTGTAACAAAAGCATTTACAATAATTTTCTGGGCAACAATCGTTATCTGGTTCTTACAAACTTTTGATACAAGACTTAATATCGTTACGGATTCGGCAAACAGCCTGCTTGCGATGTTAGGAAGTATTATCACACCGGTTTTTCAACCTCTGGGACTGAATGACTGGAGAATCTCAACCGCATTTATTACCGGATTTATGGCAAAAGAAAGCGTTGTAAGCACCCTAAGCGTACTTGCCGGCGATATTACTCAATCAGGACTGTTCACGCAGCTTACTGCATTTGTTTTCATGGTCTTTTGCCTCCTTTATACCCCTTGTGTAGCAGCTATTGCAACCGTAAAAAGAGAACTCGGAAAGCAATATGCACTTCTTGTGATACTAGTTCAGTGTTCGATTGCCTGGTTTGTAGCTTTTGTGATATATCATACCGGTTTGTTAATAAATATTTAACCACCGCTACATATATACTTGTATTATAAAATCACGTTTGTTATTTTACTTCAAGTTCGCAGCACATCTGACAGGCTCCAAATGTGCCTCCGCTTGCTTTTAAATTCTTTCTAAAACAGCAATAATGGGGCTCATTAAAGAGTTCTTTTAATGTTTTTTCTTTTACATTACCTATCTTCATAGAAAGACAAGGATATACGTAACCCTCCGGATTGATCATCATATTATTATACGGATATGTGCACGGCTTATAAATTTCGTTGACCGGTTTATCCGCCGGTGTATTAAAGAACTTTTCAATCGAATTTAAAGGATTTTTTGAGTATTCAAATTTTGGAGAAAACCTGAGTTTAGTTCTGCCTTTCAGACTTACTATTTCACTATAAACCTCTTTAAAATGCTCCATATCAAAATAACACTTAATCGGATAATTTGCAGTAAATTCCGGTATAAAACTTTCCTGCAAAACAGAGTTTTGTTTCCAGTTGTTATTACGCAAAAACGAAATTGAAAGAAACTCAAAATTCATCTCTTCACAAAGTTTATATAGTTTAACCAAATCATCCAGATTATTTTCCAGCACAATTGTTTTTATATCAACCATCTGTTTTGCATTCTTTGTCTTCAAATTCTCAAGATTAGAAATAATTTTGTCAAAAATACCCGTTTTACCGCGATTTTTGTCGTGATTTTCTCCGTATCCGTCAAGAGAAACCGAAAGAAGCAAAAGTTTATATTTTATGAAAGCCCCAATTATTTCGTCATTAATCAGAATACCGTTTGAAACAACGTGAACTTTATTAAGAATTTTTTTTGAAGTATAAGCAAGTATTTCAATAAAATCTTTTCTTATCAAAGGTTCACCGCCGACAAGTGTAGCAATAGAGTAGAAAGGAAGCTGGTCAATAACTTTTTTCCACTCATCCGTTGTAAGCTCATGCTTGTTTCTCTCACAGCCAACATAACAATATGGACATGCAAGATTACATCTGTATGTCAACTCCAGAAAGTATCTGAAAGGTATTTTTGCTCTTCCGTATTTGTCGTTGTATGATAGCGAAGTGTAAAAATTTCTCGCAGTATCAAATAAATTTGAATAGTTCATAACATAGTTATAACATAAAGAAACCTCTCTTAGAAAAAAGAGAGGAAAGTTTGAGCGATGAGGATTCTTTATTATATTAAATGCAATCCTCTGCTGTTTCATTAAACTTTTTTCTAATACAGCGGTTAGGTAAGCAGTTGAGTTAAAAAAAGAGTAAAAATATTATTTTCATTGTAAAATATTCTTATGGTAAAAGTTTCCGTTGTAGTTCCTGTATATAAAGTTGAGAGATATTTGGATATTTGTCTGGACAGTTTAATTAACCAGACATTTGAGGATTTTGAAATTATTTGTGTAAATGATGGTTCGCCGGATAATTGCATAAATATTTTGAGGCAGTACTCTAAGCTTGATAAAAGAATCAAAGTTTTTTCCCAGAAGAATCTGGGCTTGTCGGCTGCCAGAAATATGGGCTTGAAACAGGCAAAGGGTGAATATATAACCTTTGTTGACTCGGATGATTTTCTCTCTCCTCTGGCTTTAGAAAAGATGTATCAAAATATATCAGAGAACAAAAGCGACTATATGTTTTCATACATTTATCAGATTCTTCCGAACAAAGGATTTTTCTGGGAACTTCCGAATATAAAAGAATTTACTAAATTTATTAAAAAACCGGTATTTAACGAATCTGAACTCGGCGCAGAATTTTATCTGAAATTTATATACAGCACGTGGGCAAAAATGTACAGAAGAGATTTTATAAAAGATTTTTCATTTCCGGAAGGATTGATTTTTGAAGACTTCCCATTTTTCGCCCAATGCTATTTGAATGCGGAAAAAATTTCTTATGATTTTGATCCTTTGTATTTTTACAGGAAAACTCAGAATTCGATTACAGCTACAGCCAATAAAAAATTTCTCGACCTGTTTAAAATAAATAAAATTGTTACTGAAATATTTAAAAAATCCGGAAAATATGAAAAATACAAAACAATTTTGCTCGTAAGCCAATTGGAGAGTGTACTTATAAGAACTCTTGAAACAAGAAGTGCTACAAAAAGAGCAATGTTTAGTGAACTTCAAAAAACATACGGAAACATCGATTTTTCTGAATATGATATGAGTATTCTGGAAAATAAAAATGTATATTATGCATACAAAGAGATTTTAAATAAAAGTTACAATGAGTTTCGAGATTTTGAAAGCAGGATAAAAAATGTTAAATAAGCCTCTTATATCAATAATAGTACCTGTTTATAATTCACAGGAATATTTGGAAGAATGTTTGAATTCTCTTCGACTGCAAACATATTCCAATATTGAAATTATATGTGTTAATGAAAACTCAACCGATAATTCCGCAGAAATTCTGGAAAAGTATGCAAAACTCGATAATCGCATTGTTGTAATAAACCAGAATAATCTGGATGACGGAGAAGCAAAAAATACCGGAATTATCAATGCAAAAGGCGATTACATTTCTTTTGTTAATTCAGAAGACAGAGTTTCATTGAGTTTGTATCAGAAATTCATTAATCTGACACAAAAACCTGATATATATATTTTTAATGCTTGTGAATATAACAAAGATACAAAAAATGTCTTTCCTAAATTATTTTTCTCCATGAAGGAATGGAAAAACCATAAAGACGAAAATACCATTCATACAATTAAAGATAACATTAATCCGTTTCATGGAAACATGCTCGCCGTTAATAAAATTTTTAAAACAAGTTTTTTGAAGAAGATTGCTGAGAAAAATACAGATAGAAAACTTTTCCCTGCCGGATTGATATTTGAAGAACTGTATTTTTTCTTTTTTACAATGCTAAATGCTTCTTCCATTATAGTTAATCCTGACCCTCTGTATTATCAAAGAAAAACTCCTGATGATACGAGAGATATTTCTTCAAAAGTTTTTGATATTTTTAAAGTTATGGATAAAATTGAAAGTTTACTGCAAGAGGCAAAAAGCTGCGAATTATACAGATACTCTTTATTCCAGTACAAATATCATCAGTATGCGCATCTGTTTCTTAAGGCAGAAGAAGGCTTACGCGAGGCATTTTATGAAGAAATGAAAAAGCGGCTTAAACTCTATAAAAACCTTGATTCAAAAATATGCGGAAGACTTATGTTTTTTGGAGTTTATAAAAATATAATGCGACTCAACTATGAAGAGTTTTACAAAAAATACCTAGGTAAGATTTAGCCAGTGTATGTATTTTTACCATAAAGCCAAAAATATAGAAACCGTAAGGATTAAGGAATAATAAATCATCAAATTTCTGGACTGGTAAATTCTTATCATAAAGCTTGGCGCCCCCATCATATTTTCCATAGGAAAATGGTACCATTTATGCTCCGGAATCGATTCCGGATTTTCAGAAAAAGCAACCATTGATTTATATAAATCAATAGCAAGCGGAATTGTAAACCAAACCAGAAATACCTGCCAATCAACTATATCAAAAATACAAAGCAAAACAGGAGATACATACGCGAGAACAAGAAGCCACTTGAGTACGACAAGTGAATCCAGTTTTGACTTAAATGAATTTGCTAGAGTTTTATGTCCTTCGTTTATATCAAAATCAAAATCCATTACAGTATGAATATAAAGCAAAATAACTGTCATAATCATAGAAGGAAATGAAAGTATAATTGCATCCGGTGAGTATGTTTTTGTCATAACATAATAAACCCCGCCAAATAAAGCAGGACCATACGCTATAGCAACCGCAGCTTCTGAAAGTCTGATTTTTGACATAAAAGAGTATAATAATGATATAAATCCACCAATTAGGGCAAAATATATAACACCAACACCGCATTTAAAAAAGAGAAATGCTCCTATAATTCCCGCCAGAGCAAAGTATATAGAGGCTAGCAAAAATACTTGCCTCGGTTTTATTAGCCCCATAACTAAATACCGGCATTTTGTTTTTTGTGAATTCTTCAAATACTCTCTTTTATTAAAACCTACCTGTTTTATAAGAGATTTGTAATCAAAATAATCATCATAAACATTTACGGCAAGGTGTACCAAACAAACTCCCAGCAATGCCAAAAATCCATATTTCATATGTCCGGCGACAAGAAAAGAATATACAAAGATTATAAGCCATGACATAATTGTCATAGGAAGAGAAAACACCCGTGAACATACCAAAATAGTTCTAATTTGATTCAACATAAAATAATTTTAGCATGTGCATTTATTCAATACAAGTTGGACAAATGAAGTTATTTATTACAATAAATTAAAAAGCAGGGTTTATATAAACCCTGCTTTAAACATATTTTTAAAATTCTTACTTGTCATCCAGCGCTGCAACACCCGGAAGAACTTTTCCTTCTATAAATTCAAGAGAAGCCCCGCCGCCGGTTGAAACATGAGTGAAATCTTCCGCTTTAAAGAATTTTTTAGCTGCAGAAACAGAATCACCGCCGCCAATTACAGAAGTAGCACCGGCTTTTGTCGCTTCAACAATTGCTTCCAGAACAGCCTTTGTACCTTCTGCAAATTTAGGGTTTTCAAATGCACCAACAGGACCATTCATAAGAATTGTCTTAGAAGATTTTAAAACCTCCGCAAAAGCTTTTCTTGAATCAGGACCGGCATCTACACCTTCAAACCCGTCAGGAATTTCATCTATCTTAACAAATTTGTTAGTTCCATTGCCTGAAAAATCATCCGTTGCAAGAACATCAGTTGCCATTACAAGCTTAACACCTTTTTCTTGCGCTTTCTTTTCGATAGCTTTTGCAACATCCAACTGATCATCTTCACAAATTGAATTACCGATTTTTCCGCCATTTGCTTTAACAAACGTATAAGCCATACCGCCACCGATTATCATATTGTCAACTTTGTCAAGAAGGTTTTCAAGAACACCTATCTTAGAAGATACTTTTGCACCGCCAACAACTGCAGTAAACGGTCTTGTAGGATTATCAAGAGCCTGTGATAAGCATCTGATTTCTTTTTCCATCAACAAACCTGAAACTGCAGGTTTAAGAATTTTTGCCAATTTCGCAGTAGAAGTATGATTTCTATGAGCTGCTCCAAACGCATCATTTACATAAAAATCTCCTAATTTTGCAAGCTCTTCTGCAAATGTCATATCATCATCTTTTGCTTCTTCAGCCTTATAGTAACGAATATTTTCCAATAAGGCAATCTGACCGTCAACTAATTTGTCAACATAAGGTTTTGCTTCTTCTACAGAAGGAATAAATACAATTTCTTCACCAAAAACTTTTGACATATACTCAGCAACCGGAGCCAGAGAAAATTCCGGATTCTTTTCACCTTTCGGTCTGCCTAAGTGAGCCATAAGAACAATCTTTGCTCCTTTATCCTTCAAAAATTTAACCGTAGGTACAATTGCCTGAATACGTGTATCATCTGTTACATTTTTGTTCTCATCCAAAGGTACGTTAACATCAACTCTTACAAGAGCTACTTTACCTTTAACGTCTCCTAAATCCTTAATTGATTTTTTCATAAGCTTTTCCTTTCTTTATAAAAAAACACTCTCTTTTGCAAGTTAATTATAGTAAAAACACGATTTAGGGTAAAGGGGAAAAATGTATAAACTTACAAGAAATTTTTAATTAACAATAATAAAAAGCGGGATTGAAATCCCGCATTATTTTGTCCAAAATAAACCCATTATTTGACTTTATGATGTTAATAAATCAATAACTGCCTGATAATCATTGTTATTTTCTGCTGTTTTTCTCCATTCACCGAGATATTTGCCGTCAATTACCTCACCGGCTTTGAAAGTTTTGCCGCCAAGTGTAATTTTCTTATTGAGTTTAATACCGTTAATCTTATCGCCTGAAATATTGTACACAATTCCCGCATCAGATTTGTATGTCATATTTCCGACTCTAAAACCGCTTGATATATTGCCTGTTGATACGATATTGTCTAATTCAGTTTTAATTCCGCTATTCTTTTCTAAGAAACTTTCTATTGCACTTGTATTCGTTATCTCTTTATTTGTAACAGCAGTTACATTATTTATATTTCTGTACTTATCAAATCTAACAACCTGACCGCCTTTTTGTCTGTATACGTATTCATAATCTTTTAAACCGTATTTGCTTCCGGCTTCGCGACCGAAATTTGAAATTTCTGCTTGAAAATCTTTCTGTAAAGCTTCGAGTTCTTTCGAAGTCAAATCTTTACCGTTAAATTTGGCAGAAACAACCTGACCGTTTCTTACATTCATTTGAACATTTCCGGTTTGTT
>CAZXQM010000052.1:0-13991 GCA_964643455.1 uncultured Vampirovibrio sp. | reverse complement strand
AGAAAAATCCCGGAACCCTGTATCATAGGGCTCCGGGATTTGTTTATGTCATTCCCACTCCTAAGTGCAAAATAGATATTAACTGATTTCGTTTAGGATTTTTGACATGATTCGATATCACATGATATATACGGTATATTGACTTATATTATCAATTTAAGCAACAAATAATACGAATGGCAAAAATATGTAGTATACTTTTAATCTCTATATAAGTATCACTTATCACCCAAATCTCTTTTTCTTACTTGATACTTAATCAGAAAAATCCTCATAAGTTAAAAGAAAACTAGCATAATATTGAAAAGAAAACTCAACTGCTTCATTAAGGGTTTCTTGTATCTCCTTGCATATATGTTCTTCTATTTCAATATCATCTCTAGAGTAATAACCATACATTGTAGTATAAACCATAAGAATATGTGAATAAATAGATGATATGTATTTATTTCTTACTCGTTCAATATTAGCACCTTTTGCATTTATAAGTTTTTTTACTAGATTTGAGTCCATATTAATTAAAACTTCATCAATTGCTCCGGCATTATTAATTTTAGTTTTAACAATGCTTTCTGATGTCATCCCGCAATCAGTCCATTTGGCTTGATCAGGATCATCACTATATTGAACCACACGTGTTAATTTCGGAAGTGATAATTCTGGTTCTTCTACTGTTTTTTTCTTTGGTTCTTTCGGCTTCGGTACTTCATCATCAATTTTTATGAAAGCAACTACTTCGTATTCAGCAACAGAAGAAATCATTTTAATTGAAAGTTGAAGAGTATCTCCAACTTCTGCTTCTTCTTGTGGTTCAACCATTATTTCCAGCTCTCCTTCACAAGGTCCAGAAATTTGAACATGCAATTTGGTTGAATCCTTATTAGGTAAATATTGTCCTCCACCTTTTCCACCGTGATTACCTAAATCTAAAATTGCAATTTCAATAGCTCCGGCATCATCAGAACGCGATAAAAATGTGTTTTCAGCATCTGTTTCAAGTGTAATTTTACCTTTTCCTCCTTTGCAAATCACTTTAACAAAATCATCTAAACTTTTTTCAAAGCCCTTTATTTTTAGTAAGGTTGGGTAACGTTTTAATTTTTTGATTTCTTTCTTTTTTTCTTTTTTTCGTTCTTCTGGCCAAACAAATTTCTTGGTTTTTTTATTAAAAAATGAAAAAGCACCATTGTTCCCGGAAAACATCTTTCGTATCTCCTGATTACCTTTGAGTTTGGAAAATAAAGATTGAACCATATCTTTATCTTCACCGGTCTCCTTAAATACTCTACCCTTATACTCTTGCTCTTTTTGCTTCAAATGGGTATCATTTGACAAAAGTTCAATTATGCATTGTCTTAGTTTTGAATAATATCTGCCTTGTTTCAACCTATCACGAGAAGCCATAAAAAGTTCTTGTCGCGCGGTTGTTCCTATCTGCGAACAATCGACACAAACAAGCATATATTCTCTTAAATTTCTAAATCCCAGATCTTGAGAAATAAACGATTTTGATTCAGAACCTTGTGTTTGTCCATTTAATGTATATACTACTGATTTACCTAAAATAAACTCCGTGTTCTTTGTTTCACGATTAAACAAATAAACTTGAATAGGAATATTACTATTAAACAAATTTATCTGAAAAGACTTTTGAAATTCGATACGTTCATTTGAGTCCAACGCAAGTCGAACTCGATTACCTAACATAACTTTGGTAGGAGAATGCCCGCCAAAATTGTCGCGATTTTCATAAATTAATATAGGCAACGCTGATTCAAATAGCAAAGGATTAAGTGCACGCCACAAATCCAACGTTGCATCTGATGGACGCGTTAATTGATAAGAATACAACTTAACAACTGAACCACATGAAAACGGGGTTTTATTCAATCCTAAATCAAGAGTTTGGCTGTTCACAGAAGGAATTTCACCATCAACAACTAAATATTCATACCAAGTCAATTTATATTTAAGTTCTTCCTCAGGAGTCAGTATATGTCTACGAACAAGTGTAAATCCAATTAACCCATCACTATCATTTAATTTGGAATTTCTTCTTGAAATAATCATTTGATAACGATGTTGATCGCCACAAAAAACAAGAGAACCTGTTGACCCCATATTATATTTTCCTTGAACAAAAGGAACATCATTTTTATTACCACTCGCTATTGACAAAAAAGTGGCTTCAAATTTTGATGGGTTTTGACCTTCTCCATTGTCATATATGGCCACATTAGGTGTTTTTCTATCTCCGGTAAGAATGATTTGAATATCTTGTGCTATTCTGTTTCTCTTGACAGCATCAATATTTTCCCATTTCCCGTCATCAACATCGAAAAACATTTTCGTTGCAGCATTTATTGTTTGTGGAACCTTTGAAGATGTTTTATCCTTTGGGTTAAGACCTTCCATCATACATTCTTTCATCAGGATAGCATCTATTGAGTTCGTCAGTTTCTCAACCAAGGCATTTTCCGGAGATGATTGCTGATTTTCAAATGTTCCTGCATTATTAGAATTACCACCATAGGGCTTCCAATATTCAGATGTATCTAATCCATAAAAAACTATTAATTTATATAAAGATTTTGAATCAGGCGCATTATAAAGTTCTAGAAGAAGTTTTTCATAATCCAAGCTCATTTAGTATTACCTCCATCAAAACTTAAAACGATTATCTTTATTCATACTCTTTGATGCAAACTTTGCCTTACTTGCTTTTAATGCTGTTTCGATAGCGCAAAACATTTTATCTACATCTTTTTGGGTGTACTCATAGTTGTATTTATTAGAACAATTACTAAGCAACTCTATCATATCAATAATTTTTTGGGTTCTTGCTTCAGCTATTCGAATAAAACGTTCTCTATTTGTTTCTTTTGATTTCATATTTATCATCCTCGTTGCATATTATAATTTTATTTTACGCATTATCGAATTATTTGTCAATATATTTTTAATATATTAAATATTTTTTATATAATTAGTTTTAATAATTTTTCCGCTTCTCTAAAATGTACAAAGGATAGAATATTTCCTTCTCTAAGTTATATTAAGGATTTTTCTTCACCACCATTGTAATTGTTGTATTGCAAAAGAAAAATCCCGAAACCCTGTATCATAGGGCTCCGGGATTTGCTTATGTCATTCCCACTCCTAAGTACAAAACAGATGCTAACTGATTTTGTTTAGGAATTTTGACTTAATTTGATATCTAATGATACATATTATCTTAATTCTATAAGGTGTATTGACTTCTGCTATCAAATAGCTATCACTCAGATGCTATCAAATATGGTTTATGACATCATCATATTATAGTGCGCTTCATGACCCATTTTTACAAAGATGTCTTTAAATACTTGCTTATATCGCTCGACAGAATCAGTATAGCTATCAATATAAAAATCATCAGGTATAGAATGAGAGCCGTCATTAATCCAACTTATTAATGAACGACATATTGTTTTTTCTTCTGTAGTATTAAAAGAATCTATTATCGTATCATCAACTTTTTTTCCTAATATTCCAAAATAATACTCTATAATTCTTCTCATTATATTTTGAGTTGTAACAAAAGATGCGTTAGTATTGGTTTTTAATTCCTGCCACAACAATTCATATGAAGTCTTTATTGGGTTAACTTTGCCAAAACTTCTTACAGAAGAGATGTTATTATCTTTACTTATAATCCAGTAATTAACATCGTTTAATTCCGTTATTCTACCATTAATGAACGATGCTTCTTTATGAAAAAACACATTATGAGTGAGAATAAAAATCTGTTCTACATCCGATTTTCCCTCTCGAACAGCTTTAATCAATGTTTTTACCATAGAACTAACTATGTATAAAACAGTACTATCTAAACTACATATGGGATCGTCCAATACTAAAATCTTTTTTGATGACACTTTAGCAGCATTTATTGAACCTTTAGCAAACTGTAGAAAATACAAAAATGATATAAAGGTTTCTTCACCTTCACTCAATGTATTTGTAGCAAGTGTTCCATCCATACGCTGAATTTGATAAAAATTTTCTTTTGCTGGCGATTGGACAATTTGAAAGTTAGTGAAACCGTAGGCTTTTAGAGAACGGTTAATTTCGTCTACAGTGGGTTGTACACTCGTAATGTTTTTGCCTGCTTCGAAGATTTTACTATCAAGCTCATCTAACTGCTTTTTACATTGAGAGATACTATCTTGTATTCCTGTTTTTGCTTTTTCGAAGTTAGATAAATCATTAATATATCCACTTATTAGTGCTTCCTGTTCATCCATTAGGAACTCCCAAACAGCATCCACTAAAGCTTTTTTCTCTTCATTGTAATTATCAACCATCTTGTTATGGTTATTAATATTGCTATTAGCGGTTGATATCATATTCAACAAATCATTTACTTTTGATGTACTATCGGGAAAAGTCACCTTCTTACCTGCTTCTTTTTCTTTCGATGACATTTCTGTTAGTGTATTTGAAAATAGTACCTTCAATGTATCTAATAATATATTATATTTTTGAATATCTAAATATCCCACACTTACCGCAACATCATTTGATGTGACATTTGATAACTGTGAAACCAATAAATCAGAAACGCTTTTATACTTTTCGATTAAATTTTTTATATGCTCTATATTTCTTTCATATTCGCCGCTAAAGAAAGAATTTAATTGTTGTTTAAAATCTTCAGAAATAGTGTTTTGTTGGCAGAAAGGACATGTGCCATTTTCACGAATATACGAACGTCCTCTATTAACCCAATCTGCATTGTCAAGAAAATTAATAAGCTTAGAAATAGGAACATCCTTATTTCCAACAATTACTTTTTCCCAGATTAAATCTTTTTCTATTGCCTCAAGTTCAGAAATTAAATGTGAAATAGATATATCAATAGTATTGCATTTTTCAGGTTTGTTTGAAAATAGGGCGTTATAACGTTTCTTCAAGGACTCTCTTGTTTCACTTGAAGAATGGGACTTTTTATATCTCTCAATAACTTCATCTCGAAACTTTTCTTTATTACCTCTGAAGCCACTAAATGCTTCTTGAAAATCTGTCTCATTTTGTTTAAGAATGGCCTTCCAAACTGTATCCCTAAATTCATCTTTATGCGATTGTTCTTTGTCTTTTTTCTTGTTTAAGCTATTTATCTTGCCAACATAGTCCTCTTGCTTTTTGTCTCGCTCTTTTTTCATCTCTTCAAGAGACTTGATTTCCTCGATTGTTGCTTCACCTAAAGTAAACACACCGGCAATATCTTCTTTAAAATGGCGAGTGCGAAAATCTCGATTATAAACAACAATATCCGTAGGCGTATCATTTTCCCATTTTATCTTACAAGACGAATATTGAGGAGCAACTTGATTATGTAAGAAATTACTGATTGTAGATTTGCCGCTACCATTAGGTCCATAAAAGAAGTTTACTCTTTGGCAATTATCAATATTAACACCTTCAACCGAATATGTGGCACAGTTTTTCATTTCAATGGATTTAATCATATCTTTAACATCCTTGTTAGATACTTATTGTGTGTAGACTTATAGTGTTCATGTTTATTATAATATAAAATTGGGAGGATTGCAACTATGGACATTATAAAAGTCTTTGGAGACAATTTAAAAAAATATCGCACTGCAATGGGAATATCACAAGAAGCATTTGCCAATAAATGTGGTATGCACCGCACCTATATTAGTGCAATTGAATGTTATCGCCGCAGTATTTCACTTGAGAATATTCAGCGTATCGCCGATGCACTTGAGATTGAAACATATAAATTGTTTTTGGAGGATTAAAATGTATGAAAGAACAAATTAAACAAATTATTATCGAGGAATTTTCAAGAGTAGTGAACCTCATTGAAAACGATTTTAAATCTAATTATGATAGAAAAGTAAATAATTTTTTATTAAGTCAGATGGATGAACGCATTACGGCAAGTATGGTTTTTGTAAGTAGTTTTGAATCTAAAAGTGGGTTTGCCATAGAATCTTGCGCTAAGCGTATTGCGAAACTTCGTTTTGGAGAGGAAAATGTACCTTCTATTGTCAATCCGAGAAATCTCAGTCATCATATTCCTGCTCCAAGAAACAACGAACAAATAGTTGTAACTAACATCGACACTAATAACGGTAGTTTACGAGGTGAAATAGCTGCATTCCGTGCAACAAATGTAGCTTCAGGAAGAGGACGTTCAAGAGTTGAAAGCGGTGTTACTCAAGAAAGCATAAAGAGAGAATTATTACCTTTAGCAGATAAATACGCTACACAGAATTCCATTTTTACCAAACCTGTTGACCTTGCCTTTTTCGATGGTCAAGACTGGAATATTCTTGAGTTAAAAGCCGGAGGAGATTTAGATAGCTCTAATGCCCCATCAAATGTTGAGAAGCTTTTAACTATATATGTTGATATGGGAATTGAAAATTGCAAAGCATACTTTGGCACCTTATACAACAAGGATGGCGAGGGAAAAACTTGGACCGGTGCTGTAAAGAAGCATATGGCATATCCTGAAATGTTCCTTATTGGTAAAGATTTTTGGGAGAAGATTCTTCCAAACGGAATTACTTTTAAAGATTTCGAGAATATTTATAAATCTGCACTTGAAGAAATCGACTTAAACAAACATATAAACGAAATGATTGAGGATTGCATTGGAAACTAATACATATAAAATCGAAAAAATAGAATCTAAAAGGTATACTCTCATACAAGGTGATTGTATGGGCTATTTAAGTCAAATACCCGACAAGAGCATAGATTTAATCCTAACCGATCCGCCATATAATATTGCACAATATTCTACCGGAAACATTCCTTTGCCGGGAAGGTCAGCTTTAAATAATGATTTAGGTGAATGGGACTTAGCACCAATAGAACCTATAAAACTACTTGATGATTTCAAGCGAATTTTAAAACCAGATGGAAATATCTTTATTTTTACGAGCTATAATTTGATTGGAAAATGGCACGAAGTGTTTGATAAGGAATTCGATACATTTCAATTTTTTATATGGCACAAAACTAATCCAGCACCTAAAATTTATAAAAACGGTTTTTTAAATAGTTGCGAAATGATTATATGTATGTGGAATAAAGGGCATAAATGGAATTTTACAACTCAAAATCAAATGCACAACTTTTTTGAAAGTCCAATATGTATGTGTCCAGAACGCTTAAAAGACCCGAAACATCCGGCTCAAAAGCCAGTAAAACTATTAGAACACATCATAAAAATAGCATCAAATGAAAACGATGTAATTTTTGATCCATTTATGGGAGTGGGTTCAACTGGAGTAGCTGCTCTCAAAAACGGGCGAAAATTTATCGGTTGTGAAATAGAGCACGAGTATTTTGACGCTTCAGAAAAGAGGTTATCTTCAATATGAGTAAGTTTAATAAGGAATTAGAAAAGTTTATACAAAAAGAACTTGAAGATATGTGCATTAATATAGATGCAAATTATAAGCCAAATATTGAAAACAGAAAAAATAATCCATTTTTATGCTTTAAGGATGCCTACGCCAATAAATATATGGGATTGGGAAGAAGTATTGATTCTCAACTTGGCAATCGAATCCAGCGTATTATTTTTTATATTGCAAGGCAGAGGTACGGACTATCAAATGTTCCTAACATTATTTCGATAAATTATTCTGAAAATGACAAAAAAATAATTTGCAAACTGTTCAGTATAAATATTGATTTGCCGGAAAAAGAGCAAAATAAAGATTTTAATCCATTTAAACAAATAATTTATGTTAACAAGGGAAATATTGATGAAGCCAAAGTTAAGAAAGAATTGAAGATTAGGAGTACATCCAAAAGCTTAATTATCAAGCAGAGGGAAATACATATTTCAGACGCAACATTTTTAGGTGAGCTATCTAAGTTTATCAAAAAGAATAATGGTAATCCTGTTGATTTGTTGTTCTTTGATTGCGATGACAAAACACTTGATAATGTAAATACTTTTGAAATAAAAATGAGCGGGAATCTAGATACGAAAAACGCAGAAGCAAATTCAAACGAAGTGAAGAATCTTGAAAAATTGTTTTCATTTTTAACAAGAAATAATTCGTATTTCGCCACTTGTTATAGTAGTTGTTCAAAGGCTGTTGAAAGTCGTTTGAGTAAAAAACAAATATTAAATAATGTTGATTTTTGGAACAAAATATTACCCGCCGAAATCACATACGATGATTTTATCAAAATATATACTTCTGCATTTAAAGAAGCTAAAGTGGAAGAAAAAATACAAAAAATGTAAATAACAAATCTCCCAGTTAAACTGGGAGATTTGTTATTAGTAAGTGTTCTACATCACGGTTATTTCTACTTTTGACATTGTATGTATATTGTTTGTCGAAGCTGATAATATTAAAGTCTTTATCATATAATCCTTTGATAAAATCTGTATTCTTTATAACTAAAACAAATTGAGCAGCTGTCTTTTTCAAGCAATTAGAAAGTCGCTCTTGATCAAATTTGGTAAAGTCCTTTCCTTCATAATCTGAAAAATCTGTATCATATGGAGGATCTAAAAATATAAAATCGCTTTCTTTGAGATATGACTTGTTAAAAAATTCTTCAAAGTCAAGGCAAGATATTTCAGTGTTCGCAAACACCTCGCTTATATCTTTATTAAACATATTATCAATTTTTGATTTCATATTTTTTTTATTGTAGGACATACCTCCATACGGGATATTAAACTCGCCTTTAGCATTGTATCTAAACATAGAACCATAACAATATTCTCTAATGAAATAAAAATTTGCCACTTTATACTGGATAGATGGAGTATCAATTCTTCCAAGATTTATATCGTTAAAAATATCCCTGAAATACATATAATACCCACTGGTAAAGCCGGTTATAAGATTGTTCTTCAAATCTTCTTCTGAAAAAGGAGCTTTATCTGAATTTTTGCGTGTTCGTTGCATCTTATCAATAACATTTTTATTGATACTCTTAGCAAATAAATTCCCATCCAACAATAGATTTTCATCAAAACCAGAGTTGATTTTTTCAGATAAGGTAGATGTGAATTCGTCTAAGCGTTTTTTTGCATTTGTTTTATCATAAAAATCAACAAAATTTTCTGTATAAATTTCGAGTATATCAGAGTAATTATTCTCACATACTTTTATAAGGTTCGCAAAACTGTTATTATAACACATTAACAATTTGTATAATTTCTTGTCCTGTGCTTTTATGAGATTATAATATTCAATTAAAGAGGATGAAATATCATTTATTGCAGCAGCATTTGGTTTGAGATGGAAGAATAATGCTCCGCCGCCAAAAAACGGTTCAATATATCGATTATACTTAGGTATATATTTTTCAATTGTGCTAATTTCACCGGATTTTCCGCCCGGCCATTTAATTAAAGGATTCATATGGATGCCTCACTATTGTCTTTAACTTCAACTATATCTTCAATATTGCATTTTAAGGCAATACATATTCGGTCTAACACTTCAACTGTAACATTTTCATTCTTTCCAAGTTTAGCTATAAGAGAATTGCTTATTCCGGCAGCTTCTCCTAATTCTTTCTTTTTCATATTTTTATCTATTAACAACTTCCATAATTTATTGTAACTAACAGCCATATTGGCACCTCGATAGCATAATAATAATACAACATTATACTACCACATATAAATGAATATTTCAACAACCAATTACACGATAATGGAATTTATTTTTCTTTTCAGTACTTTTTAAAACAAAAATGATGGCAGGAATTTTACTTCCATGCCACCATTCACATTTTACGAATAAACCACCTCAGCATTCACAATTTCCCTTGCACGGTGGGCGATGTTGTTCATTCTACCTACCCATTCCATTTGATTTTCTGCTTTGAGTTGTTCTGTTACGCCTTCTTGCTCTGCCATTTGCTTAATTAGGCGGTCATACATTTCCTTAGCACTTACATCAATCTCGTGAAGATACGAGTTAAGTTTATCTGTGGTCAAAAGATTGTAGTAGAAAAATCTGTGATTCTCTAACAGATAGTCTTTGTGACGCTGTCCCCAAATACCTATGGGATAGTTAGTGTCTAATGAGATTAAATTCGGCAGATAAACCTCGCCAACTCGTCTGTAAGTGATGCCTGTTCTTTCATCTGTGATACATTCTTTCATAATTTAAAATTCCTTTCCTTATTTTTCGTTTGGTTTTTAATTTGTGACAAAATGTCTGCAAGTTTGTCCCTGCCTAAAAATCGTTTAATTGTTTTAAAATCTTTCAGCTCCTTTCTCAACTGCAAATTTTCCTTGAGGTATTTTGTGTTTAACTGTTTCAGTTCGTAATTTTCCATTCGCAAATTTTGAACTCTACTGCTGGCTTCACAGTACTGATTTTTATTGCTGAAGTATTTTATAAGACACCTTTTTGCAAATTCTTTAAGTTTGGAGAATATCGGCTCTATTCGACTTTTGTACGATTTTGCATTTTCAAATTTATTAGGTTCGGGGAGAGAATATATTTGATCAAATTCCTGCTCGGAAAAGACATCTTCAATTTTTTCTTTGCAGTCTGCTAAATTTACAATATTGTCTTTTAAAACGCTGCATTGCCGTTCCAGTTCGGCAATTTCTTTTGTTCTTTCCTGCTTTTTGTAGTCAAGAACGGATAAATGCTCTTTGTCGTTGCCCTGATATTCCCATTCCACATTGTGTTCAAGCATTACTTTTGAAAGCTCTTGCTTTTCAGAATTCACCCACTGACTCCATTCTGTTTCTTCACGGGTGCCGCCTTTGAATCCCTGACTTGAAAGCGCCTGTTTCATTGATACACGAGTATCTAAACCTCTTTTACTGTTTGTTGTAAAAGGTATAAAGTCAATATGCAAATGAGGCGTTGCTTCGTCCATATGAAGATGAGCGTTAAAAACATACAAGTTAGGGTTTCGTTTCTGAAACTCTTTCATATATTCATCAAGAATTGTTTTTGACAAGTCTTTGTTGTGAGTATCAACACCCATATCATTTTTGTTTCCTACCTGAACAATTATCTCGTAAAACGGCTTTTCCTGTTTGCCTTTTTGGATATGTTCAAGGTAGTTTTTTATTTTTCTGTCGCTTCTTTTTTGTCGGTCGTTATACCGCTTCAAAGCTTCGTCAAACAGATGGTGATACGCATTTTCAAGACTGATATTTTCATATTCTATGTTGTCTTTCGTCCTACTTTTATCAACATTATCAGCAATGAATTTGCGGTTATTATGATTTAAAACACCCTTTCCCAGTTCAATGCTTATACTTGTCAGAATCATTAATTATCATCTTCCTCCATATGATTTTCTTTCAGCTATACCACAGAAGTTCTGTTACTCTTGTCAAGAGTAACGCAAAAGCACTTTTGACACTTCGCATCAAAAGTGCCCTTGCGCCCTGCGGGGCTTATTCATAATTTAAGCCGTA
Organism: uncultured Vampirovibrio sp.; assembly: GCA_964643455.1. Taxonomy (GTDB): domain Bacteria; phylum Cyanobacteriota; class Vampirovibrionia; order Gastranaerophilales; family Gastranaerophilaceae; genus CAG-196. Next base: position 2,539 of record CAZXQM010000052.1, on the reverse strand, counting down.
TTATTCATTTCGGAAAGTATCGACAGGGATTGTTTTAAAAGCAAGCGTAATTCATTATCGGCATCGGTATGATTTTTCAGTTCTTCGGTTAGCTGCATAAGCTCGTTGCGCAGAGCTTTGTAAACTCTTGGACTGCCCTTAACAATAACATCTCTTTGCAGCACTCTGCTTATGATATAGTCCTGTTTGTTAAGACCTGATAATTTGACATAATCGTCAAGCAGTTGTGCCTCCTCAGGCGACATACGAAATGCTACGGTTTTATTTCTCCAGCGGTTATGTTCGTCACGGTTTTTCTTTGACATTTCAAACAGCTCCTTTGCTTAATAAATCTAACTTTTCTGCCATTTCCGTCTGCTTTGACGGGAACAGGTGAGCATATCGGTAAGTTACTTCTATACTCTCGTGTCCTAAACGGTCTGCTATTGCCAAGGCTGTGAATCCCATATCAATTAAGAGTGATACGTGACTGTGACGCAGATCGTGTATCCTGATGCGCTTTACTCCAGCAGTTTTTGACCCTCTGTCCATTTCGTGATGAAGATAGCTTTTTGAAACAGGGAAAATTCGGTCATCGTCACCTGCCGAATAAAACATATTTATATATTCCTGCATTTCCTCACTCAGGAAATTCGGCATTTTAATCGTTCTGTTACTCTTTTTAGTTTTCGGAGAGGTAATAACATCTCTGCCTTTAAGTCTTTGATATGACTTGTTAATAGTTACGGTTTTTGCGCTGAAGTCAAAATCTTTAGGCGTTAATGCAAGCATTTCTCCCTCACGGATACCGCACCAGTAGAGCATTTCAAAGGCATAAAACGAAACAGTTTTATCCATCATTGCTTCTGAAAACTTTTTGTATTCGTCTAAAGTCCAAAACTGCATTTCCCTGCGTTCTTCTGTTCCCATATTTCCTGCAATAGCAGCCGGATTTGATTTTAAACCATAATAGCGTACTGCGTGATTCAACATAGCGCTTAATTGATTGTGAACAGTTTTCAGATATGTTTTAGAATACTTTTTTCCTCTTTTGTCAGTTAGCTTTCTGATTTCGTTTTGCCACTCGATTACGTTTTTTGCAGTGATGTCACAAAGCCTTTTACTGCCGAAATACGGAAGTATTTTTTTCTCAATAATACTTTCTTTGGTTATCCAAGTGTTTTCTTTTAATCGTGGTTTTATGTCATTTTCGTAAAGCTCGGAGAATGTGCCGAATAACATTGTTACATCGGCTTGCTTTTGAGATAGGAACTCTCTTTCCCATTCCTGAGCTTCTCGTTTTGTTGTAAAACCTCGTTTGAATTTCTGTTGCCTTTCGCCTTTCCAGTCGGTGTAGCGAAACTGCACATACCAAGTTCCGTTCTTTTCGTTTTTGAATGCGCCCATTTTACTCCTTCCCTTCGTCGTTAGATTTTGTTGAATAAAATTTTTCGTGGAAAAATTTTCTGTCTATTCTTCCTGCAATGGTAATACAGCCTTTTTCTTTAAGTTCCTTATTAAGCCGGCGTATCAGCTTATACGCATAGGGAACGGACACCCCCATTTCCTGAGCAACTTCTTCAACACGCATAAATATTTTATCTGGCATAATTTATGTCTCCTTTGCTGATGTTAAACAACTTTGTTTAATATCATAATACTAAACTATTTTGTTTATGTCAAGTGGTTGGCAAGAAAAAATTAAACATATTTGTTATATGTATCTTGACACGACTTAAACTTATATGTTATGATTTTGTCATTACAAAATGAAAGGTTGCTAATTATGGCTATTGGAGAAAGAATTCGTTTCTTTCGTAATCTCAACGGAATGACGCAAAAATATTTAGGTATTTTGGCTGGCTTTTCAGAAAAAACAGCTGATATTCGTATGGCGCAGTATGAATCGGGAACGAGAACACCGAAAGCGGACTTAATTAAGACTTTGTCACATATATTTGATATTTCGCCTGAAGCATTGGATGTTCCTAATATTGATAATGTTATAGGAATAATGCATACACTTTTTACGCTTGAAGATATGTACGGCATAAAAGTGAAAAAGGCGGGCGATGAAATACATCTGTGTTTTCCTCATAATAATCCTGCTACCGGCAGGTCAATATATAAAATGCTTGCGGCTTGGGCAGATGAATCAGAAAAATATGCAAACGGAGAAATAACTAAAGAAGATTATGACAAGTGGCGTTATAAGTTCCCCGAACTTGATAAATCTCAAAACTGGGTAAAAATATCTCCGTCACCGGAATTAAGCGATGAGTTTGCGAAGAAATTAAAAAAATTCACAAAACAATAAAGCAAATAAAAAAGGCATTACCGGCTGCAAAAGTCAGTAATGCCTTTTAAAGTAATTAAGATAATTGTACCTGCAAGCCGCGGGAAACGCAAAATAAATGCGTTTTGCTGCCTGCTATCATTTTGCTATCAAACCGTAAATTTTCAAGCCAAATATCCTTTAGTTATGCGGTTTTTTGGGCTTTACGATTTATTCCCACTCCACGGTGGCGGGGGGTTTAGAGGTTATATCATAGACTACGCG
>CAZXQM010000051.1:0-14287 GCA_964643455.1 uncultured Vampirovibrio sp. | reverse complement strand
TCTTTTCCGGCTAATGCACTAACCAGCATCAAAAGCGTAGATTTCGGCAGGTGAAAATTTGTAATCAATTTATCTATAACTTTAAATTCATAAGGAGGATAAATAAACAACTCTGACGCTCCCTTACAGGCTTTTATTTCTCCAAACATTTTATAAGCACTCTCTAATGTTCTGACTGTTGTTGTTCCCACAGCAACAAGCTTTTTACCTTCTGCCTTTGCTCGATTAATCAAGTCAGCAGTTTCCTGTTTTATTTCAAAAGTCTCAGAATCCATATGGTGTTCCAGAATATTATCGCACTTAACCGGTCTGAAAGTTCCAATTCCAACATTCAAAGTCACGTAACCTATTTGAACACCTTTATCAGATATTTTTTTTAGAATATCCTGCGTAAAATGTAAACCTGCAGTAGGAGCGGCAACAGAACCTTCCTTTCTTGCATAAACAGTTTGATACCTTTCAAAATCAAGTTTTTTTAACTCTTCATTTGTCATTTTACGCTCAATATAAGGCGGCAGCGGAATATTCCCAACCCGATGGAGAATCTCGAAAATATCCCCTTTATAAATCATTTGAACAAGCCACTTTCCATCATCAGGCAATGGCATTTTTACTTCACAAGACAATTCGTCTGAAATCTTTATTTCAGTTCCTACCCTTACACGCTTTGAAGGTCTTATCAAAACTTCCCAGACCTTATTATCTCTTTCTTTAAGCAAAAAAACTTCTATTTTTGCACCTGTATCTTTGTATCCAAAAAGTCTTGCCGGTATTACTTTCGTATCATTTAATATCAAAACATGATTTTCATCCAAAAAGTCAACAATATCATAAAAATGTTTATGCGAAATCTCGTGTTTTTCGCGGTTTAAAACCATCATTCTAGAATTTTCACGCTTATCACTCGGGCGCTGTGCAATTAATTCTTCCGGTAATTCATAATCAAATTCTGATAATAACATCTTTAAACCCCATTATTTTTAGGTTGCAGCTGCCACTCTTCTATCTACAAAATTATCCCTTCTCTTTTATTTGTTTTGCATTAGCCAAATCCGCATCATCAACTCTGGCTTCCTTTTTGGCATCTTCCATCTCCAATTGCTTATTAATGATAACCGTTTGAATTACCTGAAATATGTTGCTTGAAATTAAGTAAAGAAGCACACCTGCAGGTATCGGAATCATTACAAACGTAAGCGTTAACATTATCGGCATAAAAGTGTTCATAGATTTCTGCATTTGCTGTTGTGCCGGATCCTGCGGAATGTTTTTATTCATTGCCATCATCGCTCTTTGTGAAAATACCATTGTTACTGCAAATAGTGCAATCAGGAATAATACATCAAAGTGAAATGCCGGCTTAACTTCTTTGGTAGGAATTGTACTTACAAGGATGCCGTCTTTTCTCACAAAAGTCATTTTTTCTGATTCTTTTGTCTGAATATCTGTTATATCAATTTCAGCCTTTTCAATCTGGTCAAGCTGACTAAATTTAAGATTTAAATTATCAAGGCTGATTTTAAAGTCTGCCGGTTCACCCGGAACCAATTCACCCTGTACTTCAACAGCTTTATTAGGTTTTTCAATTTTTACATTGTTTAAAGGTTCGTCTATACCTTGTAAGTATACTTTTGCAGTTTTTCCCGTCATAAAGGTATCATACTTTGAAACCCCCAAAATACCATCGTGAGAAACCCCTGCTGATGTTTTGAGAGTTGCATCCAGCCTCTTAATGAACAAAAATTGCGAATCTCCTGCCATTTGGATAAATTGGGGACTCATCAGGGTTGAATATAATAATATGAATATCGGCATTTGAATCAACAAAGGGAAGCAGCCCGCCATAGGATTAAATTTGTGTTCTTTATAAAACTCCATCATCTTTTGCTGCATCATCTGCGGATTGCTTTTATAACGTTCCTGTATTGCTCTCATTTTCGGCTGAAGCATTTGCATTGTGCGCATAGAACGCTGCTGTGAAAGCCCCAGAGGCCACATCAATGCCCTTACAATTATTGTAAGCAATATAATTCCGATACCGTAACTTCCTGCAATAGAAAGCATCTTTAAGACTTTGATAGTTAGTGTTGTAAAATCCATATTCTCTTCCCTAAGTTGTGCTAGTATTAAAAAAGTGTACATAAGTACACTCTTAAGATACTTGAAATATAATTTAATGTCAAATTTGCAGAAAGCTTGAAACAAGCAATATACTATTCAGCTTCCTTATTTAAATTAGACAATGTATTTAATCTTCTTGCAGCATCAGCAATTTGTGTTATTCTTAACCCCAAATTATCTTCCACTACAACAACCTCACCATAAGCGATTAATTTTCCGTTTGCATACAATTCAACCGGCTCTCCAGCGGACTTGTTTAAAGTCACAATTGAACCTTTTGTAAGTTCAAGCACTTTTTTGATAGGAAGCTCTGCCTTGCCTAGCTCTACCGTTAAAGGAAGTTTGACGTCTAACAATATATTTAAATTTTGATTAACGGAGCCTTGTACTTGATCTGCTTCTTCAAAAGAAGCAAATTGAACCGGCTGAACAGTGACAGTCTTATCATCCCTTTTTAATTCTCTTTCAAATTCATTTTTTACCGATACCGGCTCAGAGACAATAATATCATCTGCAATAGTGTCATTTTCGGCACCTGTATCGTCCCCTTTCATATTTTCATCATCAAGCATTAAAAATCTCTCCTAAAAATAATTGCGTAATAATTCATGCATTTCATCATATATACCTGTTATTTTAACACAGATTTTATCTTTCATAGTTCCCGGCCGAGCAAAAAACTTTTTCTCACCATTAACTTTTACTATCAATTCATCCTGAACTTTATTTTCAAGCTTTATAATATCACCTTCTGCCAATTGCAAAAAATCATCCAGAGTAATACTGCACTGCCCTAATTGAACACTCAAATCAACATTGGAAGTATTGATTTTAGAAATCATTTTCATTCTCTCATCATTGGAAACAACAAGCCCATTTGTTTGAAAAATATGCTGTGAGCTTAAATGTTCCAGTATCGCTTCCAACACAGAATATGGAAAACACAGGCTGAATAAACCAAAGTGTTTACCTGAAATTTGGACTTCAAATGTTAATAATGCAACGGTTTCACCTGCTGCCGCAATAGGAATTGACTGATAATTGTCATCATAATTAATAAATTTTCCTGTAACAGGAATAATCGTATTCCAAGAATCTTCCAGGGATTTAAACATAACATTAATAACTTTCTTGGCAAGAATCTTTTCTATATCAGTCAATTCCCGTGCCTGAGACTCCATATTTCCAACACCGCCAAGCATTCTGTCTACAAAACAAGAAATAACCTCAAAACTTACCCCCAGAAGTATCTGACCTGATAATGGTTCAAACTCAAATACACCTACACTTAGAAGTGAAGGCATTGAATGTACAAATTCTTCATAAGTAAGTTGATCGACAGAAACAATTTCAGTTTCGACACGCATACGCAAGTAACCGCTTAAGACAAGCGAGACTGCCTTAGAAAATTCCTTATGAACATCCCTCAAGGCTCTTAAATTATCTTTTGAAAATTTATCCGGTCTTCTGAAATTATAGAGCTTATAACTCTTATGCTCAAAATCTGCAGATTCATTTTCAAAAAGCTCTACATTCGTCATATTACTATTTTTAGCCATTTTGCTTAAATTGACTCCGCTTAATGCTCACCCTTATTTTTTCTACTGGATAATAAATTGCCCAAAACTTACTCTTAAAACTTCACGCTCTCCGCCAAGAATTAAGTTTATATCATTTGTAATTTGCTCTTTTGCAAGCTCCTTACCTGCTGCAGTTGCAAGCTCAGTAGAAGTCTTGCTAGAAAGATTAGTAATAATCGCATCTCTTATTGCAGGTTTATACTGATACATCTCCTTTTGTATAAATTCCGACGGTTCTATAGGAGGCAGTACTACACCATAAGCACCATATCTTCTACCTTTTTTCGGTCCAAATAATGGTAAATCAGTATCTTTCCGAGTGACTTCTATTGCTACATTAACCTTTAAGTACTTTTTCTGATTTTCATCACAAAGATTTAAAATAAAATCTCCAAGATCAACTACAAGCCCCTTTTGCAACTCGTCTTCGCTATCTTCATCTAAAAGATCTTCTTGTGAAATATTCATAGCTTCAAGTTTCTTAGTTATTAAATTTTCCATAATAATATAATTTACACATGCAAAAACCACAAAAATAATAACAATTGAAGCTATTGTCACTAATAAAAATTTGTTCATATCTTGCTGTTTAGTGCTTCGCGCTTTATCACCTTCAGCCATACTGCTCTCCATTTATACCACAATTATACAGCTCTGTAACTTTTTTTAACACCATTATTTAGTGTATCTTATTTTTTTGAGTATAAAAAATATAATTTTATTATACCAGAATATTTATTTTTTGCCTATTGCACCATCTTAGCAATCAAAACTATAAGTTGCCTATAATTATCTCTCTATATATAATATTGCTATGGGGAAGTTTGATTTATTCAACAAATTCAATAGTGCAGTAATCGTAGTTAATGAAAACAAAGAAACAGTTTTCAGAAATAATGTGTTTAAACGAGTTTTTTCAGATTTTAAGAATCTGGAGAAGTTTTCGCACAAACTGAACTATAATATTTGTGCACTCATAAGTAATGATGTAAAAGTTCATTCTCCTATCGCACAGGCTATAAATTCAAAACAGGATTTTTCCGCTTTTATAACTTATCAGACTTCTAATAACGAACTCTTTTATTATGATATGAATTCAACTAAAAAAGGAAACTATAATATTATCGTATTTACTGATGTAACAGCAAAAGTGCAGCTCGAAAATATCAATCAGAAAAATCAAAATCTTCAAAGAAAAATAACTTTACTGGAAACCGACAACAAAAACTTATCAAAAATTAAACTTCAGGCACAATCTCAGGCAATGAAACTACTTCTCCTTAATAATATATCCAGTATAATCAGAGAATCCATTGATACTTCTGTCATACTTAAATCAGCTCTGGAAGAACTTTCTCAAATGTTCGGTGCATTTAGAGCATATTATGCCTTGAATTTAGAAAATAATAAATTTAAGATTACAGAATCATTGAATAAAAAAGAAAAAGGTAAGGAAATCTCATTTGATAAAGATGCAATGGAAGCCATAAAGAAAAACAAGCTTTCATGTATTACTTGTATGAAAGAATATCAGGAAGCAAAACCTTTCAAAGAAATTGTTCAAAGAGTAATCCTGCCGATTTATCATTTAAAAAAACTTCTTGGAATCATTGTTCTTTCAACCAAACAAAAAACCAAATTATATGATACCTTAGAAGTCCTGAACGGAGTTTCTTCCCAATTAGGAAATGCTATCATTCAGGCAGAACTCTATAAAAAAAATGAATGTATGGTTAAAGATTTGACTATAGCTCTCAAAGAGCTAAAAGATACTCAATTGAAACTTATTAATTCCGAAAAAATGGCATCGCTAGGGCAGCTTGTAGCAGGAGTTGCACATGAAATAAATACTCCGGTAGCTTCAATTAAATCAAATAATGAAATAACAAAAAAATTTATATCGAAAATTAAAGATGAAGAAACCCGGGAATTATTAAAAGAAATTAATGAAATAGATTCAGAAGCAATCGCCAGAATAAACAGGCTTGTTATATCTTTGAGAAAATTTGTAAGACTTGATGAAGCTGAACTTCAGGAAGCAGATATAAATAAAGAAATTGATTTATCTCTTGATTTAATCAGACACGAAACAAAGAACAGGATTGAGATTATTAAAAATTATTCAGACCTTCCACCTATCAAATGTTATCCTAATATGCTAAATCAAGTATTTATGAATATTCTTGTAAATGCAGTCCACGCAATAAAAGATAAAGGAACAATAACCATTGACACAAATTATAAAAATAATAACTTATCTGTCAAAATTAAAGATACCGGATGCGGAATAAAGGAGCCGGATAAAATATTTTTTGCCGGATATACAACTAAAGGTGTCGGAGTCGGAACAGGCTTAGGACTTGCAATTTCCCAAAAAATAATCGAAAAACATAAAGGAAAAATTTCCTTAAAAACAAAAATAAATGAAGGAAGCGAATTCACTATTACTATCCCTAGTTAGTAGTAATTTTAAAGAATTGTAAACCCTTAGTTTTCTTAATATTACTAAGTTTCAGAAATATATTGATTATAATAATAATTAATTTTTGTAAAAATATCTGGTAGACTAGTTATAAAAATGTAAAAATATGATATATTAATACTACCGAGATTAAGTGTAAATTTTACCCTCATTCTGGGGATTGTAACAAAAAATTTACAAACAAATAGATAAAGGCAATTTTTTGAAACAATAAAACTTTATATTACTGTGTAGAAGTTAAAAATATGTTTACATATTGGAGGTAACGTGTATGGCAATTACAGTAAACAGCAAAAAAAAGCAGGTTAAAAAAACTTTTCAAGAACTAATTAATGATTTAATGACATCAAGTTCTGAAAAAGTAAGATATAATGCTGCCCGTGTCCTTGGAGAAATGGGTGATTCTAAAGCTGTTGAACCGTTAATTGAAGTTTTAAAAAATGACAAAAACGGTTCTGTTCGTCTATATGCCGCTCGAGCATTGGGCGAATTGGGTGATTCTAAAGCTACTGAACATTTGATTGAGTCTTTAAGAGAAGACCGTAACGTTGATGTAAGAGTTCGTGCAGCACGTGCACTCGGACGTCTGGGCGGAAAAATCGTAGTTGAACCTCTTGTAGAAGCTTTGAATGACGAAAATTCACAGGTTTGTATTACTGCAACTGATGCATTAATTGAAATTGGTGATGTGGCAACTGATGCATTAATGAAATCATTAGATCACGAAAAAGTTAACGTAAGATGTGATGCAACCCGTGCTCTGGGTGAAATCGGAAATAAAAAATGTGTAGATAAAATTATTAACATGTTATACGATGAATGGGTTAATGTAAGAATTTATGCAGTAACTTCACTTGGCAAGTTAAATGACAAAAAAGCTGTTCCTGCTTTAATCGATGTTATGAAAAACCGTTCAGAAAATGACTTAGTAAGAGCCGGCGCTGCAGCAGCACTTGGTGTGCTAAGAGATCAGAGAGCATTGCTTCCGTTGAGAGAATTAATTATGGAAGCTGAAGAACTCGGCGAATTAGAAGATACAGCTCTAAAATCTTTCAAGAAAATTATGGCAGCTAACTGGCAAACCATTCCTGGTGCAACACAACAAAAGAAACCTGTTCAAACATTTTAGAACATAAAACAACAAAAAAGACCTTGATAAAAATCAAGGTCTTTTTTGTTGCCTATTTTTATAAAAGAGCAATTTAGCTGAAAACTTTTCTACCAAAATATGATACAAGAAGTTAGTTTGAAACTTTTAGCAATATTTTTATACTTTCTTTTGATTTATTAGCTTCAAATGCATTTACAGCATCATCAATTGGATAAATGCCGCTGATAAACGGAGTAAAATCTATTTTTTGGCTTTTAAGCAATCTCAGTGCGGGAGGAAACTGACCGCAGCGGGAGCCTAATACTGTTATTTCATCAATTACAATCGGAGCAAGATTAAGTTCTTTACCCGTTGCAACAGTACTTTTAAGAACAAGTACCCCTCTTGGTTTGGTTAATGACATTGAAGTTTCAAATCCGGAAGCGGTACCGGTAGCTTCTACTACAACATCATAAATCTTATCGTGAGAAAATTCGCTTAATAAAACCGTTTTAACCCCTTGAGCTTTTGCAATATCAAGTTTATTTTGATGTTTTCCGACAAGCAAGACGTCAAGATTTTGTGAATTTAACGTAAGAGCTGTAGTAAGTCCCAGTTTTCCGTCGCCGAGAACAACAACTTTTTGCATTGGTTCAATATGCAGTTGTTCTGTTATTTCGCAAGCTGCCGCAAGTGGCTCAACAAAAACTGCCTGTTCGTCAGTTACGTTGTCCGGAACTTCAAAAAGCACATTTACAGGCATTGTCATATATTCAGCGAAACAGCCGTCCTTTTTCCAGATACCTAATGTGTGACGGTTCGGACAGTGACGGTAATTTTTCTTAGCGCACCACTCACATTCCGGGTCATTGCAACCGTAGCTGATTTCTGCAACAACTCTTTTGCCGACCAGAGATTTGTCTTCGTCATTAACATCTTCTACAATGCCGACAAATTCATGCCCCAAAATACCTTTATACCCCATATAACCTTTTGTAATTTCATAATCAGTATTACAGATTCCTGCAAGAGTTACTTTTATTAAAGCTTCACCTTTTTGCGGAACAGGCTTCGGGTAATTTTTATCAAGTTTTAAACCTTCATCAAATACAACAGCTTTCATTTTGAATCTCCTTATCTATAACAAAAATACCATAAATAGTGACTTCTGGGTTAAGATGTAAAAAAGTCTTAACAATCTTACAGTAAAAAATAAAAATGTAGTAATATAATCTAGTACTTGATTTTGAAACAAAGCTCAAAGCTGCGTAGGAAAAGTCTTTAAAGAGTATGAGGGGATATAATATCCTTAAATCAATATAGGTATACCCTGCCTCTTTAAATAAGAAGAGGATATTAAGTTAATAATTTTAGGAGGTTAATTGTGCGTCATTGCTGTCGATTTACCCCTGATGATGTTTATTATCTCAGGGATAATAATTTATTTTCGTCCAGAAAATTATCTATAGGTTTTTGTCCCATTTGTTCAAAACCGGTTGCAGAACTTGTTGAATGGAGATTCGACGGGGTAATAAATAAGGTTTCAACCTCAGGAATCAGAGCAAATGATTTAATGTTGAGCCTTAGAGATGAAATTGTTTATTCTTTAAGAGAATATAATTATTCCAAATTTAAGACCAAACCTTACGGCTGGGTTTACGGAGTGAACAAAAGTGTAAAATCCGGAAAACGTGAGATTATAAAACAATACGCTTGCGATTTTTACGGTAACAAAGAATTAATAAAAAGTTTGTAAGATTTTTCGACCGGAGGCTCTCGTTTCACCTTTCTCTCGTCACAAACTCCTTGTGAAGATTACCCCTCTTTCCTCCGGTCTTTTTCTTTTAGAGGTATTTATGGCTAAAAGTGCTAAAGACAAAAAACACAAGATTAATGAAAAACACATTGAACTCTATGATAAAACTCTTTCTGTACTGGAATTCCTTCTTAATGAATTTGCGCATGATATAAAATACGCAGAATTTGAGTATCTGGATATTCCGAAAAATACAATCGGGACAATTGATTTCATAATCTCGGCAATAGGAAAAGTTCAGAAAGGGCAGCGGCTTGCGCTGGGATTGGACAATGAACTGCCACAAAATGAAGAGCCGGAAATTAATATAGTCGAAGGGCTTAGCAAAGAAAAAATATGATAAGAGTTTTGATACCGTCAGACAAAGAGTTTCTTCGTTATGAAAAAGAAATTAGAGCTCTTTATCAAAAATCACAGGATAAAATTTGTGACACGAATTCTTTTGAATTTATTCGTGATAATACATTTTTCTATATGTTTATTAATGACAATAAATTAATAGGCGGAATTTATTATTTTATTGATGAAGAAGGAAAACTTTTTCTAAATGGTTTTGCAAAAAGGAAAATGTTTGAATTTAATCTTGAATGCTTAAGACTTTCAACCGGCTGGTTTAAGTCTGATATTTACGCACAGGCACAAAATCGGGCCTCAGCTTTATGCCTTTTAAAGTGTGGATTTAAGAGATTTAAAGAAAATATTTTTGTAAAAATAAAGCTCAACCTGCCGGCAAATATTTAAAATTTAATATTTTTATTACTAAAAACTACAAAATGGCTTAATTATTTTTTCTTATGGTTTCTTTCAAACATTTAATCAAAGGTAATATAAAATTTAATTCTTCATCAGAAGAATCATATATACATCTTAATATCTCATTTCTTACATAATTATCTTCGCTACACATTGATAAACCAAACTCTTCTAATCCTATATCTAAAACTTTTACAATCTTAAAAAACGCAGAAATTGAAGGCTGGTGGATACCCGCTTCAATTTTACTAATATGTTTTTCACTCAAATCCACAAGTTCCGCTAATTTCCCTTGTGTCATGCGTCTTTTCTTGCGAAACTCCTTTATTTTATGCCCTATGAATTCTCTATCATCAAAAAACATGGTATCGTCCTTAACACTTTTTGTTAGATTACCGTATCTATAAGAATTATTTAACACTGCTAATAATGAAATATTACATAAAGTATCAATAACGATAATTGCTTGTTTATGATACTATATTTAACAAAGTATTGTAAGCAACGCTTTAACTTTAAGGAAATTTAAATGTTAAATAAAAAAGTTTCGGTCGTAATTCCTACATTGCAAAAAAACAAAAAGATTTTAACAAAGTTGATTGATTCTCTTGATAAGGATATCTCTGTCGGGGAAATTCTGCTTATAGATAATTCTCTTCAAGGTTTCATACATTCAAGCGCAAAACTCAAAGTCATCGTGCCTGATACAAACTTGTATGTGAATCCTTCCTGGAACCTTGGAGTATTGACAGCAAGAAATAAAATAGTCGCTCTGCTTAATGATGATATAATTATTCCGGAAGATTTTTGTGTAAATGTCATAAGTCAAATATCACCTGATATGGGCATTGTCGGGATGAATGGAATGCGTATAGAAGCTATTAAGGATTATGATTGTATTCCGCCTAAGGAAGATATTTATCTTGAGCCGGCATCATATATGGATTACTATTACGGAATCGCAATGTTTTTTTACAAAGACAGTTACAATACGATTCCGGATGAAATAAAAATTGTTTACGGAGACAGCTGGATTTTTAATTCTTGCAGACAGAACAGAAAACAAAATTACAGGATTTGCGGCTGCACTATTTATCACTGGGGAAGTCTATCTTCCGGCATAAAAGAGTTTAACCTTATTGCAAAAAATGACTGCAGGGTCTACAAAAGATTGACTGTAAAATGGTATAACAGACTATTGTCGTATGAAGACTTGTGGGATTACCACAAGTTCAGACTGCTGGGAATAACTTTAAGGTTAAAAAAGAAAGAAGCAGAAGGAAGAAGTTATGCAAAAAACACTACGTAGAACTGCGATTTTTGCTCATTATGATAAAGATAACCTTATTCAGGATTATGTTATTTATTATTTGAAAGAATTGAAAAAAATAGCTGATACTGTTGTTTTTGTATCCGATACGAATTTATTACAGTGTGAAATTGCAAAGCTCTCCGGAATTGCAGATGTTATTATTTCAAAACCGCACGGAGAATATGACTTCGGTTCGTATAAAATAGGGTTCAACTATCTTAAAGAAAAAAATATTCTGAATAATATCGACGAGTTAATTTTTGCAAACGACAGCTGCTTTGGACCTTTGTTAAGTTTTAAAACGGTTTGGGAAGAAATGAATAATAAATCCTGTGATTTTTGGGGAATATGCTACAATCTTTCGGGGGAAAGTCTTCACGTTCAAAGCTATTTTCTTGTTTTCAAAAGACAGGTTTTCAAGTCTGAGGTTTTCAAAGATTTTATGCAAAAAATAACAAAACAGAAATCCAAAGATGAGATTGTGAAAAAATATGAAATAGGACTATCCTCAACTCTTATTAATAACAAGTTTATTCCGGAAACTTATTTCGCAGAAAAATATAATCTTGCAAGCGAACTTGTTTTTTGGGACAAAATGTCGCCGCTTATTAAAATCTGTACAGCAAAACGTATGTATAGATTTATTTACAGAATAATTTTAAAAATTTTATACAAAAAATATCAACTGACTTATCCGCAAAATCTTATATGGAATTATCTTGAACATTACTCAAAACCGGCAGATTTGTTTTTTAATCTGAGAATTGTAAAACAGATTTTTTTCAGATTCCGATTAAAAGAAAAAAGATGCTATTTGTTTGGAAAATGGTTCAACTGGTAAATAGTGTTTCTTAAGCAGAATTCATTTTTTTATTAAAGATTAACTTCCCTCTTTTATACTGCTAAAGAGGGGAATTAATAACGGGTTCATTCTCTTACGGGATGAGCTCTTTTTAGATAATAAAATACAGAGTTCAGGCAGAAAAAGTCCGGATTGAATATTGTTTTCAATCCGGTAATAAATATTCGGTACATAATTGGAGCTATGCTCCGGAAAGGAATAAAAATGGCGTTTGAATACATTATTGAGCAGGATAACTCTGCTAAGAAATTAAGCAGTGAAGAAGAAGGCAGACTGATACGTAAAATTTCATCGGATTTTACCAATCTTAATTCGGAAAGGGCTGTAAACTTAGAAATGGCATCTAATCTAGCAAATGAAATCTTCTTCAAAAATGATTTCAAATCTGTTTCAGATAAAAACCAGAAATGGAAAGCCAAAGTTAAAATGTGCAAAACGTTTATGTTTTATCAGACTTTGAAAGCTTATATATGGAGAAATACTTATGCGAATGTTAATTCTATGTTCGATGTATCCGGAGAAAACCACGATTCAAACAACGCTTCCAACAAACAAAAAGCCATGCTTGTGGACATCCTTGAAAAAATGGATTACCAGCAAACCTGTGACCAGATTATCGATTACGCTCTGCTTTATGGAGAACTAATCTCTTATACTGCCTGGAAAAAGAATTATGAAGAATACCGCCGCCCGATAGATTTCTTCAAAAACCTTTTTGCACTTGATATTAACAAGCTTCCGCTCATTATGGAAGCAATTTCTAAAGGCAAAAACTACTGGACAGATACAAGAAAAATTTATGATAATCCGTACATCTACCCTGTGAATCCGGCAGATTTGGTTTTTGATGCTTCTCAAAAAGATAACTGGGATTCCTGCCCTAAGATTTACAGAACTTATAAGACACCTGCGGAAATTCTGGCAAATAAATACTATGAGTTTTCTAAAGAAGAGCGGGAACAAATCTCTAAAATGGTTAATGACAATAACTCCAGATACAACAATGCTAAAGATGATGTTGTAAAAGGTTCTACTATTGAAGTTCTCGAGCACTGGGGAGATTTGAAACTCTCAGACGGAACACTGCTTAAAAATTGGCATGCTGTTGTTGTAGGGAGAAAATATCTGGCTTCTTTCGGCAAAAATGAAGGTATAATTAATCCGTTTTCTTACGGTGCATTTATTACAGACCCTGAAACTAAACGTGGAATAAGTCCGATTTATTCGGTTTTATCACTGGCACATTTTCAGGAAGAACTTTTAAACAGAACCTGTAATTTACAAGCTCTTAGTGAAAATCCTCCTATTCTTGCTCCGGAAGGATTTTTCGATGAGGATGAAATCAATCTCTATCCGGGGAAAATCATTGAATACGGTGATAACCTTTCTCCAACAGCAGCTTTTCAGCAGCTTACGTTTAATTCCGGTGTTTTCTTGCAGGATATTTCATTTTTGAATGACTTGATGGCAGAAGTTTCAGGAATTTTCCCTAACATGATCGGCGCTGTGGAAACTTCAGCTTCTAAAACCGCAACAGAGATTAATACAAAGACGCAAGGTCAGATGATAAGGCTTGCAATGCTTGTTGATACAATAAATCAGGATTTGATTATACCAAATGTCGAAAAAGTTGCAAAACTTTGCGCTGATTTTAAATCCGGAATAGAAACAGTATTTGTTAATCATGAAAATATGCAGGAAGTTATAGAAATTGATGATGCAGTACGTCAGGGAGATTACAAATATATGTATTCGGATTCCTCTATGACGACCCAGAAATCACAGCAAGCAGATATTGTAATACAGGCAGTGGAACGCTTTGCGTCGCTTATCCCGCTGAACCTTCAGGAAATATTTGTATGGTACTTTGAGCAAAAAGGTGTTGATAACCCTGAAAGATTCCTCAGTGGAACAGGAGTAAATGGAGCAGGGGTAAATAATACTTTAGCCGGCAGCCAAAACTCCTTACTCAACGCAATAGCCGGAGTAAATAACACCACCAACAGCCAGAACTCCTTAATTAATGCAGAAGGGGTAAATAATCTTTTAACCGGCAATCAAGACACCTCGTCTAATGCTGAGGGAAATGGTCTTTCTGCCGGAAGCCAAAGTGCTTCGGATAGCGGCAAGAATCTTGCAACTGCACAGAACAAAACCAGAACTAATGCAAACTTTTCTTCCCAAAAACTTTTACAGTTGTTGGGAATTCTTCTTACCAATCCTAAAGTTAGAAAGTTTATAAAAGCAAATAATGAACAAAAGAAATAATAT
>CAZXQM010000050.1:0-14649 GCA_964643455.1 uncultured Vampirovibrio sp. | reverse complement strand
AAATACAGATATCTTGATATCAGAAACGAAAAAATGCTGCATAATCTGACAACAAGGCATAACATCGTTCAAGCAGTCAGAAATTATTTGAACAATGAAGAATTTCTGGAGGTTGAAACCCCTATTTTAATTAAAACGACACCGGAAGGAGCAAGAGACTATCTTGTACCTTCGCGTGTTCAACCTGGTAAATTTTTTGCACTTCCGCAATCACCTCAAATTTTCAAACAATTGCTTATGGTTGGTGGTATTGAAAAATATTATCAAATTGCAAAATGTTTCCGTGACGAAGATTTAAGAGCCGACAGACAGCCTGAATTTACTCAAATAGACTTGGAAATGTCTTTTGTTGAGCAGCCTGATGTAATTAAGGTTGTAGAGGGACTGCTTGTTGAAGCTTTCAAAGCTGCAGGAGTCGAAATTAAACCTCCGTTTATTCAAATCTCATGGCAGGAAGCTATGGATAGATTCGGTTCCGATAAGCCTGATACCCGATTCGGACTGGAGTTATTTGATATCGGTGATATTATTTTAGAATCTAATTTTGAAATTGTTAAGAGTACTCTTCTTAACGGCGGAATTGTTAGAGGTATAAGAATTCCGGGCGGTGCTAAATATTCAAGAAAAGATATTGATGATATTACAAAACTTGCAGTATCATTCGGAGCAAAGGCTCTTGCAAATATTATATACAATGACGACGGAACGGCAAAATCGCCTGTATTGAAGTTTGTAACAGAAGAACAGGCTAAAGCTATTCAGGTAAGAGCTGGCGCAGAAGCCGGAGATATAATTTTCTTTGTTGCAGATAAGCCGAAACTTGTTTACGACATTATGGGCAGATTGAGATTGCATTTTGGTAAGTCTCTTAATTTGATTGATGAAAATAAACACAACCTTCTCTGGGTTGTAGACTTCCCTATGTTTGAATGGTCAGAAGAAGAAGGCAGATATATGGCAATGCACCATCCGTTCACTTCTCCAAACCTTAATGACCTTGACAAACTCGACAGCGGAGATCTTGGTAATGTTAAATCAATAGCTTATGACATTGTTTATAACGGTACCGAACTTGGCGGCGGCTCTGTCAGAATCCACTCAAGTGAAGTTCAGAAGAAAATATTTAAAGCTCTGGGGCTTACAGAAGAAGAAGCAACCGAAAAATTCGGATTTATGGTTAATGCTCTTCAATACGGAACACCACCTCATGCAGGGCTTGCAATAGGATTGGATAGATTGGTTGCACTTCTTTGCAGAACTGATTCCATTCGTGACGTTATTGCATTCCCTAAAAATGCAAGTGCTAAGGATTTGATGAGTGATGCACCGGGAGAAGCTTCCCTACAACAGATGAGAGAACTCCATATCAAGAGTACTGTAAAAAAAGAAGGTTAATAAAAAAAAGACTTGCTTACGGGCAGGTCTTTTAAATGTATTTATAAAAGGAAAAGGAAATCACTTTAAAACAACGTAATATTTGATATTATAAATTTTTATCATTAAGTACCCCAATCAAATACCGAACTAATTGCATCATCTATTAAAGATTGAACAGATTGAATTTCTGTATTTATAGCTTCTAGTTCTGTTGATAGATTATCCATATCAATATCAATCCAGTCTTCTTTTTCTGAAATAGCAGCTTTTTCTGCTTCATACCAGGCGGTTATTTCTTCTCTTACATCAGAATCCGTCCTCGATTCTATAAGACCTGCAGTTATATAATATGTTAATGAAGTACCTGATTCATAATTACCGTCATCATCAACAGTAGCAAGCTGTAATGTTCCGCTCACAAGTGCATCACTTATGTAATCTTCATTATTGTTAATTTCATTATTATATTCTGTTGTCCACCCGTTTGCTGCAGCTGCGGCAAAAATAGGATAATAAAAGTCAACAAGTTGTTGAAGTATTGATGTAGTTGTATCAGAGTTATCAACCGTAGTTGTACTTCCGGTACTTTCACCAGTAATGGTTTGTACCCCGCTAGCCGTATAACTTGTAGAGACACTGTCACCATCAATTATTGCTTGGAACTGTTCTTCTGTATATCCGGGAATTAATTCTGCTAATATTGCAGGAATTTCGCTGGTAGAGAATGTCCCCCCTCTGCCTTGTGAATCCATTGCAGAAGATCCAAGTACGGCAGTTATCGCACTGGCATAATCAGAACTCAATATAACCTGCCCTTTATAGTCAGTCAAAATCATTGAATTTTCATCTTTCAATGCCTTAGTACCAGAAGTTATAGCCGTATAGTTTGAACCATATCCCATCAAATAGCTATAAGAAATCTTGTTATACTGTCCATCAGCATAATATGAAATACTTTTTGATTGGAGCTTGCTGTTATATTCCTGCGCAAGAGCACTCTGTTGTCTTGTGAGAGCCATACTTCTCATAGAGTCAACGGAAATTCCGTACTCGCAATCTGCTTTGCGGGCGGTTAATGTTAATAGTCTAATATTTGAGCAGGCTAATCCCATTTTTCTTTCCTTTATTGTCCCTTTTATATATTAGTGTTATCGGCATTTTTTTTAAAAACTTTAGACATGTCAGAAAAACTTTTACAATTCTTTACATTTTACGCAATTTTATTAACTTTTTTGTTTTATACATGTTAGAAGGACAAGTGTAGGAGTTCTTATGAACGAAATCAATCCAATAACAACAACAGCATTAGTACCTGTTAGAACAAATGACAGCATTAAGCCGAATTTTAAAGCTGCAGCTTTAACACCTGCTACCAGCAATGATATTGATAGTTTTATCAAAGAGCAGGAAAAAGCTAAAAAGAGTGCTAAACGCAAAGAATATTTTTATTATGGTTTTCTTGGAACACTTGCGCTTACAGCAGTAGGCAGCTTGTATTTTATGTCAAAACAGAGTAAAGGACTGGATAAACCTGTGAGCGAACTTAAAGAAATCTGGTCTGACCTGAGCAAATCCGCTAAGATTGATGATTTAGCATTGCCTGATAGCTTAAAAAATTTCATAAATAAATTTAAAAACAGTGTTAATAATCCTCAAGCACTTAAAAACAGAGGCGGTAAACCGACCCAGTCTGTATTATTATATGGTCCTCCGGGAACAGGTAAGACAACTTTTGCGAAAGCTCTTGCAAAGGAATTTCCGGATTCCAAGTTTGCCTCTCTTGATGTAACAAGTCTTGGTTCTGAATTCCAGAGTGTTAGCGAACGTAACTTGAATAAAGCAGTGGATATGATTTGCAAAGAAGCTGACGCAAATCCTTCTAAGAGATTCTTTGTATTTATTGATGAGATTGATTCAGTTATGATGGTAGATAACAGTTTGAATGCAAAACATTCAAACGATATGCTCAATGAATTTAAGAAATGCTTTACAGAAAAACTCGGCAAGCGGAACAATATTATAACAATCGGAGCAACTAACCTGCCTATAGATATAGAAAAAGGTATTGTATTAGGCGGCAAAAAACTAGACAGACCGATGTTAGACCGGTTTAGTGAAAAAGTTCTGGTTGATCTTCCGACAAAAGAGCAGATTGTAAATTCTGTAAAATACCATTACAAAGACGCTTCAATGGTAAGTAACAAACTTAAAACCAATTCTGTAGAGTTGAATAAAATTGCGGAATTTTTAGCCAAACCGGAACATAATACTTCATTCAGAACACTGGATTCAATCTATGATGTAACAGCTGCTTCAATAGAAGGAACAGAAAAATCTGTTGATATTATTGATATTTTGAAAACAATAAAGAGTAAACAGCATGAGATGAAGTTTACGGATGCGGATTTTGCGAAATTGCTTGCGGATTTGAAAACAACTATTTAAAATAATGTAACAAAAAGACAATTTTTGTAAGAAAATTGTTTTATATAAATTATGAAGGCTTAGATTTTAGGTGAAATTATTATGACAATGCAGGTAAACAACAATATCAGATTTAAAGCAGACGGGCAAGCTGCTGCAATATCTGGTATAAATTACAACAACAGGTACACTCCTCCGATGCCGGATGAAATACCGGCAGATGATGTATTTATGTTGCAGGCTATGGCAGAGCAGAGAGCAGAAAAACAGGCAAAATCACAACAAGCCTGGAATAAAATCGGAGTTGCCGCTCAGGTCGGAATTGCACTTGGATTTATAACAACGGCTTTATTGGGTGTAATGGGAGCTATCGGGTTGAAAAAGTTTGGTAAAGCCGCTGCTGCTGGAAAGCAGGCCAATGAAGAATTGAAAACTCTGACAAAAGTTAATTTAAAATGGGATGATTTTGCAAAAGAAAAAACAGTTGCATCGCTGGATTCTAAGACGACTGCAAAATCGCTTAAAAAAGCTTTCGACAATATAATTTCAAACAGAGGTTTATCTGATGAAGCAAAAAAATGGGGCGGTGTCGGTAATAACATTGATATTATGTATTTATACGGTCATGGCGGTACCGGTAAAACTTATGTAGCAAAACAATTTGCACAGGAAACAGGAGCTATGTTTACCTGTATTAAATACCCTGATTTAGGTTCTCCGTACAAAGATGCAGCAAGTATGAAAATCAGCAGTTGTTTTGACGAGATTATTGCAAAAGCAAATGCTCAAAAAGACAGAAAATTTGTTGTTTGTATTGATGAAATTGATGCCGTCATGAGAAAAGTTCCTGACGGTCAGCACGGTGCGGAAGAAGTTGCAAAATCAAGAGCTGCAGTATTAACCGGTCTTGATAAACTCAGAGATAAGTGCTCTAATGTAACTGTTATTGCAACCTCTAACTACCATCCGAAAAACGGAATTGTAGATCCGATTGCATTAAGAAGATTCAATAACAAAATCGAAGTTCCACTTCCTAATAAAGAACAAATTGGAACTCTGTTAGAAATGTATCTTAAAGATGTAGGCGCAATAGATAAAGACAAATTCTTTAAAAGCAGTGAATTCAAAAATTTTGTAAATAAACTTGAAAAAGAAGGCTATTCAAATGGTGAGGTTGAGCTTATAGCAAAAGAAGCCGGAAAAATTTTCGGAAGTTCACTCAAAAAAGTTTCAGATTCTGATCTTAAGAAACATCCGTTTAAAGTTAAGTATTTACAGGAAGCAATGAAAATGAACGGTGAAGCAGCAAGCAAAACTAACAAGCTTATGGATGTAAAAAAAGGCAGTAAAAACAGCGGAAATAGTAATAATGAATCAATAAAAAATTTAAACTTCCTGCAAAAATTGGCAATATTATTTTCTAAATAATACTGATAAAGTTTACCTTTAATTTAAAACAGTGCCTGAATAAATTCTTTTGAATCGAAATCTTTTAAATCTTCCATCTTCTCGCCGACACCAACAAGCTTGACAGGAAGTCCCAATTCCTTTGCTATAGCAAGTACAATTGCCCCCTTAGCTGATCCATCTAGCTTTGTCAAAGCAACAGCTGTGAGGTTAACACATTCTTTAAACACTTTTGCCTGCTGTAAACCGTTTTGCCCTGTATTTGCATCAATTACCAGAATACTTTCCCTAAGCTCATCCGGTGCATTTTTATCAATAACATTCTTAATTTTAGATAATTCTTCCATTAAATTAAACTTGTTCTGTAATCTTCCGGCCGTGTCTACAAGAACCACATCATACTTTTCATTCCTTGCTTTTTGAATTGCTTCATACACAACAGATGCCGGATCAGCCTTATCACGCCGCACAATATCAGCTCCTGAACGCTTTGACCAAATATCCACCTGTTCTTCTGCAGCCGCCCTAAATGTATCTCCTGCAGCAATCAAAACCCTTTTACCTTCCTGTTTGAAACGATATGCCAATTTCCCAATAAGAGTTGTCTTTCCCGCTCCGTTTACACCGGCTATAAAATAAATATTTAAAGCTCCGTCTTGAAAATTTAACTTACAAGAACCAGCTTCATCAAGAATTTTAAAAAATTCATCCTGTAAAAATTCTTTAATTTCTGCCGGTTTAATTTTAGGTTGTTTTCTTAGTTTATCAACCAGTTCTGATGCATAATCAACCCCTAAATCGGCACTGATTAATAAATCCTCCATATCATCAAGAACAAAATCCGAAAATTCTTCTTCTCCTGATACAGCATCAACCACACTCCCGACTAAAGCCTGAGCCGTTTTTGATACTGTATTTTTAAGTTTATCAAAAAAGTTAAACAACTATTTAATACCTCGTTCCTGAATACAATAATTAACTTGACTATTTCAATCCGTTTTCAACAATAACTTTTGCAAGAATCCCGTTTACAAAGGAAGAAGAATCTTCTGTTGAATATTTCTTGGCAAGTTCAACTGCCTCA
The DNA here is from genome assembly GCA_964643455.1 of uncultured Vampirovibrio sp. GTDB lineage: Bacteria > Cyanobacteriota > Vampirovibrionia > Gastranaerophilales > Gastranaerophilaceae > CAG-196. The sequence continues at coordinate 8,357 of CAZXQM010000050.1, read as the reverse complement.
TCCACAACAACTTTAATTGGAGCACCTTTTGTGTAAAGAAGTTCAGTTATTGCAATTCTTAAAATATCTTTGTCCATTTTAACAAGTCTTGATATATCCCAGCCATTTGAATATTTCTGGATTTCAGCATCAATATCTTTGTGATGAAGCTGAAATTGTTCAGCTATTTCAACAGTATAATTTTTAACTTCTGATTGGTTTTCAAGTGTTGCAAATTCCGCAATCTCAAGTGCCAAAATTGCCTTTTCAGCTACATCAATCATTATACCGACTTTATGCATCATCTCATCCGTCATAGGAATCTTTACCGGCTTATTCTTAGCACTCATCGGCCTTGCAAGATTTGATTCGTGCTCCGCCTCATAAGTATCAAGCATATCCTTAATATCAATTAAAGAACCTACTGTCAGTTTTAACTCTTCTGATGCAGAATTTGACAGAATCCTGACTGATTTGAGCATTATATCTTCAAAATCTTTTTTTGTATATTTTGTAATCTCTTTATCAAACTGTGAAAATAATATAAGTGCTAATTCTCGTGCCGCACGTCTTGCCTGCATAATTCATCTCCTGTAACATATTTTGAACTTTTGAAAATATAATAGCATAAAGGGATTTATAAAAGAAGATATTCCAATATAAAATATTTAACGCTATTGCAGCCTACTGGATATTCTGATATTATTAATTTAAGGATGTGTTAATTGTGCGGATTTTACCGGTAAATTTTAATAATAGTTTATGCTATTCCCAAAAGCGTCAGGGAGTGCAAGTAACTTCTGTTTCATCTGAAAAAAGTCATATTTCTGGTTGTTGTCCTCAAGCTTCTCCTGTTACATTTCAGTCAAATACTTCTGCCGGAAATCCTCTTAAAAAACTAAAAGGCATAAAATGTCCGTATTTCGGAACAGAAATGCTGCAAGCCGGAGATGTTACAAGAATAGAAAAACTTTTAGATAATTGCCTTAATGTAAAAGATGTGGTGAAAGTTTTATCTAAGTATTCACATTATATGCAAAATACAGAAAAAAAGATGTTCAAGCGGTTTGCTGAAATGTCTAAAATTGAACCTAAAAAAACACTTCCGGAATGTTTGCAGCTCTGGTATGACGAAGCTATTATTAAACTTAAACTTGAAGAATTTAACGTTCTTGATGATGTTGACAAAATATCTCTAAAACTTTCTCCGGAAAACGCACTTGCCGTACATGCGAAAACAACAAGGTGCAGACAGGTAATTCTTGCTAATAATCAAGAAGACACTTTCAAGAGAAAAATCCTGCTCACCTCTCTTGACGACATAAAACCTAAAGATACAAATAACGAAATTGATATATTTGAAAAACTCAAAGATCGAGCAGTTTACCTCCCAACTTCCGGAACCAGTGAAAACGCATTTATCGTTAAATATGCAACCAGAACCCAGCAGGAAGTTGCAAAACGAATCCTCAGACCTTCTATCGCAACCATTGAACATATTCAGCCAAATTCTATGGACGGAGAAAATACGATAGGCAACTTTTTGTTGGCTTCTGCCGGCGCAAACAGCATGAGATCAAATATGCCGCTCTCAAAATTTATTGAAATGTTCCCAACGATACCTAAAAAATGTCAAGCATATATTGAACAAATTATAGGACTTATCCACAAAGGACAGCTAAAAGGAAATGAAACATATCCATATAAAATAAAAAATAAACTGATTCAAGAATCAGAAGGCAAAATAAATCTTAACCTGTCAATGTATAAATATACAGAAGAAAAAGCACAAATAACAGAAAAAAATTTTTACATTGAAAAATTCAAAAAACATTAAACCTTTTTATATACATTTTTCAAAACCTGCTTAAACCCAAACTTTTCAAAACAGCTTTTTATATCAAAAAGTTTCATATCTTGGTCTCATATTTCAAAAAGACTTCCGGATTTAAGCACTTTAGAAGATTAGTTAAAATTAGAAATTTTCATTATTTTTTCGTTTTTTCTTATGTGCCTATATAAAACCCCAAACAAAAATCAAACAAACCGCTTCTAAAGGAAAGCAGTAATAGTTCACAAATCATTGCATAATAAAAAACTCCCGGAGATGGATTCGAACCACCGTTAAAAGAGTCAGAATCTTTCGTCCTGCCACTAGACGATCCGGGAATGTTTTTTATTTTTTACCAAATTTGCCAAAAACGTTTTTTACTCAAATCCTCTAACTGAGTTTCATCTTTTTTAGGGTAATCCAGATTAGTATTTCCATAAGTATAAGGATCTGAAGCATCCATCGCGCCTTTACTATATGTAAAAGTTCCTTTGGATTTGTTTGTTTGACCTTTTGTTGTATCAGCAACAGGAGTTTCACTCTCTGCCGGAGCAGCATTTACAGCCGGAGTTTCATTCGAAAGACTGCCTTCTTCTTCAACTTCCATTTCTGAAACATCTGTTTTTTTAGAATCTTTGTACATTACGTTTGTTAAATCTTTTTGTGCCGGATTATCATAATTCTCTATCTTTTGAAGAGTCTTAGCTCCCGGATCCTTGCCTAAGAAGTGTAGTCTGCCTAAATCATCAGTATAAATAGTAGAATTTGCATAAACCTGAGTGCCAACACCCAACAACACTGCCATACTCAATGAAAGTAAAATTTTCTTTTGCATACTGCTATTCTCCTTAAGTTATCGTATTTACATTATAATACAAAACAATAAAAAAGAACAAGTGGGAAGCTAAAATGTAAATAACATGCTAAAACTATTCCGTTACCGAACGCTAGTTACGTTATATTGAAATCAATTACTACAATATACCAGCTTTCCCTATACTTTTTCTACCGATTTCCTCAATTATTCTTTCAAGCTTCATACTTCGTGAAGCTTTCAAAAAGAGTTTGAAATCTGCGGGTACATTGTGTTTTATGAAATCCACCAAACTTTCTATTGTTTCAAAATGCACAGAGCAGCAATTTTTAATCTCATCTGTAATATATTTTGAAAGTGAACCGACAGATAAAACAACAACATCCTGTTTCAAATTTTGGTGTGAATTAATATATTCTCCTAGTTCTTTGTGATATTTAATTTCATCGTCTCCCAGTTCTCCCATATCACCCAGAACAAGGACAGGGTTTGTATACAATTCAAGAACAGTGTCAACAAAAACCTTCATAGACTCCGGGTTTGCATTATAACTGTCATTAATTATTTCATACCCTCCGGAGTTTACCATTTCCCAGCGTTTTTCTATAGGAGTATACTTTTTTAAACCCTGCTTAATACTGTCAACATCCATTCCGAGGCTAAAACCTGTATTGATTGCTGCCAGTGAATTTTCAATGTTATAATCCCCGCCGACATTCAGTTCATAAACATTATCTGTATATTCAAATTTAGAATAATGTTCATTCTTCTCCAAAATTTTAACATCCTTCATCGAATAGAAAATTTTATCACCTTTAAACTCTACTGTTTTTCGGATTAATTCATCATCATGAGAAATAAAAACATTACCTCTCTGGTATTTAACAATTTCACACTTGGCTTTTGCGATATTTTCTCTTGAACCCAATCGTCCAATATGCGCCGTTCCGACATTTGAAATAACAGTTATATCAGGTTCTGCGCATTTTGAAAGAACTTCTATTTCACCTAAACCTCTCATTCCCATTTCAAGAACCAATATTTCTGTATCATCCGGTGCTTCGAATATTGTACGGCAAAGTCCGACTTCATTGTTATGATTAAGAGGAGTTTTAAATGTTTTGAAATTTTCAGACAAAACAGATGCTATAAGTTCTTTTGTTGTAGTTTTTCCGGAACTTCCAGTTACAGCAACTACAGTATAATTTTGTTTATTCCGCCGGTAATTTGCAAGCTGTAAATATGCATCCAGAGTATTATCCACTTTTAAAACCGTAAAATTATTTGCTTTCGGATAATTTTCTCCTGTACAAAATGTTCCTGATGCACCTTTTTCCAATGCTTGGGTAATAAACTTTTCGCCATCAAAATTTGCACCTTTAAGCGGCAAATAGAAATCCCCTTTTTGAATAGTTCTTGTATCTGTAGATATACGGACTTCTATATCTTTTTCCAGCTCTGTTAAAACTCTTGCATTTGCAGCTTTAATTAATTCGCTTATTCTCATACGAATATTATATGTCGAATGTTTTTGAGTTACAATAAAGTTATGAATATTCTGGATGAATTTGATACAATAGCTGCTCCCGCAACACCTGCCGGCATGGGCGGAGTTGGAATAATAAGAATTTCAGGCGGCAAAGCGTTTGATATAATCAATAAGATTTTTACAAATCCCGAGTTTGAGAAGGGAAAATATAAACACGGCTGGATTGTGGATAATACCATTCCGAACGGCTCTGCTGATTCTCATTCGGTTGGGGAAGAAACAGGGAATCCCGTTGCAGCGCAGGAAGCTCCTAATTCCTGCGAGGGAATGGCTAATACAGAAGAAGAAATACAGGAACTCACTCTTCCCGTAATTAGCTTTTCTCAGGAGGCAGAAAGCTCCGCTGCTAATCCAATTTTTATAGACGAAGTTATTGTACTTCCGTTTTTTGCTCCAAATAGCTACACCGGTGAAGATGTCGTAGAAATCCAATGCCATGGAGGGATTCAGGTAGTAAGAAATATTCTTAACCTTGTTCTTAGAAATGGTGCAAGACTTGCAGAAAAAGGCGAGTTCACAAAACGTGCATTTCTGAATAAGCGAATGGATTTATCTCAGGCAGAATCCATTGCAGATATTATTCATTCCAAAACCTCAGATTTTGCAAAAGTTTCCATGAAAAATCTTTCAGGAGTTTTGAAAGAAAAAATTAACAATATTAGAAATGATATTTTTGAAGTTTTATCTAAAATTACGGCGGGGATTGATTTTCCTGAAGATGTCAAAGAGCCGGAATACGATTATTTGAGAGAAAGTTTTGAAAAAATCATTGCAGAAATAGATAAAGTTCTGGCGGGGGCTAATACTTCTAACATATTCAGACAAGGTGCGTCAGTTGCAATTATCGGAAAGCCTAATGTCGGAAAATCTTCGCTTTTCAATGCACTTTTGAGTTTGGATAGAGCTATTGTAACAGATATTGCGGGAACAACACGTGATGTTTTAAGGGAAACTCTTGATTTGGGGATTCCTGTAACACTTGTTGATACGGCAGGTATAAGAGAGTCGGAAGAAATATCTAAAGTCGAGAAAATCGGAATAGAGTATTCCAAACAATCGCTTGACGAAGCGGATTTGGTTTTATTTATCTTTGATGCTTCAAAGGGCTTGGATAAAGATGATGAAGAAGTTTTAAAACTTTTGGCAAACAAAAAACATATAGTTGTGGCTAACAAGTCCGACTTGATAAGCGAGCGTAAACCTGATTTACTCTATATTTCGACACTCGACGGAGAAGGAGTGGAAGAATTAAAAGAACTTCTGAAAAGCCGGGTTTGCGATATTAATCCTGAAACCCTTGACTTTGTAACTAATACCCGCCAGCAAGAATGTTTGAGAAAAGCACAAAATGCAATGGAACAAGCACTTTTGGCGGCACAGCTAAAAGAGTTACAAGATTTAATTTCTATTGATGTTAAATCTGCCCTTCTTGCATTGGATGAACTTACGGGCGAACTGATTACAGACGATATTCTCAACAATATCTTTGAGAATTTTTGCATTGGGAAATAAATTATTTTATACTCAAGTAAAACTTGTAAAGCATACGCGAAACTTTTTCATTTGAATTAATTACATCCGTTAGTTCAGCTTTAATTTCTTCATAAGTTTTAAGGTGCTTAAACATATAAAGCTCATATATATCAACATTTAAAGCTTTCGCAAGCTTCTCAAGTGTTTCTATTGATGGAGAAAATTTACCCGTCTCAAAATAGCTGATATTTGGAGTCCCGATTCCAACCATTTCAGCAAGTTTCTCTTGTGTAATTTTCCTAGATTTTCGGAGTTCTTGTATGCGTTTTCCAAATAATTTTTTTATACTGCTCATCTATTTTTATTATCTTTTGATTTTTAAAGAAAATACATCCGACAGTACGCTATAAAATCACTTGACTAATACTGTATTACTGTATAATATATATAATGTAATAGTATGAAATATGAAAAATATAACGTTATGTTATAATATTTTTAAAGAATATTTTGAAGTATGAAGAGATTATTTATAACAACAGGTCTTATTTCTCTTATCAATGCGTTGACTGTGATAGAGAATACAGAAGAAGACACACTGATTATTTTATCTTTTTCGCAGGATGAAGATTTTTGTGAAACATCTTTGAAGATTGCCAGTTTACATAAATTTAAAAAAGTATTGTTTTTCAAAAAAGAAAGAGAAATTATGAATAACATTCATTTATGTGATTATGATGAAGTTTATTCTACGGTAATGTCCAAACTCTTCTGTTTTCTAAACAAACATCCGGCATGGTATATTTTTGATGAAGGGGCAGGGTATGCAATTGCGGATTTAAAAAATTTCAAGAATTTAAAACGATGTTATGTTACCAAATTTTTGGATAAATTTGATCTTGTAAATATTCCTCCTGATATAGAATACCTGTATATTAATAAAGCAAAGTTTCTGGAAATTTCAGATAAAGTAATCAGCATACTGGGTGAACAAGCGGAACTCCCGACCAGAAGGAATGTTTTATTTATCGGACATTATATATACAAAAAACTCGGAAATGATTCGGCGCTTAAGTATTACAAACAATATATAGATTATTTTATGAACCTCGGATATCATGTTTATTTTAAAGCTCATCCAAGAGACAAAGATACGCTTTTACCGCATTTGGTTTCATATTACAAAAACAATGAAAAGTTTTGTCTGCTAAAATCATCTTTACCGGTAGAAATTTATAACTATAATTTTGATATTGTTATCGGCTCATATTCGGGAACCCTTGTATCACTTCCTTATTACAGAAATATACCGGCAGTAAATCTGCCTATGAAAGAGATATATTCTACAAATGTCGGACTAAATTATAAAAAGTTTTTTGCCCTTTATGAAGAATATATTCCGGACTTTGAGACAATGAAAGAGTGCTTAGCATATACAAAAAATGAGATTTGGGGAAATTATCAAAAGTTTATTGACTCTAAGCCGAATATTGAAAAGAATACAAAGTTGAGAAAAATCCTTGATTATAAGCCGGATAAACGGCAAGATATCCTTTTCACAATAATCTCATATTGCTTTATTTTTAATAAAAAAATAATGAAGAAAGTTCAAAATTATGCCCGCAAAGATTTTTACAAAATGCTACAATTATGAGGATTGTTCAAAAAATTCAAGTATTTTTTCCGCAATCAATAGTGCCGAATTTTGATTCTGACCGGTAATTATGTTTCCATCAACTTCTACATGCTCAGCCCAAGGTTTTCCGGCAATAAAATTACCGCCCAATTCCCGAATTTTTGTTTCTAATAGAAACGGTACAAGCTCTTTTAACTTTACAATTCCTTCCTCTTCATTTGTAAAGCCGGTAACATGTTTCCCTTTAAGAATTGATTCACCATCAGTTTTTTTTGCATTAATTAATCCTGCAGAGCCGTGACATACAGCACTTACAAGTTTACCTTTATTATAAAAATCACTTACAAGCTTTGCAGTTTCCTGACATTTTGCTAAATCAAACATTGGACCATGACCGCCGGGGAAATATACTCCATCAAATTCATCAGGATTTATTTCTGATAATTTCTTTGTCTCACGCAAAATCTTGATACAATCATCCCATTCTTCTGGATTTGAGCAGGACATGGAATTTTCATCTACAGGAGATAACCCGCCCTTGGGGCTTGCAATAACTGTCTTTACATCAGATTTTTGAAAAACAAGATAAGGTACTGCAAACTCCTCCAGAAAAACTCCCGTATTTTGTATACAATTGCATTCCGGATTAGCGCAATCACAGCCGGAATAGTTTGTTGTTATAATTAACAGATTTTTCATTTTCTCTCCTTTTGATAACTCAAAAATCGCCGGTTTTCACATTGATATCAAGTAATACCTGTTAGCCGCAGCTTAAGAACTGCGAATTCAATACATTTGTCCTTTAAACCAAATGCTTCATCATAATCTTCATCAAATCTTCTTTTTTTCGCATTCCGCTGAAGCGTTCCACTTCTTTGCCGTTATTCATGACAAGAAATGTAGGGAAAGAATGTATGCCCCACCTGATTGCAAGTTCAGAATTATCATCAGTGTTAACCTGACCTATCCAAACTTTGTCCATTTGTTTTAATTCATCTTCCTGTTTTTTGCAATAACCGCACCACGGCGCATAAAATTCTACAAATTTAAGACCATTTTCAGTTTCTTTGTCAAA
>CAZXQM010000049.1:6620-14803 GCA_964643455.1 uncultured Vampirovibrio sp. | reverse complement strand
AATACAATCTGGTTTTGTACACATTCAAATCGATGTTCCATATAAATCTGCTCGTGTTTTTCGCCAAATTGAGTATATTTTTTTGTTTTTACAAATACATTAAACAATTTTTGCCGTTTTTGCACTTGACTTATACCAAAATTTATTACAGAATTTATATCAACTTCTACACCTGATGACTGGATAATGTCAAAAATGTAATTTGTATTGTCAGAGGTTTTAATTGATAAGTACACTGAAATACTTTTTGTTCTTTTATCCTCTATAACATACTTATATTCACTAAAATATGAAAGCCCGCTAAAAACAGTATCCTTGAAATCTTTTGCCTCAACACTCAAAAGCGGACGGAAATGCGGAAGCAAAGATTCATTATAAAGATCTGCAACAACAGCAGCATCGGTATTTCTAAACGCTCTAAAATCCTCCTGATTAAATTCCGGATTTTCAGGAAGAGGAACTTTCCATAATCTTTCATAAGAAAGCTGACTGAAACCACACTTTGACACAAAAACTCTTAACAAATCCGGCAATATATCATCTACTTTCACTATAAAAGATATTGCCCCTAAAGCTTTGTATTTTGAAACCGCAAACTGAATAAGTTCACTGGCATCTTCATAACAGTTTTCTTCAAAAAACAAACGTAAAATCTCCAAACGCTTTGTCGGACATTTTGAAGGCGCAATCGTAATTAATCCTTTGATTTCTTTATTAACTTTTAAAACATAAGATTCCGGAAGAAACTTAAACTTTAAGGGCAGCAGGTGATGCAACGGTAAAAACGGATTTAACATAACCTGACTAATGAGAGCATCACTATTATTCAGAAACGAAACCATTTCTTGCATATTTTTTTTATCAAAATAATAAAGCTTTCTGATTCTGCTCATAAAATTATTATAACATACGCATAATGAATAGCTTACCAATCTTTAAAATATTTTAATATCTCCGGAATTTTTACAGCTTTTTCAGCACCAAATCTTCTATCTTTAAAATCTCTTTATTTGCAGGTTTAACTTTACAGAAATCTCCGCAAGCATTTTTAAATTCTACATAAACCATAGCCATTTGCCCGTCTAAAAAAACCTTAGACCTTGAATCTGCCTCCGGATAGAATTCATATTTTGAAGAAATTTTTTCCTGCTCTTGAGCACCCTCAATTACCTTCAACATATCTTCAACAAACGGACAATCTTTGCCTGTATAATACACTGCAATTTTTTTATCTTGCGGCAGTTCTTCCACTTTTTCTGTAACATCTTGTGCTGCATTTTCTACAGTTTCTTCGTCTAGACTAAACTGGAACTTTAAGTAATTTACAACAGTTTCCTGTATTTGAGCCTTTGAATATTTAACTTCCATGCCGCTAATTTCAACAACATCTTTTATTAATTTCTTATTTTATTAAGCATATTAACCATACTTAAGGATGAGTGCAATCCGGCTTGAAATTTGATAGAATAAGTATGGCAGGAAATGTAAAGTAATTTCTGTATCTAAAAATGAAGAAACAGGAGGTTATATGTCTATTGATGACGCATTGGTTATGATTTTAGCTGGTGGAGAAGGAAAGCGCCTTTTCCCTCTTACTCAGGACAGAGCAAAACCGGCAGTACCATTTGGCGGCAGGTATAGAATTATTGATTTTGTTTTGAATAATTTTATTAACTCCGGTTTCTTCAAAATAAAAGTCTTAACCCAATATAAATCGGATTCCTTAAACAAACATATTTCTAAAGGCTGGGCACTATCTCCATTTTTAAACCAGTATGTTGATTTGGTACCCGCACAAATGAGAACCGGAGGAACGTGGTATCAGGGTACAGCTGATGCGGTCTACCAAAATGCTTTTCATATACATGACGAGGATCCTGATTATGTTTGTGTCTTTGGCGGAGACCACGTTTATAAGATGGATGTATCTCAAATGCTCAAATACCACAAGAAAAACAATGCGGATTTAACAATTTCAGCCATTCCAATCCCGCTTGAAGAGGCACATGAATTTGGAATCATCGAAGTAGATGAAGAATGGAGACTTACCGGTTTCGTGGAAAAACCAACAGCTCCGCCAAAAGCCATACCTAACAATCCTAATATGTGCCTTGCTTCTATGGGGAATTATATTTTTAATAAAAATATTTTGTTGGATGCCCTTGATGAAGATGCAAAAATTGAATCCTCCAACCACGATTTTGGCAAAAATGTAATCCCAATGCTTTTAAAACAAGGAAAAAGAATATTTATATATAATTTTAACGAAAATCATTTTCCGGGAATGACAGATAAAGAAAAAGGATATTGGCGTGATGTAGGCGGAATTGACGCTTACTGGCAGGCAAATATGGATCTTCTTGAATATGAACCCGAATTGAATTTATATTCCAAAGAATGGCCGATAAGAACTTTTAATTACAATTACCCGCCTGCAAAATTCATATGGCAGCAGGGTGACAGAGTCGGAATGGCAACAAATTCAATGGTTTCAGAAGGATGTATTGTATCCGGAGGAATGCTTTCAAGATGCGTGCTTTCACCGGAAGTTAAAATTAACAGTTACTCACAGGTTTATGACAGTATTTTGATGGAAAATGTTAATGTAGGAAGATACTCTGAAATCAGAAAAGCAATTATTGACAAAAACGTTGTAATACCCCCGTATACAAAGATTGGAGTCGATAGAGAAAAAGATATTGCAAGAGGATTTTATGTCTCAGAGGGTGGTATTACAGTTGTGAGAAAGAATGCAAGACTTTAATAAAAAGTATTAGCTGCTAAAACAGGCTTCTAAGCGTATTCTAATCTCTCTATTTCCTATATTTAAAGGATTTCAAGAGTACAAAAATATAGTTTAATGTATACGGAATAGTATACGATTCGGAGATAACTATGGATATTTTTGCAGTCATAGGACTGTTTTTCGGAATTACAATGATTCTGATAGGGCAGGTAATAGAAGGCGGCAATATCGGTCAACTTCTTCAAATAACAGCTGCTTTTATTGTTCTTGGAGGTACTGCAGGAGCCATACTTTTAAGTTTTCCGCATAAAATACTGATATCTGCAATAAAAATGTTAAAATATGTTTTTATCCCTCCAAAATCAGATTTCAATGCATTAATAACAGAAATCGGCAGTTTTGCTACAAAAGCCAGAAAAGAAGGGATTATATCACTTGAAAAGGATATTAATAATGCATCTGACTCACTCCTGACTCTCGGACTTGGCGCTGTAGTAGACGGTACTGATCCGATTCTAGTTAAAGAAATAATGGAAAATCAAATTGACCAACTTGAAAACTATGTAAATAATTCTGCAAAAGTCTATGAATCTTTTGGCGGATACTCTCCTACACTAGGTATTATCGGGGCTGTTATGGGGTTAATTCAAGTTATGCAAAACCTTTCTGACCCCTCAAGACTTGGCGGCGGAATTGCAGTTGCCTTCGTTGCAACAATATATGGTCTGTTTGCAGCAAATCTGGTTATGATTCCAATAAGCACACGTATAAAATTCATTTTTCAAGATGTTATGTTGTATAAAAATATAATACTGGAAGGTGTATTATCTATTCAGGCAGGAGAAAGTCCTATTCTGATTGAAAGAAAACTGCGTTCGTTTATACTGGAAGATAACAAGGAAGCACGCAGTAATGGCTAGAAAAAAGAAGAAGAATTTTGAACGTGAAAATATAGACAGATGGCTTGTATCTTATGCGGATTTTATTACCCTTTTATTTGCAACATTTGTTATATTGTACGCTGTTACGCAAGTTGATACAACCGATTTTGTAAAACTGGAGGAATCTCTCAGAAATGCCTTCTCAATATTTGACGGGCAGCAGTCCAGTATGGACGACCGCTTTTCGATATTTGACCAGCAAGCACAAGGAAATTCTTTTATTCCGAGTCTAATGCCGGAATACATAAGCCCTAAATATGAAGAAGAATCATTTAAAGAAATAGAAGAGTCTATTAAGAAACTTACTGAAGCCGGAGAACTGGATGGAGTTACCACAAAAATTATTGACGACGGACTATTGATAACTTTTGACGATAAGTACCTGTTTGCACCGGCATCTGCTGAGCTTAGTAGCAGCGCAAAAAAACTTCTTGATAAAGTCGGATTACTTATTTGCAAAAAATTTATACTTCACGCAATGAAAATTGAAGGCCACACGGACAGCAATCCTATAAGCAGCTTCCGATACCCTTCTAACTGGGAACTTTCTGCCGCCAGAGCCTCATCAGTTGTCAGATATATGATTTCCCGATTCAACTTCTCTCCTTCTCTCTTCTCCGCAGTTGGATATGCAGATACAAGACCGCGAGAAACTGCTATTTCTCCTAAAGACCCTGCCAACAGAAGGGTAGAAATTCTGATTCTGAAAAATAAATATAACCGTGAATTTAACGCCGGAAATAACAATACAATGCAGCTTTCCAAAATACAACAAGAAACATTACAAAAACAGAGACAGAAGGTTATTGCAGAAGTTGAAGAAGATTCTATTTCTCCGGCAGCCAGAAAACTGCTTGAAGAAAACAAAGGAAGAATTAAAAAACGCAGAACTAAGAAGCTTTCTGAAAGTAATATGAAGTTATATATTAATCTTGATAATGAAAGGATGAGTCCTAATATGCCATCAGAAGAAAAACGTGTTATAAAGCTGGATGCTATAATACCAGAAGATGAGGATTTCGGATTATGATACAATTTGCTGTCGGAATATCACTCGGACCTTCTTCATCCGTTGAAAGCGGAGTTGCAGTAAGAGAAATTGCTACAAAAAAATTAATTTATGTTGATAAATTATTTTCAATGAATGATGTTCAATTCTTTTTCAGTAACTATACTTCATTAAAAGAGTCCGTTTTTTGCATATCAATTCCCTGGGATAATACAATGTTGGATGGCAAGTGGCGGGTTTTATCCAAACCATACCAGCTTATTCACTCAAAAGAAAACGAATTTCCGAACAAAGACAATTGGATGCAAAGATTTTCCGCCAGAGGAAGTGATTTATTTCTTAAGCTAAAAAATGACGGGATTGATATTTCCAGATATGAAGTATATCTTGCCAGACAAAAGTTTAATCTATATTCAAATTTTAAAGAACGCTCCAGTGCGGACTGCAAATTTTTCCAATCTGTTTTAAAATACGAATACGGATTTGACTCACTTCCGGTAAATATGATGCCGGTTGCACAGCTGGAAGCTATTGTCGGCTGTCTGCTTGCGGAAGAAAAATTGAAGAATAATACTAAACCTATATTTGAATTTAAAGGGCTTGACGTCATTAATATTTAATGCTATTCATATTTTAATTATTTGTTCTTGTAAATATTTGTAAAAATAGTATAAAAATCAGGCAATTTTTCATGTTTACAAGCTTTAATTCAACAGATATGTATGTGTCGAAAGGAAGTAAAGTATGGTTCAATCATTTAATTACGATGTTAACAGACCAAATTATAATGCTGTAAAAATTAACATCAAAAAGCCGGAAGTTAATGCCGGAAATAACAAAATAAGTTATGCGGATGACAATGGAATATACAATGCGGTTGATATAGAAATTGATAATCCTACTGTTAACACAAATCCTCGAAAAGTTTATGATTACCCATACTCCAATGAGCTTCTAACTTATAACATGCTAAACTGTAATCCTCTTCCGGTAAAATTTCCTGTAACATATCACACAACAAATGTAATTCTGCCGGCTATAGAAAACGAACTTGAAATAGATTTGGAAGCTGCAAAATTCGCAGAGAATTTTCAAGAAACAAAAGAATTAACAGAGATAGAGGAAAATATTGATAATGAAGAAAGTGCGCCGGCAGAAATAACCGTAGAAGTTCCGCAGGCAAACTATACAACAATAGAAGCAGAAAAAGCAGAAAGTAATAATATTACTTTTCAAGCCGCAGAAGATAAAGTAATAACAGAAGATACAATAGAAATTAAAAGACCCGAAATTATTCCTGGAGAAGAAATAACTCCGGATGTTGATATCCCTCTTGTTATATCCAACCTTACAAGCGAAGATTATGATACACAAGCACAACAGATGGAAGAAATCGCAAGAATTTCCCTCGATAATCCTGAAAATGCAGTTCCGTATATTGTAAAAGAAGTGTTCTCCGGACTTATTGATATCTCTAAAAAAGATTCAACAAACCTTGCAGCACCTACACCGGCTCAGGTAGATGCAAGAAAAAAACTGATTGCTAATTTTCTTGTTATAGAAAGCTCAAAGCAGCAAAATCAAAAGGACATCAAGCTTCCGTTTGAAGTAACAGAAGCAGAATTTGCACTCGCAAATGAACTATCTCCTATGGAAATGGCTGAAAGAAATAAAGAATATGCACTTTATACAATGGCAATTCTTGCAAAAGTTTACACAGATGAAGTAGAAAAACATACAGAAAATGTTGTACCTCTGACAGATCTGCCGGGCTCTGCAGCTATAGTTGATGCTCTAAGATACAGTCCGAATGCAGGAGTAAAAATTGCAGCTATCGATGCCCTAAGATACATCCAAAGACCGGAATACACAGAGGAATTATACACACTATATTCATTAGCTCAAGCAGATCCAAATCCGCAAGTTGCAATGTCAGCATCAAGAGCATTGAGTCAAGCAGCATAGAATAATATAAAATATTAGATAAAAATACGGCTGGAAATATTTCCAGCCGTATTTTTATCTAACACTTACCATTCAAAACTTCATTCCGCAGGACAAGGTGGAGGACAAATTCGTTGACCGCGTTTAAAGTTTTCTCTGCCTTCTTTTTTCATTTGTTTAAGAATCTTTTTTTGATCTCTTGTCAGTATTGATTCAAAATCTTTCATATTCTGTTTTCTGATTTCTTTCGCCTTTTTCTCTAACTTAGTTAATTCTTTATCTATAGCTGCCAGTTTTTCTTCCTGCATTTCTACAGAAATTCTTGACAGTTTAACGATTCTTGCTTCCTGTTTTTTCAGCTTAATCTCCTCCATTACAGGTTCCATTTTCTGATGCCCTTTAAAGCGTAATTCCTTTACTTTTGCCTTTTGTTCCTCTGTTAATCCTAACTTTTGCTCAAAAGCCGCTTCTCTCTCCTTTCTCATCTTCATCACTTCTTCTCTTGAAGGCGGATTTTGAATCCCTTCATTATGTACCTGTAAGTTTTTTGATGCATCAGCTTCACTAACTTTATCAGCTGTTTCTGATGCAAATGCTGCTGATGATACAACGCATAGTGCACACATCATAATCGCTAATTTTTTCATAATTTACCTCTCTATTATTATAATAAATCTTCTAACTTACTTGCCAATTCCTTTTTAGCGTTATAAATCCTTGATTTTATCGTTCCTACCGGACATTTTAGTTTTTGAGCTGCCTCTTCATAAGTATATCCGAAAACTTCACATAATATTACTGTTTCTCTCAATTTGGGCTTTAAACTGTCTATAGCTTTAATTATACGCTGCCGGCGTTCAAGCGAAAGTGCATTTCCTTCCGGGGATTTTTTCTTGTCTTGAATACTTGTAAGGACATACTCATCAGATGTCGAAACCTGGTCATACTTATACTTTGCAGATTTTAAATAATCTTTTGAAGTGTTTTTTGCAATTGTTCCTATCCAACTCTTAAGAGAACCCTGTTCTTTGTATTTATTGGAATTTTTCCATAACTTTATATATACCTCTTGCTCTAAATCTTCATTATCACTTTTGGTAATCAATTTTATTATATTTTTTATATTATTTTTATTTGTCTTTATTAATTTACTAAAGTTCATTCACCCACCACTATGAGCCCGTATGAATCAACAGGAAAACCTAAGTCCTCTGCAGAAAGAACATCTCCATACTGCAAAGTATCTATCATTGTATCATAATTCCCTATTATACCAATGGAAACTGTAGACAACAGAAGAAGCATTAAAATACAGGTAACTTTAAACAAAGATTTAGTTTTAGACTTTGAACAATAGTGAGATTTAACTTCACTTATTAACTCCGAAACTTTATCCATTTTTTCTTGTTCTTTACGGCATTCTTCACACTCTAAAAGATGCTCTTTCAAAGTTGCATCATCCGTAAAAACAAATAAACCTTCGTATTTTGAACACTTACTTTCCATTTTGTAACCTCTATAACAGTATAACGAAAAATATTTT
>CAZXQM010000049.1:0-6520 GCA_964643455.1 uncultured Vampirovibrio sp. | reverse complement strand
TGAACACTTACTTTCCATTTTGTAACCTCTATAACAGTATAACGAAAAATATTTTTTTTTGTTCATTATTTCTTAAATAAATTATATTAATAATTGAACTCGAAGACAAGCAAACATAATATTCTTTAATCATTTTGTAAAGTTTTGTAAAAAATTTGACAACCAAATAGCAAAAAATATCTTGACCGTTTTTGTATTGGATATAAAGCTCTCTCTTCTTATTTAAACGGACAGGCCTTGGTTTTTACAAGGTCTTTTTTTTCTTTAAAACAAGAAATCAATTCTTTACTCTGGTCTTTAATCCAAATTTTACCAGTGCGTTCACAATATTTTGAGGAAGTTTTGAAACAAGTCCCGCTACAAAAGCATCTTTACCTACTGTATAACTGAGTCTTGGATTTTTTGCATTATCTGCTTTTAAAATTACGTCAACAACCCTATCTGCGGAAAGCCCGTTTGCTTCATTTTTTTTAGCATTATTAACAAGGAAACGCATCTCCGGCTCATATCCTTGACAGTTATCTAAGTATTGTGAATTCTCAGTCACAGATTTTCCCCATAGAGGTGTTGCTATAACTCCGGGTTTTATTGAGACAACCTGAATATTTTTCTTATTTTCTATAAGCAGCGAGTTGAAAAACATATCCATACAGCGTTTTGATGCACAGTATGGTGATATAAAAGGAAATATTCCGTAACTTGCCATAGAGCTTATATTAATTATTTTTCCATCTGCAAGAACCTCCATCAAATCCTTTGTGAATTCCAGATGCCCGAAAACATTTACATCAAACTGCCTTCTTATCTCGCTCATCTCAATCTTTTCAACAGGTCCTGCAATGACACAACCTGCTACATTTACAAGAGTATCAACTTTTGCCGTTTTAGAAAGAATAAAATTCGCTGCAGCTTTTATTGTCTCAGGCTTCGCATAATCAACATAAAAAGGAATAATATTGGATGAATTTTCAGTTAAAAAATTACGTTTATTTTCGTTTCTATATCCTGCAAAAATAATGTTATTTTTAGCAAGCCTTTTAATCAAGGCTTCGCCTATTCCTGACGTTGCTCCTGTAATAACGTAGGTCTTAGTCCTCATACAAAGGTCTCATCAAAAGTATTGTTGAAATATTTACCTGCATAAAATCGTAAGATTCTACATCTTTTTGAGGCATTATTTTTGATTCTATAGTACAATTCTTAACCGCAATAAAGTGCTTATTGGTATTGAGAATTTCAGATAACAACCTACTCTTTTTGCCGATTTTTGGCATAAAAACATACCCTCTTATTATATGTTCGGCAGTTTCTATATATACTTTTTCCCGCCAAGCAGAAGTTGTTAGTTCTAAAATCTCTTTATTTTCCATATTCCTTCTCTCCAATGGTTATGACATGTATGACTGGAACAACGGCAGATAGAGTGCCAGAGCCATTACAAGAACGATACTACCAATTACAATAAGCATTATCGGCTCAATCATTTTAGTTAGAGTATCAATAATTGCATCCAGAGTTTTATCAAGGAAGTTTACACCCTTTTCAAGCATATCACCCAAACGACCTGATTGTTCACCGGTAGAAATCATAAATAGAAGCATCTTTGGAACAACACCTGTTGCTTTTAATGCCATAGAAACCTGCAAACCTTGTTGTACTTTTACAACAGCTTTGCTCATTTTGTTTTTCAATACAGAATTTGTTAACGTTATTACAGCCAAATGTAAACAGTCCACTACAGGAATACCCGCATCGTATGATACATTCAATACTGACATAAAGTTTGAATAATTAGAATACATAATCAGATTGTTAAGAAGCGGTACTTTTAAAACTATACTATCAAGAATACTTCTTGCCGGTTTCCAGTTTAACAATATATAACAAAACGCAACAACAGCAACAACAAATATCGGAATTGTAAACCAATATGTTTTTAAATAATCACCTGCAAGAATCATCATTGAGGTAATCCAAGGAAGAGCTTTATCTTGCTGTGCGAACATATCCTTAAATGCCGGAAATACGAATACTAACATTATGATAACGATAAGAAATGACAGTACAATTACGAACATCGGATACATTAAAGTACCTATAACCTTACCTTTAATATTTGCCTGTTTGGTAAGCAATTCTTTAATACGTTCAAGCGTTTTTTCCAATTCACCGGCTTCTTCACCGGCTTTTACAAGACCGATGAATATATAACCGAAAATTTGAGGATACCTTGCTAACGTATCAGCAAAAGTAGAACCACCCATAATCTGCGTCTTCAAAATTCTAGACATATCACGAATCTTTTTCTTAGCAGCTTCCTGCTCCATAAACATAAGTGATTCAACAGCCGGAATACCTGAAGTAAGTAATATTTGCAAAGTCGAAATAAAATCTATTTTCTCATTCAAAGATAAAGATGCTATAGATTTTGCTTTTTTAGACTTAACATCAACATATTCTCGAACCTGAGTAGGTACAAGCCCCATCTGACGAATTACATCTCTTGCATCCTTCAGGTTAGAAGCTGTAACCTCACCTCTTACTAATTCTTTTCCTTGTTTAAGCGCTGTATAACTATATATTGGCATACTAAACCTCTTATCTTATCTTACTTTACTTTACTAATCACTTGCATAACCCAAAACTCTTACAAATTCACTTGATGTCGTTGCTCCTGCAATTATATGATTCAGACATGAAGTTTTAAGGGTTTTCATTCCGGCTGCCACTGCAGCATCTTCAATTTCTATATCATGCGCACCTTGTGCAATCAATTTCTTAATCTCTCTTGTTATAGGCATAATTTCATATATACCAAGACGCCCTGTATACCCTAAATATCCACATTCTTTACAACCTTTTTTTCTGTATAGTTTTGTATTTAATAATTCTTTCTGTAATTCAGGATTTGTTGTAATATGCTTTACTTCTTCTTCAGTAGGAATATACTCTTCCTTGCATTTATCACATAATCTTCTTACAAGACGTTGTGCAATAACACCGGTTAGGGTAGAAGATACCAGATAATCTTTTGCACCCATTTCAATTAAACGGGTAACTGTTGCTGCTGCAGAGTTTGTGTGAACGGTACTTAATACAAGGTGACCTGTAAGAGCAGCGGATATAGCAACCTCTAATGTTTCAAAGTCACGGATTTCACCAATAAGTATGATATCAGGGTCCTGTCTTAAAATAGCTCTCATACAGGAAGCAAATGTAATATCTGCTTTTGGGTTTACCTGAGACTGATTGATACCTTCAAGCTTAATTTCTATCGGGTCTTCAATTGTTGTAATATTAACATCTTCCTTGTTCAAAGATTTCAAAATAGTATATAGGGTTGTTGTTTTTCCTGAACCTGTCGGACCAGATGTTAAAATAATACCGTTTGGACACTGTACCATATCATGAATCTTTTGTATATCTGATTCTTCAGCTCCTGGAATGATGATTTTATCACCAGCAGCTTTTAAACTTACAGCCGGAGCCAAAACACGGATTACAACCTTTTCTTTTCCGGATACAGGCAGCGTATTAATACGGAAATCGTACATTCTATCATTATATTTGATTGAGAACGTACCGTCCTGTGGACGCCTATGTTCGGCAATATTCATTCTTGCCAGAACTTTAAACCTTGTAATTACAGCTTGTTCAATACTCCCCGGTATTTCAAGAACTTTTTTCAAAAGACCGTCAGAACGTGTTCTTACAACATAATAACCAATACGAGGCTCAATATGAATATCGGAAGCTTTTGCATCAATGGCATCGGTAATAATTTTATAAACAAATTTTGCAACATTACCGCTCGCATCCTGAAGTTCTTTTTCAACCTGTGTCCACAAAGATTGTTCATTGTTGAACTCTGCAGCTTCCTCTTCAATATTTTGGATAATACGTTCTGTTTCTTTTAAGGATTGTGCAATTTTTCGAGCTATAAAATACTCTTTTAAATACTTCTCAAACTCAAATGAAGGTATACAATATACGTTTAACGAACGACCGGTAGAAAGAGAAATATCTCTGATTGTATATTTGTCATTAGGGTTAACCATGGCTACGCCAAGTTTACTGCCCTCCATTGACATAATAACAACTTGTTTCTTTTCTATTATATCATCCGGCAGTTTCTTTAAAATCTTTTCGTCAACTTTAATTTGAGAACTTGATATAACATCGCATCCATACTTCTTTTTTAAATATGATACAACTCTATCGTATGACAGATATTCTTTTTCAAATAAAATTGTATCTAAAGGCACACTACGCTCACGAGCAAGCCCCATACATTCATTTAATTGTTCACGCGTGAGCCAGCCTATCGAGACCAGTATTTCTTCAGCATTAAGCTCAGAACTCTCTTCCTCAATCTTAGGAAGCTCTACGCTAGTGATACTGTTGAATACCTCATCAAAATCTTTACTTGATATAGGAATAAATTGCGGAGTTAAATCTTTGAACTTTTCTTTTATGATTGATGCTATCTGAGCTTTATTGTCTGCAGCATCTTTTTTTAAAATCACAAAGAAATCAGATTGTCGCTTGTCTACTGGAATAAAACCTGATGATTTCATCAGGTTTAATTCAAAATTACTAACGTATTCTTTCTTTATGCTATGTTTAAGTTTTTCCAGTTGATTAGACATTGTTCTCTATAAAGTATCCGCTACCGTGCCTTCTATGCCATCGTTAATAATTCTTGGTGTTAATAAAATAACCAATTCATTTTTAGTCTTTGAAGTAATAGAAGATCTGAATGCTGCACCAATGATTGGCAAATCACCTAGAATAGGAATCTTTCTTACAGTCTTTGTATCTTCTTCCTGGATTAAACCGCCAATAGCTAAAGTTTCACCATCTTTAATTCTTATATTCTTCAAATCAAGATTTCTTCTGCTCAATAATGTTGCCTGTAAATCTTCAGAAGACTCACCGGTAGTTTCATCATAGGTAGGTGATGTAACTTCTCTTGCAATTGTAGAATATTCAGGTTTTATATTCATTGTTACATAGCCTTCAGGTGAAATGAACGGTGTCAATGAAATTTTAATACCTTGGTCTTCACCAATTGTATACGTTTTTTGTACAGAACCGCTTGCACCTGAACCGGTCGAAGTAGAAGACAAGAATTCTGATGTTACTTTTTCAACATAGTCTTGAGTCAAGTCAATTACTGATTCCTGACCGCTGGTTATTAATAATTTAGGATTAGCAAGAACTCTGGCTTTACTATTTTCAATTAAGTAGTTTAACTGCCAAGAAATATATGCATTACTGCTCTTTGGAACAATTTGTTCAGCACCAGTTGAATCGGTTATTGTGGTATAACGACCGCCCTGACTTGAAGATCTTCCAACTGATGTAGTATCAGAAGAGAAACTTACTACCCAGTTCTTAGAATCTATACTCCAAGCATTAGTCATTTCCTTGCTGCCTTCTTCATTCAATTCCACAATAGAAATTTCTAGATAAGCTTGAGGTTGTTTTATATCATTTTCTTTAATAAAACGTTCAATCATTTCCAACTGAGCTTCAGAACCACCCATAAGAGTTATCGTACCTCTTTGCGGGAAATATGAAATTGAAAGGTTCTGTACATCAAAAGGTGAAGCTGTAGCAGTAGCAGCAGTTGAAGTTGCAACAGTACAAGCAACAAATCCTTCACCAAGTTTTAAATCACTACCTCCAGCTGTAGCAGCCCCGCCAGTCACAATACCTGCTGCACCGCCGGTACTACCGCTTTCAGATTTAGAAGAAGATGCTCCCCCTCCGCCGCTTGAAGAACCACGCGAAGGCAGCAGCATATTACAAATCATATTTGCCATCTCGGCAGGAGTTGTATGATTTACTGCAAATGTTTTTGTTAAAGGCTCCCTATCAAGCTGAGCAATTACCTTTTCTATAATTGCGACATCTGATGGCATACCAAAAACAATTAATTCATTTGTAGCCGTATTTACCGTTGCTGCATCAACACCAGACAGCCCTGCTTTTTGCATACCAAAAACATTTTTATTTAAGAAATTAGCTATTTTTGCAGCATTTACATATTTTACAGGAAATATCATCATTTCTTGTTTTGAAAAAGCTGCGTTATCAGCATCTTGTTTTGCTATAACTATCAATGTATTATTCTGTGTGTAATAGTTCAGACCTGCAATTTGCAATACAAGAGCAAATGCCTCGTTTATTGGCATGTCGACAAGATCCAAAGTAACATTACCTGTTACTGATGAATGGAAAACGATATTCATGCCTGCCTTATCAGCAAACATTCTTAAAACCTGTTTAACATCAGAATCTCTCAAAGAGAGTGTTATTGCCTCATTATTATCCGTTAACCTAACATCGCCTGACAAAGTCATTGCGCCAGTCATCGTATCGGTATATGTATATGCATCTGCAATACACATAGTTGATAACCCAGAAGGCATCATAAACGTTAATAATAACGCTGCTGATAAAAATCTTTTTATATGATTACATCTCATCATTTTTACCTCCGAATTTTTTGTTT
>CAZXQM010000048.1:4784-14811 GCA_964643455.1 uncultured Vampirovibrio sp. | reverse complement strand
GAACGTCGGTCTCCAAAACCGGATGTCGAGGGTTCGAGTCCTTCAGGGCGCGATTATATAAAGGTAGATTAAAATGAATGATACTTTTGAAATAGCAAAGAAAAATATAATTACATACTTTAAGGGTGTAAAAACTGAATGGGGCAAAATTACTTGGCCGGAAAAACATCAGGTTATTGTAGAAACTTTTTTTGTTGTTGCAATAGTATTTGTATTCACTGTTTTTATTTATGTTGTGGATATCATATTTAATGCATTGTTATCAAAATTATAATTTGAAGGGTAAGAATAATGACTGAAAAAGACGAAAATATTATGAATGAAGGAACAGCGGAAGAAAATCTGGAAGCAGATGGTAGCAAAACTTCTGATAAAAAGAGTCAAAAGCGTTGGTATATTGTTCACACATATTCAGGTTATGAAAATAAAGTAAAAAGCAATCTGGAAAAGCGTATTGAATATATGAACATGGGTGATAAAATTTTCAGAGTAGAAGTTCCTCAAAAAACTATTACCCAGATAAAAGGCGGAAGAAAACAGGAAAAAGAAGAAAAGATTTTTCCGGGCTATGTATTAGTAGAAATGATTATGGACGAGGATAGCTGGTATGTTGTAAGGCATACGGCAGGTGTTACGAAGTTTGTAGGTTCTGCTAAAAAGCCTATTCCTGCAAAAGACAGTGAAATTAAGAAAATTATTCACCGTTCAACTGCTCAAACGCAAAAAGTTGAGATGGATGTTAAGGTTGGCGAAAAAGTCAGAATTATTTCCGGTCCGTTTGCAGAGTTTGTCGGTGATATTACTGAGGTTTATCCGGATAAGGCTAAACTCAGAGCAATGGTTTCTATATTCGGACGTGAAACTCCGGTTGAATTAGAATATAAACAAATTCAAAAATTATAGGGGTAAATGTAATAAGCCGGCTTGGAAACTACAAGCTGGACGGCATACAGACCCTGTAGTAAAACAACACTAAGACCGTGGAAGGGGATGCCCCCCGTTAGTACCACGAAAGGAGAACAAAATGGCAAAAAAAGTAGTAGGTAAAATTAAACTGCAAATAGAAGCAGGTAAGGCAAATCCATCACCTCCGGTTGGTCCTGCACTAGGTCAGCACGGTGTAAACATCATGGATTTCTGCAAACAGTTCAATGCTAGAACTGAATCTCAAGCAGGATATATTATTCCTGTTGTTATTGATGTATATGAAGACAGAAGTTTTACTTTTGTTACAAAATCACCTCCGGCTCCGGTTTTGATTAAGAAAGCATTAAACTTATCAAAAGGTTCTGCTGTGCCTAACAAAACTAAAGTTGCTGAAATTACAAGAGAACAATTAGAAGAAATTGCAAAAATCAAGATGAATGATTTGAATGCTACTTCCATGGAAGCTGCTGTAAACATGATTAAAGGCTCTTGCAGAGCTATGGGTGTTACGGTAAAAGAGGGGTAAAGGGTAAATATAATAAGGTTGAATTACCGCCCCGTCTTATAGTCACACACATATAAGTTACAAATAGATTAATGGAAGGACTTTAGTCCGCTAATACCATGAAAGGATAAAAAAATGTCAAAATTAACTAAAAAACAAAGAAAGCTTCAGGAATTGTTAGCTGATTTCCAACAACCGGCTAGCGGTCGTGATGCTCTTAATAAATTACAAGAAATATCTAAAGAAGTTGCAAAATTCAATGAAACTGTTGAATGTCACATGAGATTAGGTATTGAAGTTAAACACGCTGAACAGCAAATCAGATCAACGGTTGTATTACCGGCAGGTCTCGGTAAAGAAGTTCGTGTATGCGTTATTGCTAAAGGTGCAAAAGTTAACGAAGCAAAGGATGCAGGAGCTGACTTCTACGGTACAGAAGATATTATTGATAAAATTTCTGAAGGCTGGTTTGAATTTGATACATTAATCGCAACACCTGATTGCATGGGTATGTTAGGTAAATTAGGTAGAGTATTAGGTCCTAAAGGTTTGATGCCTAACCCTAAGACAGGTACTGTTACTTTAGATATCGCAAAAGCAGTTAAAGATGCTAAAGCAGGTAAAGTTGAATTTAGAGCTGATAAGCAAGGTATGATTCACTGTCCTATTGGTAAAGTTCAGTTCTCAAACGAAGATTTAGTTAAGAACTACGGAACACTGGTAGATGCAGTTTTAAGAGCAAAACCTTCTGCAGCAAAAGGAACTTACGTTAAGTCAATTTATTTGACAACAACAATGGGTCCTAGTATCAAGATTGATTCTAAGAACCTGCAGGCAGAAGTTAAAGAAATTGTTGGTTGATATTTATGGCTAATCGAAAGATTAGCCTTTTTTTTAGATGTAAAAGAAGAACGGTTGTTTAATTGCCGTTCTTTTGTTATTATGAAAAGAATAAGTCAAGTACAGAAGTAGGAGGAAAAAAATGAAAATAAGAGCAAGTCATATTTTGGTGGATACAAAAGAACAGGCAGAGAATTTACTTTTAGATATACAAAATGGTATAGCTTTTGAAGAGTTGGCAAAGGAATATTCAAAATGCCCATCCGGAAGAAATGGCGGTGATTTAAGATGGTTTGGAAAAGGAATGATGGTTAAACCTTTTGAAGATGCAGCTTTTGCACTTAAAAAGGGTGAAGTTTCTGGACCTGTAGAAACTCAATTTGGCTGGCATTTGATTAAATTAACTGATGTTGATGAAGATTAATTAGCAGAGTAGCATAAGTATTCTTCTAAGAAGTTATAGCAACTTTTCTTATTGGTACCATTTGCTATTGCAATTGGATTTTCCCATAATGCAAAGAATTTATAATAGTGTGCTATACTAAAAAATATGAGAAATTTATTAAAAAGGCTTGATATTGATTACTTGTTAGTTAATTGTACTAATAAATACTTGGTTGAATACCCTGCTTTATCAGAGAATGCAAGGTATACTTTAACAGGTTTTTCAGGCTCAACCGGTGATGCATTGGTTACACAAGATGGAATCTATCTTTTTGTGGACGGTAGATACTACACTCAGGCTGATAATGAGGTTAAATCCGGCATAAAAGTTGTTAAGTTGCAGTTAGGACAAAAGCAGGATGATGAGATACGAAAACTAATAGCGCCTGACAAGATATTAGGGATTATTGCAAAAAAAGTGTCTCAAAAGCGTTTAGAGGGGTTTAAAGGGTATAAGATTAAACTTTTGAATATTGATCCGATAAATGATTTTACTGAATCTCACAATGAACCAATGATTCAGGCAATGAGTCCAATTGATTATAAACCTGAAAAACCAATTTTTGTAACAAATTTAGAGGAAGTCTCGTTTATTACCGGCAAAAGGGATTTTTCAAATGACTGCTCTTCAAAGATTTGGGCAAAGCTTTTCATTAATGGGAATGAGCAAAGATTATTTACCGATGATAAAGAGAGCGATGAATTTTTAAGAAGTTTTGAAGGTGAATTAGTTGTAGATAAAGCCTCAATTAATGCTTATGACTATGCTTTAATAAAGGAGCCAATTCATCAAAGTTCTGAAATAAACCTAATGAAAGCTATAAAAACGGAAGAAGAGCTGGAAGCTTATAAAATAGCGTTTGAAAAAACGGATAAGTCTGTCAGAGCAATAAGAGAGTATATAGAATCTAATGACAATATTTCTGAATATGATATTGCATTAAGGTTAAGAGAAGAATTTATCAAATATGGTGCTAAGTCATTAAGTTTTAACTCAATTGTTGCAATAAATCAGAATTCAGCATTGGCTCATTATGCTAAAAATGCGAAAGATATATTTCTGGCGGATGGTTCTATTGTGCTGATAGATTGTGGTGCGTACTATGAAAGCGGGCTTGCTACTGATATTACAAGGGTTTTTGTCAAAGGAGAACCGTCAAATTTGCAAAAACAAGTCTATACAACAGTGTTAAAAGCGTTTTTAAATGCTTTTAATTCAAAGTTTAGTACGGGCTTTGAATATGATAAACTTGCCCATTCAATTTTAGATAACAAGATAGAGGGATTTTCTTTCGGTCATGGGCTTGGACATGGTATAGGGATAAATGTTCATGAAGCTCCACCTGCTTTAAATCAGACTGAAATTGCTCATACAGAAATTAAGGACAACATGACATTTACTATAGAGCCAGGACTTTACAATCCTGAGTATTTTGGGGTAAGGCTTGAAAATTCTTGTTATATGAAAGACGGGAAGATTCATTCTTTTGTCAAAATGGGTTATGAAGGCAAAATGATTGATTATAATTTGTTGTCGGTTCAAGAAAAGGAATGGTTAAAGGATTTTGAAATCTTATGAAAATAACTAGTGTAAACAATGAACTTGTGAAAGAAACCGCAAAGCTATTGCAGCGTAAATATCGTGAAGAGACAAAGTTATTTCTTTTAGAGGGTGATAAATGTATTGAAGAGGCTCTTGAATGTGGGCTTGAAATTGTAAATATCTTTAAATCTGAAGATTATGAAAAATTCCCTGAGGCAATTGAAACGACTGAGGCTGTTCTTTCAAAAATATCCTCTACTTCAACTTCGCCTAAAGCTGTTGCAGTTGCAAAACAGCTGAATCTTGAATGGAGTGATAATTACAATCGTGTAATTCTGCTTGAAGATATAAAAGATGCCGGAAATCTCGGAACAATTTTGCGAACATCTGCGGCTTTCGGAGTTGATGCTGTTATTTTATACGGTGATACGGTAGATTTGTATAATCCGAAATGTGTTCGCTCTTCAGTAGGAAATCTCTGGAAGGTTCCAGTTTTTGAAGTAAAAGATTTTGATAAATTAAAGTTTTGGTTTGACGGCTTTGAACGTGTCGCAACACTTCCGAAATCAGAAAATACAATTTGGCTGAGTGAATATAAACCTTCTTCTAAAAATCTTATTATGTTTGGAACGGAATCTGTAGGCTTGAGTCAGAAACTAAAAAACTTTGCTACTAAAAACGTAACAATAGAGATGGATAGCAAAGTAGAGTCTTTAAACTTGAGTATTTCTGCAGGAATTATTTTATATGAACTTTCTAGAAATTTCTGATAGCTTCATCTTGTAAGTATATTTGTCTTCCTCAACGTGTGTTGGAATTTTCAAAGATATAGCGGCTCTGGCTCAGCGCAAGCATTTTGAGGGAACATTCGCCATCAGCTTTATTTAAAACTCCTATAGATGAGAGTCTTGCTGCTACAAACTCATTTAAATCATCAGGTGATATAAAGAGAGGACACTCATCGT
This sequence comes from uncultured Vampirovibrio sp., assembly GCA_964643455.1. Lineage (GTDB taxonomy): Bacteria > Cyanobacteriota > Vampirovibrionia > Gastranaerophilales > Gastranaerophilaceae > CAG-196. The sequence goes on along the minus strand of CAZXQM010000048.1, from coordinate 9,587 downwards.
TACAGACTCTGCTTTCAGCAAAAGGACATGTTTTAATTATTTCCATAATTTACTCTCCAAGTTCTTTTAATGCTTGTTCTAATTGTTCATCATTCGGAGCTTTTCCATGCCAGCCGGCTTGATTTTCCATAAATGAGACTCCTTTACCTTTTATTGTATGAGCGATGATAGCGCAAGGGCGTGTACATTTTTTTGCTCTTTCTATTGCGGTGTATATTTCATCAAAATTATGTCCGTTAATTTCAATTACGTCCCAATTGAAAGCTCTGAGTTTGTCGTTTAGATTATCAAGAGACATGACATCTTCGGTTTTTCCGTCTATTTGCAGTCCATTACGGTCAATAATTGCAATTAGGTTATCAAGTTTCTGATGTGCTGCCTGCATAAAAGCTTCCCAGCATGAGCCTTCTTGCAGTTCTCCATCACCGGTGTAAACAATAACATTTGCAGGATTGTTTTTGAGTTTTAGTCCGAGAGCTATTCCGCAGCCAATAGAAAGTCCCTGTCCAAGAGAACCTGTTGATGTTTCAATTCCAGGCAGATATTTTTTTGCCGGATGACCTTGAAGTCTGGAATTAATTTTTCTGAATGTCATTAATTCATCTTCAGGAATAATGCCTTTCATTGCTAAAATTGAGTACAAAAGAGGTGAGGCATGACCTTTGGATAATATAAATCGGTCTCTTGCTTCAAATTCGGGCGACTTATCCCACTCGACCGGAATATTGAGAGATTTTTTGTATAAAACAGTCAGAATATCTGCTCCGGAAAGCGATCCCCCGGGATGTCCAGATTTAGAACAATGAACCATTTTAACAATATTTTTTCGAACATTTGTTGCAGACTTTTTTAATTCTTCTCTTTCTTTATCTGTTAACATTTTTGCCTCTTAGATTTTATTTTTATAACTTAAAACTTTTATCAAAAACAAAGGTAGTGTCGGAAAAATTCTTTTGAATCTGGAAGGCTGTGTGATTGTTCTATATAACCATTCCAGTCCAAGTTTTTGAAATATTTTAGGAGCTCTTTTTACACTTCCTGACCATACGTCAAGACTTCCACCAATACCTATCATTAGCGCCGGATTAAGTATTTTTTTTGCATTATATATAAACTTTTCCTGCTTAGGCGAGCCGAGCGCTGTGAGTATGAGTTTTGGTGAATGTTTTTTTAACTCTGAATAGATTTCATTATCATCTGTAAAATATCCGTCATGGTAATATACCACATTTAATCCATTAATTTCATTCCGTAAATTTTCAACAGCTTTTATAACTATTTCTTCTTTAGACCCTATAATTGCGACAGGTATATTACAGAATGCAGCTTCATTAAGCAGTCTTTTGGCAAAATCAATACCAGGTATTCTTGAAATATTCTTTCCTGTAAATTTGAGTGCAAGCTCAACACCGACACCATCAGGTATAACCATTTCAGCCTCTCTTATTATGCCGGCAAAAGAAGGGTCTTTTTCTGCAGCTTGAAACATCTCAGGATTAATGGTTATAATCTGAGCAACTCTGTCTCCGTCAATCAGACTTTTGGCTTTTATAATTGCTTCCTCTAATGAATAATTATCGATATGAAACCCTAGTAACTCAACGCTCATAAACTTATTATACTTTAAAATTATAGGGTAAATCAATTAAATTTTTTGAACAAAAAATTTCTTGTCTCGTTTATTATTATGTGGTTAAATGTTACGGAGAGAAGAAAGGAGATTTTATTATGAAAAAAGTATTAACAGTATTAGCTATTATTGCGCTTACAGGTTCAATTGCAGTTAATGCAGCGGAATCAAAATTAGAAAATCTTGTAAATAAGACAATAGCTCCGGTTACAGATAAGGAAAAGGAATTAAATGCTAAGATGGAAGCACAGCAAAAGGCTAATGAAGCTAAACAGGCTGATTTAAAGAAACAACAGCAAGAAGCTAAAGATAAACATCAAGCCACCAAAGACGCTGTTAAAGCTGAAAAAGATTATTTGAATTCCACTACTAAGAAGAAATAAGGAGTTATTAATATGAAAAAGATTCTAACGGCTTTACTTGCTATAGTATTAACATCATCTATAGCTGCAACTGCTGCCGAATCCAGAATTCAAAACTGGGTAGATAATTTAATTTCACCTGTTACTACAAAAGAAAAAGAACTTAATGATCAGGCTGAAGCTCAGCAAAGAGCTTACGAAAAACAACAGAAAGCGCAGCAGAGGGCTTATAAGAAGAAGCAAAAAGAGAGAGAAAAGTCTGTTAAAGAAGCTCAAAGGCGAAGAGAAAATACAAAAAATGCAATAGAATCTGAGACAAGCTTTTGGAAATCTCTTTTTAGCCGCAATAATTAAAAATTAACAGGGAGGTTTTAAACCTCCCTGTTTTCTGTTATAATTTTATTATGATAGACAGGTATTCAAGGGAAGAAATCAAGAAAATTTGGGATTTAGCAGTCAAGTTCAATTATTATTTGCAGGTCGAACTAGCTGTTTGTAAAGCGTATAATAAAATTGGTGTGATACCGGATCAGGTACTTAAAGATATACAGGACAATGCCTCTTTTAGCCTTAAAAGAATTGATGAAATAGAGCAAGAAGTTAAGCATGATGTAATAGCTTTTCTCACGGCAGTAAATGAATCTGTGGGCAAGGATAATGCAAAATACATTCACATGGGGCTTACGAGTTCGGATGTGATAGATACGGCTTTCGCCCTTCAAATAGTTGATAGTTCAAAAATTATAATGAACGAGCTGGATACTTTAATAAGTGTTGTCCGCAAAAAAGCTTTTCAGTATAAAGATACAATTTGTATCGGACGTTCACATGGGGTTCATGCAGAGATAACAACGTTCGGATTCAAGTTGTTAAATTGGCTGGATGGGTTAGAAAGAGCAAAAGAAAGTTTTAAGAATGCTGTTGAAGAAATATCTGTTGGACAAATTTCAGGTCCGGTTGGTACTTATAGTAACGTACCTGTCGAGATAGAGGCAATAACTTGTGATATATTGGGACTAAAACCAGCAAAAATTTCTACTCAGATTATTTCACGTGACAGGCACGCAAAATTCATGTCTGTTCTTGCTTTAATTGCAAGTTTAATAGAGCAATTTGCAACCGAGATAAGACATTTACAAAAAACTGAAGTTAGAGAAGTAGAAGAATCTTTTGGAGCTAACCAAAAAGGGTCGTCTGCAATGCCGCATAAGAAAAATCCGGTACTTTGCGAAAATTTATGCGGACTTGCAAGAGTTGTGCGGGCTAATATGCTCACGGCATTTGAGAATATTAATCTCTGGCATGAGAGGGATATTTCACATAGTTCTGCAGAAAGAATTATTTTTCCGGATTCGCTAATACTTATTGATTTTATGCTCCATAGATTCAGAACGGTTGTTGAAAATCTGGTTGTTCATGAAGATAATATGCTCAAAAATACCAAATTGTATGGCGGCATAGTTTTTTCTCAGAAAGTACTGCTAAAACTGATTGAAGAAAAAGGTTTTTCAAGGGAAGATGCATACAGAATTGTACAAAAACACGCATTGAATGCCTTAAATGGCGGAGATTTTAAAAAGAGGCTCCAATGTGAAAATATTTTTAGTGAAGAAGAGTTAAATGATTGTTTTGAAGCCCAAGAATATTTAAAAAATATCAATAAGGTATTTACAAGATTTGAACAAATTTCCTGATTTATTCAGTTAAGCCAGTTATCATGTAAAACTGAAATCGGGTTTATCTGAAGTTATAAGAGAATGAACGATCAATAGAAGCATTAACAGCTCCTTGTGCAGACTGCATTTCTGCATCAACCATTTTTAACCTGTTCTGGTATTCTTGCATTTGTAAATCCAGCTTCTTCTCTAAAATAATAAGCTTATCTCTTCTCGCCTCTAGTTGTTTGACTGCAGGATTCTCTGGATCAAGATCATTTCCTAGTGACATAATCTCATCAGAAGAAGCTACAAGCTCCATTTTAGCTGAAGCAATCCATTGTATCTTTGTTTCAAGCGTCATTTTATACGCTGTAAGATACATCATTCTGAAACTGGAGGCTATTAATCCCATAAAAACGTTCCTTCTATCTTGTTTCGTTTAAATTCTTGCCTTTCAGGAATGTATGCTCATTGCTTTCTGCTATCAAACTTTCCATCTTATGGAGCTGATGTTTATGATAGTTTACTCTATACTTTGCCATCTTTAATTTTTGCCTGATGGTAAGCATATCCTTAAGACTTGAAAGTAAACTTACAGCCAGTGCCTTAAATGGATTTTTACGCTTAAAAAAGGATCTGGTAAAAGTCAAAAAGTTCACTAACCGTTTTATGCTTGTTCGTAGTTCTTCACGCATAAGCTTTTACTCCTACACGATTTAGCGCTACATATATTATAAAACATGTGAACTTAAATAATTGCCTGTTTTTTGTATTATTTGTTACATTTGTTAACATATTATTTCGAACTGTTCCTATTGCTGGTAATACTATTAAAGACAAATCTTTTTTTATAATAATTTTCTTTTGCTATATTTATCGGCATTTTTTTTAAAAACTTTAGTTCTTTTCGGTTATAATACCTGATTTCGTTACAAAAATTTACACCAGATGCTATACTTTTAAAGACAGCATTGTTTATAATAATATCCAGCATTATTCTAAAAAAAGTACGTCCTTTCATAATCTCTCTTTTTTTAAGATGATATGTCTTGAATACTTTCACTGGTAGACTCAATATCATCTTTGAGCAATTGTCTTACAACGTCACTTTGAGTATCAAGCATTTTACAAACAGTTTCAATGTTAGCAACTT
>CAZXQM010000048.1:3070-4684 GCA_964643455.1 uncultured Vampirovibrio sp. | reverse complement strand
ACAACGTCACTTTGAGTATCAAGCATTTTACAAACAGTTTCAATGTTAGCAACTTTCTGAGAAAGTATAGTATCAGCGTTAGAAATGATATTACTAGATACTGTTTGATAAGCAGAAAGTGCTGCAGATGATGTACCTTGCATCAAATTTCCCATAACAACTGCAGGAAGTCCAAATTCTCCTAAATATGGAGCTGCCGCAGTCATAATGCCGCCCCATCCTGATACAATACCGGCTAAAGGCATTAATATACTCGAAGCTCCTATACCGTAGCCATTTGCGGTACCTATACCATATGCAGCTGTACTTGCAATATCGGCAATACTTCCTATGCCGGAGGCATAACCTGTTGTAGCTCCGTAGGAAGAACCAAAACCCGTTAATAAATCATATATGCCGGAAGCTCCACCGGTTGTATAACCACTTTGACTGTAGCTATAGCTAGCTGCATATCCGCTCGGAAATCCAGAATAGTTGCCTAATGAATTTAATCCGAAAGATGAATATGTACCTGTAGTTCCGCCAGTACCCCCTGTGTATTGTGTCCAGTATGAGGTTCCAGGGATATTCATAGCAGTTGTTCCACCAAGAGTTGTCATAAATTCTGATGGAGCAAATAAACTTGCGAGTTGATATAAAAATCCGCCGGCAGCTTCAAAACCGGTACCTGAACTGCCTGAACCGGCAACTGTGAGATCCCGCAATCTGTCGTATGTTTCATACAACATAGCTTTTGCGTCTGCTGATGCAGCTCCATATTTATTTGCTATTACTAAGTATCCATCATTTTTGTATGCCATAGTTTCCTCTTGTAGTAAATAACTATTTTTATAATTTTAATTATTAGTCACCGAATGTATTGAAAGATTTTTCAATGTTATCTGATACGACTTTAGATACCGCATCAATTTCAGTTGATAAGGCATTTTGTTCAGTATCCAGCTGTTTCAGCCTTAATTCAAGCTGTTGGTCTTCCTGTTGGATTATCGATGTTTGGGCATTTATATCCTGAATCATTTTGTCATAAACAGCGCTTTCATAATAATACTGATTCATTGCATCCTGATATGCGTCATCATCTGTTACTGTTTCTACGGTTAGTGTGTATACTACAGAATCATCTTCAAATCTTACTGACGTAAACCTGCCGTTCTCGTCTGTTTCAAGTAAAGCCCTTTGGCTTTCTTCTATTTTAGTGGAAATATAAGAGGCATTGTAATAGCTTAATTTGTCTTGATCATCTATTTTATTTATGCCGGTACCGCTTTCATAAGAAGCATATAAATCATCGAATGTCGTGTAGTATGTTGTTCCACTCATCGTGAATTGATATATACCGCCCAGATATTCACCGCTATCACTAAAACAATCTATAATTGATGCATCTATACCTTGGGCTTTCATATCAGCTACAATTTGTTTTAACTCTGTCAGTTGATCATCTGTAAGTTCGGTAAGTAGAGTTAGTGCACAGTTACCAACGTAAGTCGGTTTTGAAAGACCTTCATATGTTTCTTCGGCTGTTTGATATGCTTGAAGAGCTTGAAACTCAAGAACCTGAAGTTCCGAAATCTGATTATTATACTGATTGACAAGACTTGTAACATCGTCTGT
>CAZXQM010000048.1:0-2970 GCA_964643455.1 uncultured Vampirovibrio sp. | reverse complement strand
GTATGAACTGGCAGAAACACCTGTATATGTAGTCGTATCTGTATAATTTGATAAAGTAGCTGCTTCAGTTTGTTTTGCCAGAGTTGCAGCTTGAGCTTCAGAATATTCTTGTTGTGTTTGAGTTAAGAGCTGCATAGCTGCTACAAGTTCTGCTCTGGTAGTTGTAGTTCCACTTGAGAATTGAACCTGAGGATCACTTTTCTTCTTTTGTGAGCCGGTATAAACGTCTGAATAATAATATGATGTAACAACATAGTTATAATCTTCTTCCGGTGTTGCCAGCTGCGACCAGCTGCTAATAGTATATTCATTAACACCGTCAGTATATGAATATTGCACTGTTGTATAATCACTAGTACTTGGCGGTGTAGGAACTTCCAGGCCAAGCATCTGGTTAAATAAATTTGCAGTCTGATTTGAAAGAAGTGTTCTTGCTTGGTTTATTTGTTGTCCTTCATATTCACAGTTTGATTTTCTTGCGACAAGTGCTAAATATCTAGCTTGTGATGCTGCCATTCCCATAGTGGTATCTCCTATTTTATCAGTTCTAATTATGTATTTAATGGGATATTGTTAGAAGTCAAATCCTTACAATATTTATTATATATTATTTTTACAAATTTTAATAAAAAAAGAGATGAAAATCGTTTATATAATGTAATTATGATTCGATAATCATTTAAATAGAGTATGACTGGGCTAATTATTTAATATGAAATACACAGAAGGTAAAGATACTTTTTGCAAAGTTCAGGGCTGACAAAATTATTACGGAAATTATATATTAATTACAGAATCTCTAAGCTGTGTAATTTTTAAGAGAAATAAATCCGCTTAATGTAGGGCTATCTGCCGTATAATGTCGGGTTGCAACTTTATTGCCGCAATTTCCTTCAACGGTTTCGAAAGAACCATCTGAATTTACTTTTGTGACAACTCCTGTATGAGATTTACCAGCTTTCTTTTCTATCATAATGTCGCCAATTTTAACATTTTGAGCTATATATTCGGCTTTTCCTGTTGAAGGAACTTCACTGTAACACCCATTATTTTGTCCCCACTGTTTCAAACTGCTTACTGAGGAGAAATTCTTGAAAGAGGATGGCAGTTTGCTGCCCAGAGCTTCTTTTGTTACATATGAGACAAAATCTGCACACCATGGTTGCGTTTTTCCGCCAGAGAAGAGTTTGTTTCCTTCTGCATCAGAATTTACTTTTCCGAGATAACTTTTCGCTGTATCGGCAAGTTTTAGTTGTAGAGAAGTGCTTCCCTTTTTGCTTGAAGTAAAGGTGTCTCCTACGGTGAAACTATTAAAGGTGTCATTATTAAAGATGTTGTTAAAATTGTAATTTATATTCTGATTAAATGGTGTATTCCATATATTACTTGAGAACATTTCAGAAAAATTAAAGGAGCTAAAATCAGTGAATACATTCCAGTTAAAATTAAATGCAGGCATTTGCCAGCCAAAATTTGATATCATGTAAGAACTAAAGTTGTTAAACCAGCTCTCTTGGCTGCTAAGGTATGTGTTATTTAGTTTTTCAAAGTTATTATAGTAAGTCATAATAGTCCTTATATATATAAAGGTTATATATATACGATTATTGCTTTTTTGTTACAAAACTTAATCTTTGAAAAATGCTTTTGGCTTGTAATACACTGGTTGTAATTATACACTTAATATAGGATTGGCAAAGTGGCAAAAGTATAATATCATACAAGTATACTGATATGAAAAGGAGAGTGTAAATGAAGAGAATAGTTTTGACAATGGGATTATTTATGGCAATTAATTGCGTGGTGTTAGCTGACGGAAATGCTTTTACACCGCTTGATTTTGATGATACACAATATGGTACTACAACAAAATCTACAAGTGTTACAAAAAATGACACCTATTCTTCTAACGAGAATGATGCTACAGGTAATAGTAATATCCAAAATGCAATTATGCAGCTTGATAATGCTCAGGTTGATATTCGTAATGATTTATTAAACAGTAAAACGAAATACGCTGATACAGATGCACAGTATCGACTTATAAAGAATGAAAGAAAAACCTTGAAGAAGCAGGTTAATAGTATCGAAAAAAGAATCAAAGAGATTGATAAAGCAAAAGAAAAAATTAGAAAAAATATGATGTAAAAAAAGCCCGTTTAAACGGGCTTTTTTTATCGGGATTGCTGTTGGAATAATGGTTTTGTTCTGTTCTGCATACAAACTCCGAATTGACAGCTTGAGTTATAGTTATAATTACTTTCAGCAGGTGCAAATTCTCTTGTCTGTGTTTGTAAATCATTGCGTTGTATTGGATTCAATCTTACTTCCGGACTTTCAGCGAATTCATTTATATTAGTTTGCTGACTATAAGTAGGTGCAAGCTGCTCCCGAAAACCCGGAAGCGCACATACTGTTGTTCCGTCTTCAATCGAGCACAATGCATAGGATGGTAATACAAGAGATATTCCTGCGATGATTAAAATCTTTTTCATATAAAAACTCCTTTTTAATTTTATGATATAATTATTTTTGCATTTGGCATTGCCTGAATGTCTTAGGATGAATTACTTATTTTTCCTGTTACATTATTTGAAGGATGGAAAAATACAGTGTATGATGATATTATTATCAATGAAGGGGATTGAGGAGGAATGTAATTGTACGCTTATCGGCAGCAAAAGCCTTTAAAACCAAGAAGATTGCATGTTGTACCGGATAATAAGGCTAAGGTAGTTAAACCTGTTAAAAAGAAAAAAAATCTAATTGTTGAGCTTTTTCGTACTACAGTTGTGACAGTATTTCTGTTATCATTTGCTTATTTTGTTTTACCGGTTTCATTTAATCGCCTTATTAAGAATGTAGTATTGCCCGTGAAAGTTCCTGTAAATACTTCTGAGCATTACAACATGGCGAAGAAAGATTATGTTAGACCTGTTGAAGCTGATATGTATTCAATTGCTTATCCTG
>CAZXQM010000047.1:7848-15042 GCA_964643455.1 uncultured Vampirovibrio sp. | reverse complement strand
AATCAGCTCAGAGAAATTAAGTTTACACATAACTTTACCAAACATGCTTTAGGTTCAATTTTAGTAGAGTTTGGAGATACAAAAGTTATTGTGACAGCTTCTGCAGAGCTTAAAAAACCTAAGTGGATGGCAGAAGATGAAAATAAAGGCTGGGTAACTGCCGAATATTCTCTTCTTCCGGCTTCAACTAACACTAGATGTAAAAGAGAAAGAGATAAAATCTCCGGACGCACACAGGAAATTCAAAGACTCATAGGAAGAAGCCTCAGAGCCTGCGTGGATTTGGAAAAAATGTCCGGAGTTACTATCACAATAGATGCCGATGTCATTCAGGCTGACGGCGGTACCAGAACCGCAAGTATTTGCGGCGGTTTTCTTGCTCTTAGAGATGCCGTAGAAAAACTTATAGCCTCCGGAGAACTTGAAGAAAATCCTATAATCGAACCTGTAGGGGCGATTTCTATAGGAATTGTTGACGGCGAGATTAAACTCGATTTAAATTATGCGGAAGACTCTCATGCACAGGTTGATTCCAATGTAGTGTTAACAAAAAGCGGGAAAATTGTTGATTTTCAAACTACTTCGGAAGGAGAACCTTACGAATTTGACAGAATGGTTGAACTCTTTAATATAGCAAAGTCAGGAATCAGCAGTATAATTGATATGTATTAATACAAAGGGGGAAAATATATTGACGGTGGCTTTTGTTGCTTGTAAACTTGATATTAGGTGTGGAGAGACAAAATGGAAGAAAATACTTTAAAAAAGTTTAGTACTGCAAAATTCTTAAGTTTTGCACTCGGTTTTTTCGGGTTGCAGTTTGCATGGCAAATGAGAATTATTTTATCAGGTCCGGTTACTGAAGATTTGGGGGCTTCCCCTCTTTTATTCGGATTAATCTGGCTTGCAGGGCCGTTTACGGGAATGGTTGTCCAACCCGTAATAGGTGCTTTGAGTGACAAAACTTCTTCAATTTTTGGCAGAAGAAGACCGTATTTATTAGGCGGGGCACTTCTTTCCGCCGTTGCACTGTGGGCACTTCCTAATTCCGAACTTATTACCAACTTAATATCATCAACTCTTCACATTAAATTTCCTGAACTGGCAGCGTTATTTTTTGCGGCAATTATGATCTGGATACTTGATGCCTGCGTTAATATTGCACAAGGTCCATATAGAGCACTCGTACCGGATGTAGTTCCGCCGGAACAACATTCAATTGCAAATTCATACATAAGTCTTGCAATCGGATTAGGCTCTGTAGTTGCAGCAGGTACAGCACCATTCCTTAAATGGGCTTTTAATTATCAAATGTCTATAAATGCTCAATTCATTATGGCAGCCTTAGCTTTTGCTCTGGGTATGCTCTGGACTTGTATTTGCATTAAAGAAAAAAGATATGTACCAAAAACAGATGAAGTTAAAGAAAAATTTAATATAGTCAAAGCTCTGAAAGAATTTTTCGGACTATCTCCTGAAGTCGGGAAAATATGCTGGATGCAGTTTTTTACCTGGATTGGTAATATGTGTATGATGATTTATTTTACACAGTATTGCGTACATACCGTATTTGGAGTGCCGGATCTTTCTGATGTTTCAGAAGTTGTAAAGGCAAGTTATGATTCGGCTGTACTTGCAGGAACTAATTTTTCTTCAGTATGTTTTGCAATATTTAATCTGGTTTGTTTTCTGGTTGCAATACCTATCGGAGTTCTGTCCGTTAAATACGGGAATAAAAAAGTCCATATATTATCTATGCTTTCAATGGCTTTAGCTTTCCTTGGAATGGCTTTATTTACATCAAATCCAAAGCTCGTAGCTCTTTTAATGGCAATTTCAGGTATAGGCTGGGCAAGTATTTGCGCTTTGCCTTTTGCAATGCTCTCACAATACATTAAACCCGGCACGGAAGGCTCTGTTATGGGGATATTTAATATATTTATTGCAGGTCCGCAGGTATTTGTGTGTACGTTAGTTTCTTGGATAATAAACAGGTGCAGCTTTAACGTTATAGGTGGAATTAATTATCACTGGGAATATACTTTTTTTATTGGTGCAATATGCCTTGTAACAGCTTGCGTCATTGCATCTCAAGTTAAAGAAAGAATAGCAGAGCATTCTGAGGGATAATTGAATGGAAAATGATATTAAAGGAAAGGTATTCTTAGTTTACCCTCCGTCACCTGTATTGAATAGGGAGGACAGATGCCAGCAGCCTACCGAAGATTTGCTGGTTATACCACCGCTTCCACCTACGGATTTGATGTATCTTGCAGCTATTGCCGAAGAATGCGGGTACGAAGCTAAAATCAAAGATTACAGTCAGGGCGGCGATTTCCTTAATGATTTAAAAGAATACAACCCGAATTATCTTGTTGTAAACATTGCAACACCTACTTTTCTATCGGATATGGAATGGATAAGACAAGCAAAAGAACTTTTGCCGGCACTTAAAACTATTGCAAAAGGTGCACCATTTTTAACATACAATACAAATGCTATTTATGAAAATCCTTCATTGGATTATGTAATTGTAGGTGAACCGGAATTCACTCTAAGGGATATTTTAAACGAAGTTCCTGACGAAGAAATTTTGGGAATATGCTACCGAAAAAATTTTCAGGCAGAAAAAAATGAAATACGCCCGTTTATAGAAAATCTTGATGTACTGCCGTTTCCGGCACGACATCTTGTTGCCAACTCTATTTACAGGCGTCCGGATAACGGAAAGGTGCAAGCTGTAATAAAAGTTGCAAGAGGGTGCCCGTTCCATTGTTTTTTCTGTCTTGCAACTCCGGTTTCCGGTACAAAGGTTAGGGTTCGTTCCGCAGAAAATATTATTGCGGAAATAAAAGAATGTGTTGAAAAGTATAATATAAGAAACTTCCTTTTCTGGTCAGATATTTTCAATCTTAACAGAGAATGGACGTTGGATTTATGCAAAAAAATTATTGAAAGCGGGCTTAAAATAACATGGTCATCTAATACAAGAGCAGATACGATGGATGATGAGATGGCTGCGATGATGTACAAATCAGGATGCAGGCTTGTTAGTATCGGTGTAGAAAGCGGTTCGCAAAGGATGCTTGACTGCATAGGCAAAAAAATTACACTTGATAACATAAGAAACACTGTTAAAATCCTTAAAAAGAATAAAATAAAAATTTATAATTACTTTGTAATAGGACTTCCGTGGGAAACAGAAGAGACTGTTGAGGAAACAATAAAATTTGCAATTGAACTGGATAGCAATTTTATTAGTTTCTATACAGCAACACCGCTTCCGGGTACAAAGTTTTTCGCATACGCAATGATGAATAGGCTTGCGGAAGGGAATATGGATTTTAGGAGTGCTTATTATGCTCCGGTAGTTAAGTCTCACGAGTTGAGCAAAGAACGTATTTTTGAACTCCATAAACAGGCTGTAAGAAGGTTCTATTTACGTCCAAAATTTATTCTTAAAACATTGCTTTCTTTAAGAAGTTTTGCTGAGTTCAAAAACTATTTTATAGCAGGACTCAATCTCTTACTAAAGCACAAATAGGTTTTATCCGTTCAGCCCAGGCTCAGCGTCTGAGCCTGTAACTTTTTTTCTCAAAATGAATGTGACTTTTGGAAGAGCAACTGCCAGTAAAAAACTGCTTATACCTACATTGGCTAAAATGTTTGCAGATTTTACCTTTAATGCTTTTTTTGCATACTTGTCAATATTATCAGAAGCTTTAGCTTCTCCTGCAAATCTTTTTACTTCACTTAGAAACTTGTCAATTCTTTTTTCATCTACATAAGCTCTCGGATCCCTGACCCTGTTTTTTAAATACTTTACCCCGCAGTATTTCTCGCATAATTTTGAAATCTGCGAATCCGGATTTTTATCAAGATACTCAATATAATTACCTGAAGGAATTTCTATGGTTCCATTCTTTATAGAATTTATAAAGGTCTTATCATTTATTAATACAGGGTCAAGGTTTACATTTGTATTAAATAACTTTCCAGAAAGGTTATCCAAATATTTTGCAATCCATATTGGAGCAACAAAATTCAGAAACATCATCATTGACATTTTGAATCCGTTTTCCATTTTTTCATACTTATTTCTGGCTGTTGCAACACGTCCGACAGTCAACCCACCATCTGTTACTGCCATTTTATTAACTGTTGACATATTAGCAAGGGTTGAGACAACTCCTTTGAAAGAAGGATTATTTGTTCCGGATAATTGATATGCCCTTTCTGCGTTCATTGTATCTTCCAGAATCGGTCTTACAGCTTCTTGTCTTTTCTTTAGTTTTGCAGTAAGTGCAAAATTAGACTTTGGAAGGATATATCCCATAATAGTAATCGGTATTGCTGTTGATAGTACGAATTTGCCTGCTAAAAGTTTTTGATAAACAGATTTATTCTTTAAGACCTTTTCCAAGCTCCTGACTTCATCAGGAGCCTTTTCCTTAAATTTTTGAATATTATACCCAAGCCCTTGTTTTGAATCTTCTTTTAGTAAGTTAATATTTACTTTTGGGTCATATCCCAGTTTTTTTATTCCCCGATCTGCAATAGCATTCATTGCAGGAATTCCCCCCAGCCAAACAATAGAAGTTCCGTATTCGTCAATCAACCTTTCTCTTAAAGCATTGTTAGCCATTTGCTTGGAATCTTTAAGATTCTGCCTGTATGTCATTCCAATTTTTGTTGGAACTTCTATTCCACAATCACGTACTATTAACGGGTAAACGCTTGAATTATTACCAATTGCCGATATTATATTCACCAGTGACATTTTTTAATTTTCTCCTTTGAATCGAACTCTTTATAACTTCTCTTAGATATCCCGAAAGAGCTGCTAAAAAGGAGCTTTAGAAGAGAAAACGCAAAACTCCGAGCCCTTTCGGGTTCGTATGAGCATGATGCTGTTTTCTGCAAATTAATGTCATTTTCTTTTTCCTTTTATCCCATATTATCATAAAGGATATATTTGTAAAGGGCTACAATGTATATATACATTGTAGCCCTTTACTTTTTTATTTTATTTTATTTAACTTTCTTTAATATAGTGAAACTATTTGGAGCTAAAGAGAGATTTTGATTCCTGTAATTTATATTTTTCCTATTTGAGTTTGAATATCCGGAACCTCCGTAGTTTACTGCATCACTATTAAATATTTCCTGCCAAGTACCATACTTAGGGAAGCCTGCGTAATTATAATTGTTACTATGGAAGCCTTGACCGAAATTCTTAATAATTAGAAGCTCCTCATTATCTAATTTTAACTGATGAGCGTGCACCATGTGCATATTATCTTTGTATGTTGCAATCATTTCACCTTTTGCAAGTACAGGATACAAATCCAACAATTTTCTTAAATCTGCATTAAATTTAATCATCTGTTTATCAATGTTTTTAAACATGCCTTCCGGCTCAACGGTTCCAAGCGTTGAATCCGGTCGCGCTACAGCTTCAAGAGTATCATAACCTTTTCTCCTAATTTCTTCATTTACAATTCCCGGATTATTTTCACGCTTTATTTTATCATCAGATAGTTCTCTGAAAAATTTGAAATATGATAAATCCATTTCATCATCACCCTGGAAAAACATTTTAGGTCCGGGGGTTGTCATGATAGTACCAAGCATAATTTTTTGTTTTGCATAACCAGTCTTGAAAACATCTATTAATTCTTGCTTTGGAATAAATCTGTTTATGCCGTAATCTCTTTCTGTTTCAGCAAGTTCTGCATCAGAAATATTCCCAAAATCTTTAGAAACAATTAATTCCGCGAGATCCTGCGCAGCTTTTGCAGCATTCTGTCCTTTTTCCGCATCATCTATACCATTTACGTTAAAGAATAATCCAAGATGACGAACAATATATTTAGGAATAAATCTTGTGCCATCTTCATTACCAATTTCGTCATGGCTATACGCGTATTTTACACGATAATGTGATGTCTTTATATAATTATCCAAATCATCAATAGTGAATCTATTTGGTTCAAGAGCAGCTCTGCTTACAGCATCCTTGTACTGAGAATCCCACTCACTGTCAAAACCAATACTCCATGGATATGTTTTCCAGCCTTTAGTAATATTTTCGACACTGGAATCAATAAAATTTAGTTCTCCTGCATGATCCGCATTAGGATTTTTGTAATAACTTGTGATTGAATGACGTTTTTTCTCATGATCTTCTGCAATCAGAAATACATTCGGGGCATGTTCATTTAATTCGACAGCAATCTGTCTCAACAGATAATCAGACCCCGTTTTATTGGTTAAATCAAACCTCAAACCATCAACTTTAAACTCAGTTGCCCACCACAAAGCTGCATTTGTCATCCAATCACGAACATAACGATTATTTTCACCTTCGTAGTTCAAAAGATTACCAAATTCTCCAGGACCTTTAATATAAGGTCCGGTTTGAGCCAGATAATCGCCGTCAGGTCCCATGTGGTTTGGAACCATATCAATAATTACGTTTAAGCCTTTTCCATGAGCATAGTCAATCAATTCTTTTAACTGTTCAGGAGTTCCTAAATTTGAATTTACCGCAAATTTATCAACACCATCGTATCCCCATTGTTTTGAATACGTATTTTCAATAGGCATAATTTCAATTGCTGTTGCAATTCCTTTATTGGCAATAGTATCAATTCTGGTTTTTGCACTCTCAAATGTACCTTCTTTAGTCAATGTAGGAATATTAACTTCATCTATAATTAATTTTTCCAAACCTCTTAAAGGTTCATTTTCTTTTCTTACAATTCTTCTTGGATCTTTACCTTCTAACCAGGCAGTATTTTTCCATTTATACCCGTTAGGATTATAAATTGTACTCCAGCCGTGAATATTGTCCTGTTTTTTTGAATACGGGTCTTTTACCATATTAACTTGATTATCTTTGGTTACGACAACGTAACGGTATTTGTCCCCCGGTTTTGCCTGAATGTTTTCAGCCTGAAAAATTCCGTCTCCCATTCTTTCCATTGGAAAAACTCTTGATTTTTCATCAATAGGTTTTGCTTCTATTCTACCTGCAGCCCCAGCAGCGGTTGTTGCAGCAGATAACCCGAAGATTGTTATAAATCGTTCATGAATATTTGCAAGTTTTATCGCAGTTTTATCAGCGATTTCAACAAAAACAGCTTTTGCATCAGGGAAAGAAAACAACTTAAAATTAGTTGTTTCAGCTTT
>CAZXQM010000047.1:0-7748 GCA_964643455.1 uncultured Vampirovibrio sp. | reverse complement strand
TTTTTTTGCTATTAATCATTGGATTTAAACCCAAAATCTTTTAAGAATTTTTCTTTTTTTCGCCAATCTTTTTCAACTTTTACCTCAAGATTTAAATAAACTTTTTTTTCTGCTATTCCTTCCAATTCCAAACGAGCTTCGGTTCCGATTTTTTTTAATAAAGCACCGCCTTTTCCAATCAGAATCCCTTTTTGACTCTGCTGTTCGCAATAAACTATTGCATAAATCTTATCAATATCTACACACTCTTCATACTTATCTATTTTAATCGCAACTGAGTGAGGAATTTCATCCTCTGTATGAAGTAAAATTTTTTCTCTTATAATTTCTTCCGCAACACTGCGCATACTCTCTTCTGTAACAATATCATCAGGATAAAGCTTTTCGCCTTCCGGCAGTTTTTTATAAATATTTGCCAGAAGTGTATCTTTATTTCTTCCTGTTTTTGCAGATATTTTTACGACAGGAATATTCTCTTTAAAAAGAGTTTTATATGACATCAAATTTTCTTCAATTCTCTGTGTTTGTTTAATTTTATCTACTTTATTCATAACGAGTATCACTGGTATTTTAATATCTTTAAGGATATTTTCCACTATCCACTTGTCTCCCTTGCCGGCGGGTTCAGATCCGTCAACTAAAAATAATATTAAATCTGCATCCGGAACTGCAACTTTTGCTTCATCTAATAAAAACTCTCCCAGCTTATTAAGAGGACGGTGTACTCCGGGTGTATCCACAAAGATAATTTGTCCATTCTCTTCGGTTAAAATTCCTTTAATTCTTTTCCTCGTAGTTTGCGCCTTGTCTGTTGTAATAACTATCTTTTGACCCAGTATTTGATTCAAAAGAGTAGATTTGCCAACATTAGGACGCCCTAATATTGTTACAAAACCACACTTCATAAATTAATTCTATTCCAAATATTTATAATACACCATATTTTTACAAAAGTTTTTATGTAAATTTTTGTTAAGAAAAGGCAATTCTAAGGATTGTATAAAACTTCTTATATATAAGGGATATTAATTTGGGAGAAATAATGTCATTAAACAGCAATATAACTAATAAACCATTATGGGATCCAAGCAATTTCCCATTCACAAACTTTACATCGCCGGTCTATATGCAAAATACAGCATTTGGCGGATTCCAGACCCCATGGTTTAATACAACTTCTTCATCTGGTTCAGCATCTTCCAGCAGTGATTCCTATGAATCCTGGAAAGAGAAAGAATTAAAAAGGCAGGAGGAAGAAGCAAAAAAAGCTGTTTTCTTAGAAGAACGCTCTGAAGAAGTAAAAAAGACAAAAGATTTAATTGAAGCACATGAAAAAGTAATTAATGATATAAAAAAAGGGAAAAAGGCTGATGGCAGCTATGTTGTAAATATTGAAACATTAAATGGACCCCAGTTAAAAAAGGATGGTACCGTTGATAAAGAAGCTTTAAAACCTAAGAAAAAAGGTTTCTTTGCAAAAGCCGGAGAGTGGGTTTGCTCAGCAGGCGCAGCATTAAAGAACATGGGCAAAAGTTTAATCGGATATGATGAAAACGGCAAATGGAGCTGGAAGAAATGTTTGAGAAATGTTGCAATTACAGCTGCCGCAGTTGGAGCAACATTTATTCCGGTCGTAGGTCCTGCTATAAGCTACGGACTTCTTGCCTGCGGTGTTGTAAGTGGTACCGTTGGAGTTGCAAAAGGTATTTCAAAACTCAACAACGCCAGAACAGAAGAAGAAAAAGAACGGGCACGACAGGATGTATGTGCCGGCGCCTTTGTTGGAGTTTCTTCCGCTATAGGTTTGCGAGGTCTTGGCAAGAGTGTAAGCACGGCTGCCAAAGCAGCAGGAACAAATCCTACAACAATGGGAGTAACTGCTGTAGCAAAAGCAAGAACAGGCATTGGCAAACCTGTTGAAGTAATTTCTCAAGCAGCCAGAGATATGACAGTTAATGCATTTAAAGCAACAACTAATGCAATGAAAGCAGATAAAGCGCTTATTGCAACAAGCGGCGGCGGTATAAAGGGATTTAGAAAGGCTTATGCAACAAAAGTTAAAACTGCTGTTAAAAATATCGGCGATTGGAGTAAAAAATATCAGGATAAATTTAATGAGATGGAAACCTCTTTAAACAAACAAATAAGCGAGCTAAATAACAGAATTGCAGCTGAAACTAACGCTGCCAAGCGCACATTACTTCAGGAACAAAAAGCTATGCTGGAAAACAATCTGAATGAATTGCGTACAATTTCAGGCTTCAAATCCAAAACAGAGTTTGACAGATTAAAAACCGAAAACTCAGGTATTAAAAATCAGGAACAGCTTTCGTCTTATACTCAAAATTCAAGAGGCGGCTATGAAATTAACGGTCAATCAATTTCAGAACAAAGATTTAACGTTTTCAAAAAAGAAATGGATGCAATGCAAAAATCTTATATCAAAGATTTGAAGAAATTAAATCAATATAAAGAAAGTACTATGCGTTCATATTCAAGAAAGCCTGATAATCACAGAAGAGAATTGAATGAATATACTGATGCCGCAGTAAGGGCAAAATATAATACAAAAGCTAAGTTGAAAGCAGGAATAAAAACTCTTAGCGATAGATTAAGCGAGTTAAATACAAAGATTACCGAAACAGAAGCAAAGTTGGGAAGAGCAACAAGCCCGAAAAGAATAGCAGCACTTCAACGCTCACTTCAGAACTTAAAAAATCAAAAACTTCAGGTTGAAAATGAACTTGCTATATGTAATTCAATAAAATTCAAATCATTATTTAAATCTTCAACATGGTTTAGAAATGAATACAGCAGATATATAGGCGGAACTAATGCTAAATTTGGAGCATTGAAGAGTTATGCTGGGCAGGTAGTTACTGCTCCTGCAGCAGCAGTACCTCTTACAATGTCTCAATGGGATCGAGAATTCTCACTGCCGATGTTTGGGTCTCTTACACGATTAACAGAAGAAGAGGGAAAAGAGTACTTAACTCAGGTAGAGCAGCAGAAAGAAAGTTATGAAAAAGCTCTTGAAGCTTTAAATAAGATTAATTCTACAGAAGAATGGGACAATTTGAAAGCTCAATATGAAGCCCAGTTGAAGGCTCAAGAAGAGGCTCAAGCAGCTGTACAGACTCAAGAATAATTAGGTATTCATAACTGCCATTTCACACTTTGAACAATCGAATTTAAGCGGATAAATTTTCCCGAAACAGTCTTTTAATAAGAGTTTATCTTTGGACTTACACATACCCAGAGCATACTTTATGCAATGCTTTGTACGCATAAGCTCTAAAGAATGCTCCGGCTGTTGAAATTCAAAAGACATCTCATTAACTTTTGCCCCGCAGCATTCATAAAACTCCTTTGCACTCTTATTATGAACATTGCTCCTGTAATCTAATTCTTTTTTATAATAAGGAACAAAGGTCATTTTCTTTTGTTCGCAACGCTTATATGCTTTGAGCCTGTTTTGCATAAGCTTATTCAATATATTACGCCTGAATTCGTTTATCGTAGATATGGGAATAAACGGAATATCTGACTCGATTTTTATATCTTCAATATAAAAATCACTCTCACCGGTTTTGCAAAACTGTTTTACAAAATTGTCCTTCATTTTTTCCCGATTTTTTGCAGTTTCACCCTGCGGCAAATTCATTTGTACAGAAATGCCGTCTTCGTCTGATAGAATTATTACATTACTTTTAACTAATACATTGACTGCTATTTGTCTTTTTATCGGAAGCGATAATAGCTTTTCAAACTCTGCATCAGAATTTCTGTATATTCTATCTCCGACTGTAAATTTTACAGGCTTATTCGGATAAATGTATCCGCCTGCAACTTTGTTTACAAGAAACCCGTCTTTACAGTCCGTTAACCCGTCCTGCGGATGTATAGTTTTATCTGTTTTTAGTTTAAAACAATCCTTTTTTAATTCTGTAATTTCGCCTAAAAATTCACCTCTCGATTTTGGAGAAAGGAAATTATAACAATCTTTTCTGCCTTCAAGAAAATAATCAGTAAATCCTCTGTTAAAACTTTTTTCCGGAATGGGCTCAAATGAATAAGTGCTTTTTCCTGAAGAAGATTTTTTAGAATACTTATCCAGTTCCTGCCTGTAATAAGCTGTTATGTTTTTAACATAGTTTGCATCTTTTAGCCTGCCCTCTATTTTGAATGAATACACTCCTGCATCTATCATTTCAGCCAAATGAGCAGAAGCATTAAAATCTTTGAGGCAAAGTGCATATATGTCACTTGCAATAACTTTTCCGTCTATAGTTTCAACAGTATATTTCTGCCTGCAAGGCTGCGCACACTCACCTCTATTTGCCGAGCGTCCGCCGATATAACTGCTTAAATAACATTGTCCGCTGTATGAAACACATAATGCGCCATGTACAAAAGCCTCTAATTCAAGTTTCGGGTTTAAATTATGAATATTCTTAATCTGTTCTAACGAAAGTTCTCTTGCCAGAACAACTCTGGACACACCGAATTTGTTAAAGAATGAAACCTTTTCTATATCTCTGTTGTCGCACTGGGTGCTAATATGAACTGGTATTTCAATATTTTCTTCTATTATTCTTTTTAATAATCCCATATCCTGAACAATCAAAGCATCCGCGTGTATTTCATCTAATACACGCACAAGTTTAACAGCTTCTTCAAGTTCTTCATCTGTCAAAATGGTGTTAACCGTAACAAAAACTTTAACCCAAAACTTATGCGCATAGTTTACTACTTCACAGATATCATCTATTGAATTTGCGGCATTTTTTCTTGCCCCAAAGAATGAAGCTCCAATATAAACTGCATCAGCACCGCAATCTATTGCAGCAAAGGCAGTTTCTTTATCTTTTGCAGGAGAAAGTAATTCAGTAATTTTGGCTTGTTTCATACTTTATTAGACTATAAACAAAACAACTTTATGTCAAATTTCTATTGAATACTAACTATATTGAGTTTTAAAAATCAACTATATTTACACGGTGCGTTAATTATAATATAATTTGATTTATCTAAGGGAAAATTTAATGATAAGGTACTTTTTAGGCTCATATTTAATAACAATATTCGGTTTAATAATGGCATATCTGTGGGGAGAGCATATTCACAGTGGAACCGGATTAACCTGTGTATTTATAGCATTTGTTCTTGCGGTATTAGAAGTAAGTTTATCTTTTGACAATGCAGTAGTCAATGCAATGAAATTAGAGCACATGTCTGAAAAATGGCGTCACCGTTTTATTACTTGGGGTATTGTAATTGCGGTATTTGGAATGAGATTTTTATTTCCTCTTCTTGTAGTTGCAATATTTGCAAAATTAAGTATTTTAAAAGTTCTTGATATGGCATTACATGATGTTCATTCGTATGCTCATTATCTTCATTTAACTCATGCTCCTATCGTATCATTTGGAGGGGCATTCCTTTTAATGTTATTTATGGACTATTTTACGGAAAAAAACAAAGATGTTCACTGGATAAAGTATTTAGAAGATGGGTTACAAAAACT
This sequence comes from uncultured Vampirovibrio sp., assembly GCA_964643455.1. Lineage (GTDB taxonomy): Bacteria > Cyanobacteriota > Vampirovibrionia > Gastranaerophilales > Gastranaerophilaceae > CAG-196. The sequence continues at coordinate 2,221 of CAZXQM010000047.1, read as the reverse complement.
TCACAAAATCCCGGGGATTTGTACTCTTATAACTCTGATAGTACTGGGTGGGGTAATGCCGGAAATAGCTACAGAAGCAAGGGGGGCAGTATTTCTGGCCGGTGTTTCAGGTATCATAACCTATCTTTTAATTGACGGACTTGCAGAGTGGATGGAAAGGCGTCAGGAAGAAAAAATTCGATTAAACCCAGAGACTGTCAAATGTTCTGGTATTATCGGATTCTTGTATCTTGAGCTTATTGACGCATCCTTTTCTTTAGATGGTGTTTTAGGTGCTTTTGCATTAAGTAAAGATATTATTATAATTACAATTGGTCTATGCATAGGGGCTATGTTTGTAAGATCTTTGACAATAATGCTTGTGGAAAAGAAAACTCTTGATGATTATATTTACCTTGAACACGGTGCACACTGGGCAATAGGTACACTTGCTGTATTAATGTTTATTTCAACTTTCCACGAGATACCTGAAGTTGTAACCGGACTTATGGGCTTGGCATTTATTGTTGCAGCGTTTATTTCTTCTCTTATTCATAACAAAAAGGTTAAAAAGAATGCTGAAGGACAGTAAGCTTTACTATATCGGCGGTGTTGTAAGAGACAGCATACTTGGTGTATCAAGTTTTGATACTGATTATTGTTACGAAGGAAATGCTATTGAATTTGCAAAAAATTCCGGACTTAATATAATAAAGGAAAATCCTGTACTCGGAACAGTAAGAGTTTTATTTGATGGTAAAGAAATTGATATTGCATCCACAAGAATAGAAATATATCCGAAAAGAGGTCATTTACCTGAGATTGTAAAAATCGGTTGCCCTTTGGAAGAAGATATAAAAAGACGTGATTTTACAATTAATGCTATTGCAAAACGCACTACAGACGGTAAAATTTTTGACTACACCGGAGGCATTAAGGATATAGAAGCTAAAAAGCTGAAGGTCTTGCATAAAGAGAGTTTCGTTGATGACCCTACCCGTATAGTGAGAGGTTTGAAGTTTTCTATTCGTTTAGGCTTTGAATTAGGTGAAAAGACTAAAATTTTGCAGGATAAATACTTGGATGATATTAATTATGATATGAGTTTTCATCGTTTAAAAAAAGAATTGGTTGAAACTTTTAGTCTGAATCGGCAGGCTGCTCTGGATAAATTTATTTCACAAGGAATCTATAAACTTTTAAGCCCGAATGCAAAACCTGTGAATATTGCAACAAATATTGAAAATCTTATTAATGAAAACCCGATAGAAAATGTATGGATAGTTTATCTGGGTTTATTTAATCTTGAAAATTTGGCTTTAACACGCTGTGAGAGGAAAATTCTTGAGTGGGCAGAACGATTAAGGAATGGAGATAAAACAACAAATAACACTCCTCTTGAAAGCATTTTGATTAATAAAATTCAGAGTTCATTGTAATTAAATATTGTGTAGTATAAACTTATAAGTATGCTTAAGAAGATATTAAACTCTAAATTTCATTTGAGGTTTGTATTTAATCCGATAATTAAATATTTAGCCAGAAGAATAGGAAACTATAAAGGGATAAATACTGCAAAGCGTGAAATACCTCTGATTGTTTCTCTTACTTCGTATCCTGAGAGATTTGAAGATTTAACTATTTCTTTGTACTCGCTTTTAAAACAATCAATAAAACCTGATAAAATTATTTTGTGGTTGGGAAATGAAGGTAATTATAAAGAAATTAATGATTTGCCTTATGACATAACACATTTTATAAAAAACGGTCTGGAAATAAGGTTTGTAAAAGATATTCGTTCTTATACAAAGTTTTTTTATGCACTGAAAGAATATCCTAAATCTATTGTTGTTACGGCTGATGACGATATTTTTTATCCGAGAGACTGGCTGAGTAAATTGTATTATTCCTTTGCGGCGCATCCGGAAGATATTCAAGTACACAGAGCTCATCGGGTAAAGGTTATAAGAGGAACATTGGCTCCGTATGAGGAATGGGGTAAGCATGTAGAGGAAGAAACTGCAAGATATGATAATTTTCTGACAGGAGTCGGCGGGGTTTTGTATCCTCCGCAATGTTTTACAAAAGAGGTTTTAAGAGAAGATGTTTTTCTCAAGAATTCCCCGAATGCAGATGATATCTGGCTCTGGGTTATGGCGCTCTTAAGCGGCAGGAAAATACGAGTAGTAAAAAACCACATAAGGACTTTGCGCTGCACAAATTTATACCGCCAAATGTTTAA
>CAZXQM010000046.1:0-15268 GCA_964643455.1 uncultured Vampirovibrio sp. | reverse complement strand
CTTCTATCATTTTTTTTAAAGTATTTTCTGCGCCATATTTTAAAAGAGCCTCTCTTTCCTGTTCATGACGTTTTCTATAATTTTCAAAATCTGCGGCAAGTCTTATATATTGGTTATTCAATACTTCAAACTTTTCCTGATAAGGATTTTTTTCTTCTGTTTTCTCTTTTTCCTCAAGATTTTCTTTTACTTCGTCGTCAGTATTTTCTACAGCTAAATTTTCTTCATCAGCTTTTATCTTTTCTTCCTCTCCGGAAGTTTCTTCTTTTATATTTTCTACATTATTAAGTTCTTCATTATTCCCTTTGAATGGATTTTTCATAACATGCCCCCTTATAAACATTATTATACAACAATTATATGCTATCAAATCCCATAAGAGGGGAAAGTTTATTTTTTTTTAATATTTATGGCAAAAAAGAAACTTTCTCACTATTCACTAATTTAACAGAGGTTCTGAAATGGCTTCAACTCTTATAATCAACAAGTGCATAGCACACATATAAAATATTATATTCTCATACTCAAACCCCTATCCGAAAACTTCGGATAGGGGCAGTTTGTTTACTTTCATAGGGGATTATATGTATTATGGAAAGTAAATTCTAGCTTACTTTTCGCACCAATAGAGTATGGGAAAGCGGTATTCCACCTTGCACTGCCGGCTTATTCACGACATTGCCATTTATATACATTACGGTAGAGCCGCCGCCATCAAGGTTCATTGCATTAACACAGCCTAATTCTTTCATAAGTTCAGCCAGTTCCATCAAAGTTAAACCAATTGATGCGCCTTCTCTGCCATCAGCCGTCAACATTATTAAATGGTTATCCTCTGTATAACCAATAGCAGTTCTCGGGTTCCTGCCGCCAACTGCAGTAAGTTTCTGTGCTGTCATATCTACATAAACCTCTCCGTCTTTTACAAGATACGGACCACCGCTTATTATATGATTGACATCACTCCACTCTGGACTAAGTTTTATATCTAATTTGAACTTCCTTGCATTAACAATCTTATCTAAACTCTTCGCCGGACCTACTATGACATAACCATCTTCAGGTATCTTATTTTGTCCGTACGATGCTTTAATTAAATTCCCGTTTGAAATTACTAATTGTTTACCATATTTCGGAGAAGGCGGAGAATATTCACCCCAATCCGGCGTATAAATAATTGTATGCACTGACAACATTCTAGGCTGATTGACATTATCAATTTTAACACCTCCTAAATTTGTTTTTACTTCTGCTTTCAACTGCACTCTTGCCATATCAAATCCGTTATCAAAAATTCCCATCGCCACCCTTTCATAAATTGGTCCCGTATAAACCTTTCTATTTATCATAAGTGTTCCAAGAGGAACTCCGGTTTGAGGTTTGAAATAACCTCCGTTTATCGCGACAATTGCATTCTCCCTTTGGGCTATTGTAGAAATTTTTCTTTTCGATGCAAGTTTGTCGGATGCAATAGATGGTTCAATGACTAATCCTTGATTTACGCCGGCTGACAACTCGACTATGTTAATTCTAACGGGTTTGTTCTGGTAAAATCTTATCATTCTGACATGTTTAACGCCTTTCTCAACTTCTATGACTTCTGAACCGCTGTATTTCTTTGAAATTTCTTCTTCAAAAATTATTTCATCATGTATTTGCCGTTCCTGGACATAATTTAATGTTGGAGAAATTCCTGTCAAATTACCGACATGATTGGCTGATAATATTGTATTTTGTCCTAGCAGTAAGCATATAACAATACATATGCTTGCTGCACTGAATGCAGTTTTTTCGAACTGGGGTCTTTGTACTAATATTGTATCCATTGCTCTCACCATATTGTATTAAGTAACAGATACCTTTTTTATTAAGGAGTGGTGTGGGGCTATAACACTCCGGGGAATATAACTCTATAAAACCGCTATTTCAGCTCCTTTACTGGTTTTTGGTATTAACATCGGTCTTGACTGTTACATACCCCTATTTAATTTTCACATCCGAAAATTTTACTCTTCGAAATGCATTTTGAGAACTTATTCAATCCTCTATTCTCATTATAACATACACTTAATGTTATCACAAGGGGCTATATTTCAAAAATAATAATACTTTAGAATAATTTTTATATAGTATAAAATACACTTAATCTAAAAATCTTGTTTTTGATAATATAATAATATGAGTTTGATTTCAATTTTGAAGAAAAAAAATAGAACAACACTTTTTACAACACCCAGTCACAACGGGAAATTATGTATTTTTCATAAATTTTACCAGTGGTATAGAGCCGATATATCAGAAATTGACGCTCTAAATCCGGAGGAAGCCCTCAAAAGGGCAGAACAAAAAGCTGCAAAAATCTATGGAGTTAAATGTACTAAATTCCTGACTAACGGCTCAACAAGCGGAATAATAGCATCAATTCTCGCCTGCTGCAAGCAAGGAGATAAAATTCTAATCTGGGAAAATGCGCACCCGTGCCACAAAAACGGAGCCAAACTTGCCGGTGCAGAAATTATTGAATATAAACTGCCTTTCAATAGAGAATGGGGAATATATGAAACCATTGAAATTGCAGAAACAGAAAATTTAATAAAAGAAAACTCTCCTAAAGCTATTATAATAACAACTCCCAGTTATGAAGGAATTGTTACTGACATAAAGGAAATAAGCAAAATCTGCAAAAAATACAACGTTTATTTAATTGTAGATGAAGCACACGGTGCACTTTATCCGTTCTCAAACAATTTGCCGCAAAGCGCAATTCCATTTGCGGATTTTACAATTCAGTCGTTACACAAAACAGCAGGCGGAATTAATCCGACAGCACTATTGCATTCCAATTGTAATTTAAATATCTCAGAAGCTTTGAGTATGATAAATACAACATCACCCTCCTATCCTATGCTGGGTACAATAGAAGCAAATATAAATTATTTAAATTCAAAAAAAGGTAAAAACAAAATTGAAACTTTGATTACGCAAATCAAGAAAATTAAAAATTCATTTAAAAATATTGAATTCTTTGGAAATGATCCGACAAAAATACTTATAAAAAAAGAAGGTTTAACAGGATATGAACTCTCAGAACTTCTTTTCGACAAATTCGATATTGAAGATGAGCGTACAAATGAAAAGTCAACTTTGCTTCTTACCGGATTAGGCACAACAGAAGCAAAGTTGGACAAGCTTAAAAAAGCCCTTATTAAAATAGATTCATTGCAATAACTTAATCTCCAGAAAATTCTGGCAGCTATTTGATTAAAACTTGTATTTCTTTAAATTTAGGATGTTTTGCCCCCTTTAACCATTCAAAAAGAGCAATCTCAGTGGTTAGTATATGCGCCCCTTTATCTTTCATTCTGTCAAGCCCAGCCAGAAATTCAGCCTCTACACGGCTGCCGCAAGCATCTTTTATCACATGCACTTCATAACCTTCATTTATTAAAGCAGCAGCCGTCTGACTTACACAAATATGGGTTTCTATTCCTAATAATACAATTTGTCTTCGTCCTGAATTTTTAATTGCAGCCTTTATCTCTTCATTATCTAGAGCAGAAAAAGCAGTTTTTTCGAAAAAAAGCGTGTTTACTTTTAAGCATTTTTTCAAAGATTCTGCACTACTTCCAAGACCATTTGGATACTGCTCTGTAACAATTACCGGAATCTCAAGAATCCTTGCACTTTTAGCAATAATACTGGCTCTTTTTTCTAAATTTTCTTTGTTAAAAACTGCATTGAGTAATTTTTCTTGAACATCAATAATCAAAACTAAACTATCATTTATATTAAGTCTTTCCATTACTAACCTCCTTTTTAAATTCTAGTATAAACTGCTCCAATAAATCTTCCAGAAGTCCCGCTTCAAACTCTTCCGGTGTCAGCGATATTCTTTTGGCATCAATATTATTAGGAGAAGAAGCATACGTAATATCAATATTTATATTATTAAACCCGGGCATTGTTATTTTAAATAAAGCAGAGGCATAACGCCCCCTTAAACTTAAACAATTGTACCCTTCTCCTGCTTCTTGCTCCATAATTATACCCAAAAGCTTATCATCGTAGCGTTGTTTTATTTGATAAAATACCGGAATTACAATATTATCTATTTTCCTGCTTAATTCCTGTCGAAAAAGCTTAAAATTCTTTCTGCCGGGATTATTTGTTGTATCGAGCATATTGGAATAAACTTTTTCATAATTTATAGCTTCATGCAGTTTATTTAAAGTCTCATTTACAAGCTGCTGCCGGTTTTTTGAAAATATTTTGGCAAAACCTGCATATATACGCTCAGGCATTTGCGCATTTATTTTTGCCAAAATTTTTTTTGCATCTTCTATATCCGCATCATACAGCAGTAAAAAATACTTATTAACAGCATAACTCATTAACAGGTCATTTTTCCTGATGTTACGCAGAATTACTGTTTCGATTTGATTAGGCTGGAGCAGAAATTTTGTCTTATCATCAGGAGAAATTGCCACCAGAACAGAAGGTGAGGAACTTTTGTGAATTTTTTCCAATTCCTGATCCAAAACTGCATTATAATCCAGCAAAACCTCATTTGCAGATTTTATTAAGTTTCTCTTAACAAGCATTTCTCTATATTGTTGATTCTTTTCGATAAGAGAAGTTATATTAAGAGCGGAAACCAGAATAGCCTGAAATTCATCATCCGGAGTCATTGGAGTAATAAATGCCAAAGCACCCGCTTTATACGCACTTACTTTAAATTCTTCCTCTTCATTAAAAGCAAACACAACAGATGGCGGTGCTTCTGTCAGCCTTAACAATTCTAGCGTACGTTCCTCCATATTTTCACTATTTATAATAAGAACGGAAGAAGTTAACAAATTTATTTTTTCCGGCAACTCGGCAAAAGTCAGTTTATAAACCGTATCATTTTTTCTAAGAAGAAATTTAGAAATAATATACTCAAAAAAATCAGAATCATTTGATACTAAAACTACCCGACTCTGCATAAACCCACCTTTCTTAAGCAAGTTCGGAAATTAATAATTCAGCTTTTTGAAGTACAGTCTGTCTTAAATCCTCTACAGCATCAAAATCAATACCCAACGTTTTCACAAAATCCTGATCTAAAGAATCGGGATTAAAATTTTCCTGAACAATAGCATCTACTAAATATACAAGACCACACTGAACAGGTATTGAAGACAAGGATGGTGCATGGTGATAGGAAATTATATTTGCAAGAAGAATCGGCAATTGCCATCTTTTCGCAAGTAGCCCTCCGGCTTCAACATGATCGGTATCATAATATTTTCTTTCAGCCTCTAAAATACCTGTACCATCATTCACAGCATCAATAACTTTGTTATAAAGTTGTTCATTTGACATATGAAGAACCATTTTACCTATATCATGTATAAATCCTCCAATAAATGCCTCATCCGTATCCATTATTTTTGTTAAATTTGACAAATATTCACAACCGGCAGCAACACGTAAAGAATGTTTCCACAGCTCTTTATCACCCGAATTTGACATCATAGGCTTCATTGCAACAGTTACAATAATATTCTTGACTTTTACCATACCAAGCAGAGAGAGTGCTAAATTTATGGAACTTATTTGTTGGGAAAAACCATAGTAAGCAGAATTTACCAGAGCTAAAAACTTTATAGTCAATGATTGATCAAACATAACTATATCTCCAAGCTCTTTCATACTAGCTGTCGGCTTCTTCATTACATTAAGAGCCTTGACAATAATGTTTGGCATCGCATATATATCTTTTACATTATTTACTAACTCAACTGTTTTGTCCATATATACCCACTATACCTGCAGATGTTTTTTTATTGACAAAAAGCTACCTATAGCGCCGAAAGTTGTACCAATGATAAGAAGCGTTATAATTACAACGCTTTGTGCGTAAATTGGATTTGGTATTAAAAAGAACTTGTGCACATTAATTAACAACCTTTGTATTGCATCCAGAGGCAACACCGCAATCACCGAAGAAACAAACCCATAAAATGCCCCCTGCATTATAAGAGGGGTTTTAATATACCAGTTGCTTACCCCCATAAGGCGCATAATTTCAATCTCTTCTTTTCTCGATTGAATAACCAGCTGTATTGTATTATTAATAATCGTTATTGTCAAAGCTGCAGATATAATTATAACAAACACCATAGTAGTATTAACTACATTAGCCAGAACCTGCATTTTTTTTGCCAGTTCTTTTGCATAACTAATATCTTCCACTCCGGCAATCGGTTTAATTTGATTAAAAACATCAGCAATATTTTCCGGCTTATCGACTCTTACCCTGAGCGTATCCGGAAGCGGGTTGTCAATATCCTGCAACCCTAGTTCTTCTTTCAGACTATTCCAGGATTCCTCCTTGGGTTTCAGTATAACTGATTTTACATGTTTTATTTCCGCAATTCTGTCTTTCACAATGGCTGGAGAGGTATTTTGTTTTAAATACACTGAAATTTCAAGTACATTCCCAAGCTCATTTGCAAAAGTTGAAAGAGATAGCGTAAACCTGAACAAAACCCCAAACAAAGTAAGTATAGCAGCCATCGTTGTTATTATAACAAGATTAATAATGCCGGTGCGCTTTATATCATTTACAGCTTCCATAAAGATACGATAGGCAATACGTAACTCGCACAGCCAATCTTTCGGAATATGTTTTTTTACCTGTGACTTCAATTGCTGCTTGCTATTGTCCATAAGTACCTGCCTGAATATCTCTAACTATTTCACCTTTTTCCAAAGTTAAAACTCTTTTTCTGAAACGATCTACAAGTGCATAATCGTGCGTTGAAACAATTACAGTTATACCTCTTTGGTTAATCTGCTCCAATATCTGCATAACTTCTAATGAATTTTTCGGGTCAAGGTTTCCCGTAGGTTCATCTGCTATTAATAATGGAGGACCATTCACAAGTGCGCGTGCAATACTTACTCTTTGCTGTTCTCCTCCGGAAAGCTCAGTAGGTTTTGCTTTTGTCTTATCTAAAAGACCTACAACTTTTAATGCCCCATTAACCCTTGTCTTTATGTCAGAGGAGCTAATCCCCAAAGTCCGGATAACATACGCTATATTATCATAAACAGTTTGATTTTGCAGGAGCTTATAATCCTGAAAAACTATCCCCATACACCTTCTTAAATTCGGCACTTTTTCTGGCGGAAGATTAGCTATATTAATACCGCCGATAAGTACGGTTCCCGTTGTCGGAGTTTCTTCTTTATAAAGCATTTTCATTAAAGTTGACTTGCCGGCACCTGAAGCACCTGTGATAAAAACGAACTCACCTGATAAAATATCCAGATTAATATTTTTTAGTGCATAATTATTTTTGTATTTTTTTGTAACAGATCTTAATTGTATCATTTTCTTAACTCTATAATCCTATTTACAATATTTTCCGCATTTAAACCATAGTATTTCAAAAGTTCCTCAGGCTTTCCGCTTTGTCCAAAACAATCCTGAACACCTATTCTCACTGTTTTAGCAGGGAAACACTCTGACAGACATTCGCATACAGCTGACCCTAACCCGCCAATTACAGAATGATTTTCAACCGTCACAGCCAAATTTGTCTTTCTTACACTACTTAATATCGTATCATAATCAAGAGGTTTTATCACTGGAACATTTATAACTTCAACGTTAATTCCATGTTGTTCCAAGATTTCTGCCGCCTTAATAACTTCTGACATAATATCACCCGCAGCAATTAAACTTACATCTGAGCCTTCCTTTAGTACTACAGCCTTGTTCTCATTAAATACATAATCCTCACCATATACATCAGGCACATCCATTCTGGAAAGCCTTATATATACCGGACCATCATAAGCCGCAGCATACCTTACTGCCTGACGCGCCTGATGGTAATCGGCCGGAACAATTACAGTCATATTAGGTATTGTTCTCATAAGAGAAATATCTTCAAGGGCCTGATGGCTTGCCCCGTCCTCACCGACAGTTATTCCGCCATGAGCACCTATAATTTTTACATTTGATTTTTGATAACAAATAGAATTTCTTATCTGGTCATAAGCACGACCGGTTGCAAAAACTGCAAATGTAGCAGCAAACGGTATAAATCCTTCCAAAGACAGACCCAAAGCTGTCGTAATTAAATTTTGCTCTGCTATGCCTACATCAAAGAATCTTTCTGGATACGCTTTTGCAAACAATGAAGTTTGAGTAGAACCTGACAAATCCGCATCTAGTACAACAATTCGTGAATTTACCCTTCCAAGTTCTACCAGTTCTTCCCCAAATGCTTTTCTTATTGATTGTCTAGAATCGTAGTCTATAGTTAACATGTTATCCTCTTCCAAAATTATACCATAAACTATAAGATAGCGTAAATAATATGATAAAAACAGAGAAAATATTAATATTAACCTTTGCGCCAATAATCACATATAAGCTTTTTGTGCGGTGAAAAAAAGCACTTTAATTTATCTATAATATGGTTTTTCTCCAGATTTTCTAGCTCTTTTTTCAAAACGGCTTTTTCCAGAATAAGTTTATTATAAAGCTGATTACATAAATCTGTTGAAGATTGGTGTAAATGTAGCTTTTTTATTTGTAGTTCTTTTTGGAGTATTTGTTTCTTTATTTGATGTTTATTCACGTACAGCCTCACTTAAAATAGAATATACTGTTACTTAAGATTTTTCAATCAATCTTTTAGTGTATTTTAAATATTATTTGAATATAATGTAACAATTTCTTAACAAAATGTAAATTTCCGCTCTAAAAAATTCTTTTATAATTTATACAGAAATGAGGGAATTAAGAATTATCAGCATTTCAGTGCTGAATTATTAAATTTTGTAACAATTACATAAAATTTGCTAAAGTTTCAAAAAAATATGCCGTTAACATTAGCAAAGTAGGATTGTATTGTTATGGAAATTTAGAAAGGAGTAACTATTTATGAACGCAAAAGTTGGATTTAATGAAGTACAAAATTATGCCAAAACGCATAATGTAGACTTCAAAACCGCAGCACAGAAACTTGGTTTGACTGCACAGGAAGCAGCAGAACTTGAAAGGTTAGGCGGAGATCCTGGAGCACCGGAAGACGGATTTAAGAGAACACCGGCAAACAGTTTTACCTTAAAATCAGGGCGAAAAGTTAATGTATATAAAGACTCAACAGGAAAACAAACCTTTGAATACTTAGCAGCCGATGGTACTAAACTGAAAGAATCTTATTTCCTAAAACAGGAAGGATTAACAGGCAGTCATTTTGCAGTAAATGACAAAGGACAGCTGGTTACTGTAAAAGACGAAGTTAAAGCAGAAGAACAAGCTGAAGAGAAAGGTTTCTTTGCTAAGGCCTGGAACAAAATTAAGTCTGATGTGAGCGGTTATAGTCAAAATTTTGTAAATGCATGGAATAACAGCGAAGGATTTTTAGAAACAACCGGTTCTCTTATCGGAGCAACAACCAAAACTGTTACCGATGCAGTTACTAATACTGCAGAAAATATTGAAAAAGGTGTAGCAGAAGTTACAGGGTCAGAAACTGTAGGGAAAGTCGCAAAATACGCAGCAGGTGTAGGACTTGCAGCAGATGCAGTTGAAGCAGTAGACAAAGTCGGCGACTGGGGAGCAGATAAAATAAGAGCTGCTGCACAAAATTATACCGGCACAGAAAAAGCACTCTTAGAAGGATTTGCGGATTTTGTTGAAGATATGAATGCTGCAGATATCGCTTTAATGTTTGTAGGCGGAGTTGGTGCTGCTAAATATGCGAAAGATCTGCCTAAAATAATGAACCTGTTAAAGATTTCACCAGTAGCAGCAGGAGCAGCTGCAACGGTAGCCACAGTTGCAAGCTTAACAAGCTGTACGGAAGACAATGATATTCTGCCAGAAAAAATAGAAATTACGAATAATGCAATAGTCAACATTTCAATCGCAGATCAAACAGCTCTTATCAATGCTTTTAAAGAAGGTATTGATGCTCTGCTTGAAAAAATAGATGAATTATATAACAAACTCGGTGACATAGAGATTTCACTGGAAGAATTTAAAGATGAAGTAATATCCCTTATTGTAAAAAATAATAGCTATTTAAGTAATATCTATGCGGAACTTACTGAACAAGGCGAAACTCAGGATGAAATTCTTTCAATATTAACTAATATTAATTCTACAGTAAATACAATTGAATCTTTGGTTGAAAATACAAATGAAAATATTGTAGTTTACGGACAAAATGTCAATGAGAAACTTACAGAAATTCTCAATGCCATTAAAGATGGTAATACAAATAGCTTGGACGCACTTGAAGGCTACATGGAAGAATTGAGGACATTATTGATTAATGTAATAAATAATCAGAGTGAAGATATTCAAATCAATGAAGCAAACGGTATGACACTTGAAAAAATTCTTGAAACTCTTCAAAATATGGATGGCACAACCAGTGAAAAACTTGAACAAATGCTAGAAATTCTTGAATCTATTAAAGCAATTGGAGAATCTATCATTAGTAAATTTGATGATTTATTTGCTAATAACGAAGCAATTCTGTCAGCTATTGAAAAAATTCAAAACTATCTTGAAAAACATAACGATCAAACTACAGTTACAAATCAGTTACTCGAACAATTACTTGAAATGTATGAATCGAATAATGTAATCACTGAAGAAACCTTGACTAAAATACTTGAAGCCATTGCTGAAAATGGAGAAAAAATCGATGTTACTAATGAATTAATAACCAATATTCAGACCCAAAGTACCGAATTCCAAAACCAAGTTCTTGAAATTCTGGCAAATGTTGGTACAGAATATAGTGAAATCTTAAATAATATATTAGAAGCAACACAAAATAATGGTAACAAACTGGATACAGTAACAGAACTGCTTGCTAAAATCCAAAAACAGGATGCAAAATTCCAGAAGAAAGTCCTTGCTCTGTTAGAAAAATACGGAAGTGATTCATCTTCAATTATAAATCAGTTAGAAGAAATTAATGAACTGCTTGCAAATATTCAAAGCCAGGATGAAACATTCCAAAATAATGTCCTTGATATCTTGACCAATATAAGCGAAAGCAACACCGATTACACTGAAGTATTAAATAAAATATTAGATGCTATAGGCAACAATTCTTCACAATTAACTGAACTTACCGAACTTATTAACAATATGAGCAATACTAATGCTACATTCCAGCAGAACGTACTTGATATTTTGAATAATCTGGCTACAAGTGATATTCCTGATTATACAGAAATATTGAACGATATTCTGAAATCTATAGGTAGTAATTCAACCAAGTTAGATAATATTACAAAATTATTATCTGAAATAAAGAGTCAGAATGCCGATTTCCAAAAGAAAATTATTAATGCTATAAATAAGCTCGGAGTAGATATCTCAACTCAATTAACAGATATCACAACAGCAATCAACAATGCTTCATCTGATACTAGTGAAAAAATAGAAGCTTTATTAGATAAAGTACTTGAAGCAATTAATAATAATACATCAGTATCAAATGAAAATGCTGCAAAAATTCTGGAAGCAATTGCTAATATTGAAATCAGCGGTGGAAGCATAGATCTGTCTTCTATAGAAGCAATGTTGCAAGAGTTGCTTGACCTGACATCATCAAATAATGACTTATTAGGAAATATTGATGCTAAATTAGAAGTTATTAATCTTACAATCGAAGCTGCAAAAAATGAAATTATTGAAAAACTGGGTTCAAGTGATTCTAATGCTCAAGCAATTATCGCAAAACTCGAGGAATTTATGAATCTGTCAAATGCTAATAGTGAGGCAATATTAAAGAAAATGGATACCATTATCAATCTCCTTAACAATATAAGTGATAAGACCTATGATGACTCCGAATTAATGGCTAAATTAGATGATATTCTTGAAGCAATCAAAGACCACGACATAACCATTGATGTAAGTGGAAATATAACATGTGAATGCAACTGCGGAAACAGCGGTAATCACGAGGGCATATTAGGCAATCTGGAAGACATATTAGGTTAAGATTAGTCCCGTTAATAAAATAACAAAGGAAGGGCGGTAAGATTCACCTACCGCCTTTTTCTTTATACCCTTTTTCTTGATTTCGGATCCAGAATATCTCTTATAGCATCCCCGAGAACATTAAAAGCTAGTACCGCAATAAATATCAACACACCGGGAGTTAACAGCCAAGGGCGATATAAGATATTAGTAAATTCCTGAGCTTCTTTCAGCATATTTCCCCAACTTGCATCAGGTTGTTGAATACCAAGTCCTAAAAAGCTTAAACCGGATTCAGCCAGAATATAAGAAGGAATACTCAGTGTCATTGCAATTATTACATAGCTCATCGTCTGCGGAATGATATGTTTTAAAATAATTCTCAAATTAGACGCCCCTATTGTCCTTTCAGCTAGTACAAAGTCCTCATTTTTGATAGACAAAACCATTCCTCTAACAACTCTTGCAAACCCTGCCCATCCTATCAAAGCCAAAATAACAGCTATCAAAGCAAACCTTTGCACACTTGTCATGCCGGTCGGCAAGATCGCCGCAAGTATTATTAAAAGATAAAAACTTGGAATTGCCATAACTGCTTCTGCAAATCTCATCATCAGCATATCTAATAGACCGCCAAAGTATCCTGAGATACCACCATATAAAAGCCCGATTGGAAAAACTACAAGCAGAGACAGAAAACCTACGGTCATAGAAATTCTTCCCCCAAACAATAATCTTGAAAAAACGTCTCTACCGTTAATATCTGTCCCCAGAAGGTAAAGTTCTCCGCCTCTTTCTGTACCAAATAAGTGCCTACGTGTATTAAATAATCCTAAAAACTTATACTCCTCCGCTTCAGGGAAAAGTTTTAAATAATATTTTTTACTTCTATCCTGTTTAAACACTGTCTGCATAAGTGCCGGTTCGTACTCTCTTATATAATTATAAGTATATGGTCTGGAAAAGTTTCCTTTTTCATCTATCGTATAAACTTTTGAGGGAGGAGCGTATGACATATCCCTATTTGAATACGTATTTGAATAAGGTGCAATAAAATCAGCAAGCAGAATTATTATATACATACCCGCAAGTATCACAAAAGCTGCTCTGGCAAATTTATCCTCAAAAATTTTTCTTATTATTTCCATTCTTTTCCTCTAAAATTTTACCTTGCACTTGTTCTCACTCTCGGATCCGTTAGCATAAGAAGAATATCCGCAATAAGATTTCCTAATATAAGCATCATTGTTCCCATCATCAAAGATGCCATTACCAGATTTATATCTGATTTCAAAACTGCTTCAAGAATAAGCCGTCCCAGCCCCGGATACTGAAAGACATATTCGGTAAGAGCAGCACCGCTTAAAAGCCCGGCAAACTCAAACCCTAAAAGTGTCACCATTGGATTTATTGCATTTCTCAAAGCGTGTTTGAATAAAACCTTAAACTCGCTTAAACCTTTGGCTCGTGCAAATTTCACATAATCACTGTCTAAAACTTCCAGCATATTTGCCCTCATCTGACGCTGTAAGCCGGAAAGAGAAATCGTAAAAAGAACTATCACAGGTAGTACCAAATGACGTGCAATATCCCAAATTTTACCTTCTAAGCTCATTTCATTAAAATCATAACTGGTTAATCCTCCAACAGGAAACCACCCTGTTTTAACCGCTAATATAAGCATTAAGATAGCAAAGAAAAATGAAGGAATAGCCATTCCGACACTTGCCAGAACAGTAAGAGCTCTGTCTAAAAATGTTTCCTTCCTTACAGCTGATAAAATTCCCAGCGGTATTCCTACCGACCATGTCATAAAAATTACAACAAGTGTTAATAATAGCGTATTAGGTATACGTTCTTTAAGTTTTACGGAAACCTTTTCGCCGGCAGATGTATATCCCAAATCTCCTTTTATAAAAGATTTTGCCCATGAAATATATTGTATATAAATAGGTTTATCTAAATTAAGCCTTTTTATCTCTTTATCCAGAGTTTCTTGCGAAATAGAAGGATTTAAGCGAAGCTCTGCAAGCGGATCGACCGGTGACAATCTTATGATAAAAAAGCTTATTAAAGACACAATTATAAGAAGCGGTATAACCTGCAAAACTCTTATTACAATGTATTTTAAAAATTCCATTTTTCTTTCACTTTCTTTAGTCAATATAAATTTCATCAAGGTTATAAATCAGTCCACTGAGTTCTGTCGGAAAAATATTTTTGAATTTTTTCCTGATTGCAACAATTCTTATCGGAGAATATAAGTAGATAATAGGTTTCTGGTTATAAATAATTGTCTGATACCTGTCATAAAGAGGTTTTCGTTCCTCAAAAGACAATTTCAATGCACCCTCACTGAAAATCTCATCGAGTTCCTTTTCCCACGGCAGCCTATCATCAATCTTATAGTTCTGAGGCCTCTGGTTAAACATATGCAAACTACCCTGAGAAGTCCAAACATTTTTGCCATCATGAGGCTCAAGCGGAGAGCCCGTAAGCCCCATAATTGCCATATCCCAATCGTAAGTATTGGTTAATTTATTCACAAGCGAATTAAATTCCATAGGTTTGAAATTAACCTTCATCCCAAGATTTTCCAAATCCTGCTTAACCATTACTCCCAAAGCTTCTCGCTCTAAATTTCCGGCATTTGTATATAAATCAAATTCAACCCTGTTTCCATACATATCACGCAGAATTCCATTTTCATATAAAAAACCCGCTTTCTCTAAAGATTTTGCTGCAACATCCAAATCTCTCGGATGCCCTTTTATGTATTCATTTAAATAAATAGAATTAAGGCTTTCTGCTGTAAACAAAGGTTTTGCAACACCTGTTGCTATATTTTGCACCATACTTTTTCTATCAATTGCCCAGTCTATTGCAGCACGAAAATCTCTGTTTGCAAACCAACTGTGCTTAATTGGGTTTACATAAGGCTTTCCATTTTTATCTTTTCTATTATTTAAATTGATTACTAGAAACATAGTTCCTGTATCCGGTCCTATGTTATAAACAATATAATCAGAATCCGGCTCTCTAAGCTTATATCTTGCAACATCAGAGCCTCTTAAACTTAGTACATCAATCTCTCTAGCTTCAAATTTTAATATTTCATTGTTTGTATCCCCGACAATCATATATACAACCTTATTTAAATAAGGCAGTTTTTCGTCTTTTAAATTAATCTTGTAATAATCAGGATTTCTTACAAACACTACTCTTTGCGCTGCAACATATTCTTTTAGTTTAAAC
>CAZXQM010000045.1:9032-15346 GCA_964643455.1 uncultured Vampirovibrio sp. | reverse complement strand
GTTGATAAAGTTATTTTATCATCTCCATTCAAATCCTGAGCGGTGAATGTTCTTGGAACTATTGCCATCATAACAGACTGATTATTACGAACCATAGTTCTTAAATTATTTTTATACGGCTTAATTTCTTTTGTTTCTAACTCAACTTTCTTTACCTTAGCGGCATTTATTCTGGCTAAGTTATCAAGATAACCGGCTGCCAGTTCTCTATCATTTTTTGAAAGTTTATCCTCTGACGGTTTTGTAACCGGCAGTGGATTTGAAGCCATAAAATTTACGGGGATTATTTTACTTACTTGCATCTTCATTCACCTTCTTAAATATATTATGAGGATTTCTGATTTTTCCGAAACCAAACTGTGCAGCAATTGTTGCGCCAACAACACTACCGCCAATTGCAGAAGCTATTCGCAGCCATTTTTGATTACCATATCTTCTCTCAGCTGCTTTTTTAATTAAGTCTATAGAATTCTGCCCAACTAAATTAAATTTAGACATTCTAGTTTGCTCAGATTTAGTATACTGATTTAATGCTGAAGCATCCAGTATATGATTTGGTTTTGTAAAGTCAATATTATTATTACCCATTATATCCTGAAATCTCTTTAAGTATTTCTTAAACCGACCCTGAATATCACCTGTTGATACGTCTTTTGAAACATTTAACCCTTTTTCTGTTGCATCCGTAAGATTTGTACTCCAGGTTCTTCTCATTACATCTTTATAAAACTCAGAATTATTAGGTGTATTAAGCTTCATGGTATGATCAGGACAGCTTGCACCAATAACAGCATTACGCCCGAATTTTGCAACTTCCTTATCATACTCACCCTCAGGCAAAGGACGTTTATATATATCAAACAAGTGTAAAACTCTATTAAATGAGTTTTTTGCACCCTGATATCGTTCAATTATTCTTGAAATTTCCTGATTTTTAGAAGAACCTACACCTTTTGAATTATATTTTGCATATTCTACCCGTTCTTCTCTTGACAAGCTCCAATAATCTTTTCCTGCATATTTATTTGCTTTAACGCCATCTAAAATATCAAATAAATCCTGTTTAGATTCGACACTATTAGAAAGTGTTGCAACATCTTCTTTAACAAGTCTGTCAATCGTATTTTTAAATTTACCGATTGTATCTAAACGTTTTGCAGTGTTATTGTAATTATTTTCAATACCGGTTATCAAATCCTTTAAATGAGATTCCGTATTATGCTTGCCGTTCAGATTAATTTCCATATCTGACATAACTTTTGCAAGTTTACTAACAGCTTCCTGATATTTTGCTTCATCTCTGGTTAATTCACTTAAATGTTTTTCAAAAATCTCTTTTGCATATTGTTCAGACTCCCTCATCTGTTTAAGATCTTTGTATTTAATATCCAGAACATCTAGAAGTGTATTCTCAAATTTGCTGTAAGAACGTGCAATTACCGTCTCCGGAGCATATTCTATTTTGAATGATTTACATTTATCCAATAATTTCTGATTTTGTTTAAATTCACCAAGAACTTTAGCAAAATCAGTCACATCTTTAATGTTACTGTCATTAACATACTTTGATGAATTTGACTTAATATTTTTTGAAATATTATCTACAATTTGATTTTTATAGGCATTTAATGCCTCTTTTGTCATACCTGATTCATTACTTATCTTTGAGTCAAATAACTTCTTAAATTCACTTTTTATGACAGCCAATTCTTCTTCGGTTATATTGTTTGAATCAAATTTTTTAATAATATCTGTAATTTCTGCTGATGTCGGAACAAAAACCCGCTCCAAAACTGTATTATTTGAAGAAGGAAGATTTAGTTTTATTGTTTTTGCAAGATTATCTGCAAAATTATCATTAACTGAATAAGCATTCTTATTTGCCGGCATGAAAATTTTAGCCAGATCCGCACGTATACCTTCAGAAGCATTTGCATCCATATCTTTTGTAAGAATTTTTACAAGATTATCATATTCCACCTTCGGTAACTGTTTACCTTTATAATTTACAAGAATCTTTTCAACATCTTTACTTAACTTATTAGCCTTCAAATTATTAAGCTCATTTCCCATTTCTTCAGTCTTACGAAGAGCATATGTAATTTTTGCGTTATAGCTTTGATTACGGGATTTTTCCATTGCAGGAGCAACTAATTTTTCTAAACCGCAACACATTAAAGCTGCAAGTACCGGAGTAGCACCCCCAGCCATTAACATCCAGAGAGTATTTGTCTGAATACCAACTTTTCGCATTTGTTCTTTTATTAAGTCATGACGATTTTTAATCCCCCTAGGAATCCCCATTCTATCACCGATTATGTCCAAATCTTCTCCAGGATAATCACCCTGATACATATCAAAAGGAATATAATTAGGGTCTTGTAAAACTGATTTTTTACGTCCTTGATCGTCAATATATTCTTTACCAACATCAAACCCCTGTATAATTCTTGATGGAGCTTTTATAGCTACAAGAGGGAATAATGACATAGATGCGAGAAAAGCTCCCAAACCGGTATATTCCATAAGTCTGAGCATCGGATTCTTAGTTCTTGCAGCCAGCATAGTCGCAATTCCCAAACCGCCAATAACAAGCCCTACATCATTTAACCTTCCAAGCTGGTGATCATTTGCATTACCTTGAAAACCATCTTTTAGGGCTTTTATATCATAAGCTCTGTCTTTAAGAAAATATTTTGGAACTGTCACAACAGAGTCATGAACCAGATGCCCCTCTGGCTTTAAAGGTCTTGTATTATTAGTTGTTTTTACAGCCCCTTTAGCTTCCTTATAAGGTTTGTGAGACTTAGTATTTTCGATATTCGGTTGTACTGGAGTTATAGCCATACTAAATCACCGTACTTTCTTTGGACTTATCTATAATATCTTTATTTGCCAATTTTCCCATATTTTTTGCTTTATATATTACATTTGCAGTTGAGCCTACCGTTAATGCAGCTGTAAATAACATCCAGCCTTTACCTGCATGTTTCATAAATCCGGATTTACCTGGATCACCTGTCCACAAGGTTTTAAATGATTTGCCAAAAGATTTCAGGAATGTCTTAGATATCTCTACAGTATTAGTACCAAAATTTTTCATTCTAGATATCATTTTAGTACCAAAGCCTTCGCCAGATTTGGCTATGTGACGTTTTCTATTCGTGATTGATGTAAAGAAGTCTTCCCACGAATCCTGAGCCGCAAGACCTACACCTAAGCCTGCCCACGCATAAGATGAAAGACTTTTCGCTGTCTTAGTTGTTGATATAATATTCTGAATTATAGGTGTAGTTTCAGTTACAGAATCATTTAGGTTTTCGCCTAATCCAATTTTTTTAGCGACATTGTCATAATAAGAAACACCTATATCTTCCTGAATCAAATCTTTTCTAAAAAACTCTCTACTGTCATAAACTTTTCTCTGTTGAACCTGAGGGATAATTTTTGCGGCTTCGCCCGGCTCTTTCGGAAGCGGATAATATACATGTTCTATCGGAAGTTCAATATCAACACCTGTTCCCCAATATACAGGACGAGTAACCAAATCCGGTGACAAATTTTTCATCAAACCATATAATACAACACCCAGAGCCATCTTTTTGCCGTTAATTCCAGCAATAGCTCTCGATTTCGGATTAGAAAGATGCTTGTTTACCAGATTAAATAAACCCATAAACATGCCGCTTCCTACAAGGTAAGGAATAATACCCATTGATAAAAATTCATAGAAATCCGAATTTACATCTCCCTTCAAACCTTTTATAGGGTATTGCAAAAAAGCATTTGATGTTTTTTGATATTTCTGCTGCAGCCTTGTTTTTAAAGTATTAGGCAATATTCGAGACTCCATCTCAAAACTATTTTCTTTTTTTTCGGACTTAGCCCCAAACATCACATTTTTATCTGCTGAACTGACTGCTTTAATCATACAAACCCCATCTGGTACCTATATATTAAAAGTCTTTGAAAAAATATTTTTTGCTATTCAAAAAGCATGAACTTTACATTTATTTACAATGTTTTAGAAATATAAAACACACACAATTAACTTACCAAAAACAAAAAAATAATACAAGAAAAAAGGACTATATAAGTCCTTTTTATCTATTGTCTTTCTCCTAATTCTTTATCCATAAGATATAGGGCGACCTTATCTTCTCCAAAAAGTTCCAAACGCTTGATTATATCTTTTACGTTTTGCTCCTCTTCTATTTGTTCATTAATAAACCAGTCGATAAATGAAAGTGTTGTCCTGTCACATTCCTCCTCTGCTTGTTTTGCAACTTTCATCACGGATTCAGTTATGCATTTTTCATGTTCATATATTTCATTAAATACCGAAATTATCCCATGAAACTCAAATTCAGGCGTTCGTATCTGCTTAAGTGTTACAAAACTATTTCTTGAAATCAAATAATCAAACAATTTAAGTCCGTGTTCAACTTCTTCCTTTGCCTGGTGTTTTAACCACGAAGAAAAACCAAACAAGCCCAATTCTTTCATGTGTGCAGACATTGAAAGATACAAATATCCGGAATAGAATTCTTTATTTATCTGCTCGTTTATAATCTCATTAACTTTATCACTAATCATTTTTATTTTCTCCCCATAAACCGTGTATATTACAAAATTCAACTGCTTCTATATCTTCCGGCAAATAACTTATGTCAAATTCCGCTATTTCTTCGGGATGTAAATATTTGAGATGCAACTCGGATTTATCCTTCTTATAGATTTCAATAAATTGAATATAATGTTCTGCTATCATCGGATGAAATTTCACGCTGACAAATTTCTTGTTCTCTTTCATTTCAATAACAGGTTCGTGCTTTTCTCCAACCTCCGTCCTATCATGCTGAATTTCCTGTCTTTTCATTGGTTGGTTACAGCACACAAGTTCGCCATAGCTCGGGATTAAGACTTGAACAACATTACCGCAGACTTCACATTTGTATATTTCTAATTTCTCTGTAGTCATGAAAATCCTTTCTCCTTACACTTATAATTTATTTCTTTATGTTTTAATTTACATTGCCTGGAACGGCGATTTATGATACTATCTAAGTTATGGATAATTTTTTTTCAACACCTCAAGACAGTAATAATAACAATTCTTTAGACTCGCAATATGAAAATATTAAAAATAATTATGAGCCTATATTTATTGAAGCTGCGGAGAGTATAAGGCGCGAGGTTAATAGTTTTAAGCCGGAAAATCCTTGCAGAATATGCAGCATAAAAGATTGCAAAATTGAAAAAAAAGATATATTCACCCCTTATCCGATGAATTGCGAATATAGAAATTGGCAATTAAAAATTTTAACATTTTTAGCAGGGGATTACAGGCAAAAGCTGAAAACAATTTATAAGAGCATTATGGACAAAAAAAACAATTATACCTGCTCCAAATGTGCTGCCTGCTGTAAGCTTGCTACCAGTGAATATTCGTACAACCAGCTCAAGCAAAGAGCTATGAGAGGAGATAAATTCTCAGAGGATTTTGTTTCTGTTTTTGTTCCTTACGAAACTGAAGAAGAGGCAAAACAAGCTAATCCTGAATATTTTAAGCTGCTTAATGAACTTGTTGAAGATAAAAGAATATATTATTACTATTGTCCGAAACTAAAGGGTAATTTATGTTCGGATTATGAAAACAGACCTGATATATGTAAAGATTTTCCGCATAATCCGCTAAAACTGCTCCCGTCATCCTGTTCTTTTAATGAATGGAAAAATGAAATAGCATATAGTGCAATGCTATTAAAGGCAAAAGTTGATATCATTGATTTTTACAAGGAGAAGCTCCAGTAATGATTTTATCAGGAATGAGCCTTGAAGAGCTTGAAAAATTAATGGCAGAACTTAAAGCGACAAAATACCGTGCAAAACAAATTCATAATTGGATTTATACAAAATCTGTTTCGTCAATTGATGAGATGACAAATTTATCAAAAGATTTTCGGGAACAGTTAAAAGAAATCGCTTCTGTTACAGAGACAAGAGTCAAAGCTAAGCAGGCAAGCAAGGACGGAACATTGAAATATTTAGTTGAATATCCTGACGGGGAATGCGTAGAAACGGTCCTTATGAGATTTGATAATAGAGCAAACCTCACAGCTTGCGTGAGTTCTCAGGTCGGATGTGCCGTTAACTGTTCATTTTGTGCAACAGGAAAAGGCGGATTTAAAAGAAATCTTGATTATAAAGAAATTATTGAGCAGGTTTTAACTATTCAAAGAGATACGGGCTTGAAGGTTACTAATATAGTTTTCATGGGGCAGGGCGAACCTCTCTTAAATCTGGATAATGTT
>CAZXQM010000045.1:6919-8932 GCA_964643455.1 uncultured Vampirovibrio sp. | reverse complement strand
ATTTAATGATACCTTTGAAGTTGCCAAAAAGCTCGCTTACTGGTTAAAGGATTTAAAATGTAATATTAACCTTATTCCGTACAATTCTGTCATAGAAAATAATTACAAAAAGCCTTCAAGTGATGATATTATGAAATTCAAATACTTGCTGGAACATTCGGGTAAAAAGGTGACCGTAAGACTGGAGCGCGGGTCTGATATTGATGCAGCCTGCGGGCAGTTGAGAGGTAAAGTATCCTGAAAACGGAAGTATTTACTGAAAAGTAATAAATAATTGGAGAATTCGAATGAAAGTTTTGATACAGAGAGTAAAAGAGGCTTCTGTTACTATTGATAACAGTTTATATTCGCAAATTAAGACCGGAATACTGGCGCTTGTAGGCATTGAAAAAGGTGACTCTTCCGAACAAATAGAAAAAATGGCTGCTAAGCTGGTAAATTTAAGAATTTTTCCGGATGAAAATGACAAAATGAATAAATCTATTCTTGATATTCATGGAGAAATGCTCATTGTTTCTCAATTTACATTATGCGGAAATTGTAAAAAAGGTACACGCCCCAGTTTTGACGATTCTGCTCCGCCTGAAGTCGCTAATGAATTATATGAAAATTTTATAGAAAAAATTAAATCACATGGTGTTGAAACCCAAACAGGAAAATTTGGAGCAATGATGGAAGTTGCCTTAATCAATGACGGACCTGTTACATTTATGCTTGAGATGTAATTACACCATTCTTTTTACAAAAAGAGAGAAATTAATTTAAAAGATTTTGCTCGAATCTATTATATGCTAAAATTTTATTATGGATGATTTTAAACATTATACAGTAATGCTTAATGAAGCTGTTGACGCTCTGGAATGCAAGGACGGAAAGATTTATGTTGACTGTACTCTCGGAGGCGGCGGACATAGTGAATTAATTTTAAAAAGAATCTCGCCAAATGGCAGATTAATCGCATTTGATGTTGATAATGAAGCTATTGAGCATGCGAAAGAACATCTAAAAAAATACCCTAATTTAACAATCGTCAAATCTTCATACACAAATATTAAAGAAGAATTACATAAACTTGGCATAGAAAAAATTACAGGAGGTGTAATACTTGATTTGGGAGCTTCATATCATCAGCTTACAAAAGCGGAAAGAGGGTTTTCATTCTCCAAAGAAGCGCCTCTGGACATGCGTTTTGATACAGACAGTGATTTTTCTGCCTATGATGTTATAAACTCTTATTCGGAACAAGATTTAATAAGGATATTCAGTGAATATGGAGAAGAACATTTTTCAAAAAGAATTGCAAAAAAGATTGTTGAAACTAGAAGGTCTCAGCCGATTAGAACAACGAAAGAACTTGCTGATATCATTATCACTGCGACTCCTCGGGTTAAGTCTCATATACACCCTGCTACAAGAGTGTTTCAAGCAATTAGGATAGAAGTTAACCAAGAGTTAAAAAATGTAAATATTGTGCTCCATGACATATTGGATTTATTAGAGAAAGGTGGTATAATTTCTGTAATAAGTTTTCATTCTTTGGAGGATAGAATTGTAAAACAGTTCTTTAAGTTTGAAAGCCAAAAGTGCAGGTGCAATGATATTATTTGCAGGTGCACACCGCCTAAAATAGAGCTGATTAACAAAAAGCCTATAACAGCGAGTGAAAGGGAAGTTTGGGAGAATCCGCCGTCACGCAGTGCAAAGCTGAGGGTTGTAAAAGCTATTTAATATAAAAGACGGTCGGAGTTTGAAGAGCAGGGGAGTAGAAATTTGGTTTCGGCTTTAAAAATAAACAATAAATCCGGCTTAGATGGTTTTATTAAAAAGTTTTCAGGAGAGTCTAAAAAAGAGTATTTGACAAAAGAAAATACGAAAAGGTCTTTTGTAGATAAATCTGTTCAAAATCTGACTGTTAATAGTATAATAGAGGGGTATTTCCCAAAGGAAAATCTGGTTAAAGAAATGGCTATAAAAAGAGTTAATAAAATGTTATGCGTAATGTTAAGCTTACTT
>CAZXQM010000045.1:2856-6819 GCA_964643455.1 uncultured Vampirovibrio sp. | reverse complement strand
GGTGCTGGAAATGAAGATTGCGAAAGTGTAAAACGCTTAGTTTATGTCTATGCAAAAGCCGGATGTGAGTATTTTGACATATCAGCCAGAAAAGATGTTTTAGAAGCTGCAAAAGAAGCTGTCAGCCTTGCGGGGCTCAAAGAGGCTCATTTTTGCGTGAGTGTCGGAATCAAAGGAGACCCGCATATCACAAAAGCAAAAATTCGTAACAATATATGCATAAAATGCGGAAATTGTTTCAGAAACTGTCCCAATGATGCAATTAATCCTTCTATAATAATAAATGACAAAAGATGTGTCGGCTGCGGAACTTGTACAAAAAAATGTCCGACTGGCGCTATGACAATGTATGAAAAAGATGTTAATGTAAAAGAAATTTTACCTTACCTGGTAGAGAACGGTGTCGAAATAATTGAACTACATGTTATGGGACAGGATAGACAGGATTTGGACTACAAATGGAGTGTTATAAACGACTGTAATCCTATGTATGCCTCCATTTGTATTGACAGAGAATTCATTGGAAATAAAGAGGTCATAAACCGTATAAGAAGTATGATTGCCCACAGAAAACCTTATACAACGATTGTTCAGGCGGATGGCATTCCTATGAGCGGTTCTGATGACAGCTACAAAACAACACTTCAAGCCGTTGCAATGGCAGAAATTATACAAAATGCAAACCTGCCGGTACATGTTGTCCT
The DNA here is from genome assembly GCA_964643455.1 of uncultured Vampirovibrio sp. Taxonomy (GTDB): domain Bacteria; phylum Cyanobacteriota; class Vampirovibrionia; order Gastranaerophilales; family Gastranaerophilaceae; genus CAG-196. The sequence goes on along the minus strand of CAZXQM010000045.1, from coordinate 6,115 downwards.
TTCCGGCGGAACAAACTCTAAAACAGCCGAACTTGCAAAACTTTGCGGTATAAACTACTGGGGAATAGCAATAGGTTCATGGGCAAGAAAAATTGTAAAACCTTATATAAATTCAGAAGATTTTTGGGACTGCTTAGAGTGCCAGCACCAGGCAATTGAAGCAGCAAAAGAACTGGTTAAATCTTCTGTCTGACGATTTTTTGTATAGCTAATAGGAAATCTTCTTTACTTATTGCAAGTTTTTGCAAATCCGCGTAAGTAAAAGTTTTGTTGTCCATCTTCTCAAATAACCCCAGACGCTCCAGCGCATTAAAATAAGCATTTGTTATCATCTCAGCAACATCAGAACCGTTAAATTTATACAACGACATCATTTTAGCAAATTCATCAACCGAAACTTCATCCATTACCGGCTTATTTTTTATATGTATATTAAAAATTTGCTTCAAGCCTTTCTCATCAGGCATAGGAACTTCTAATTGCAAACCAAATCTTCCGGAAGCAACAAGGGCTGAATCAAGTAAATCTTTTCTGTTTGTTGCCGCTACAATGAATGCCGGAACTTTTGATTTTTCTAAATCACTCATGCAGCCCAAAAGCTGGTTTACCATCGGGTCATCAAATCTTGCATTAGAAGAGCCGTCACGCTTTTTTGCAATAGAATCAATCTCATCAATAAATGTTACAGAAGGAGCATTTGCGATAGCTGTATCAAATAAATTTCTTATTGAAGCCTCAGAAGAACCAACCGTGGATGATTTAAACTCATTCGCATTGTATTCGCTGTATTTTGCTCCTGCTTCATTCGCTAAAGCCTTTCCCAGAAGAGTTTTACCGCATCTCGGCGATCCCCACAAAAGAATACCCTTATTTAATCTTATGTTCTCAAATACCTGAGGATAATTAATAGGTCGTACAACATACTTTTTCAAGATTTCTATTACATTGTCCAAACCGCCTATATCACTAAATCTAAATCCAGATTTTTGTTCGACTTTCTTACCGGACGCGTTCAAAACAGCTATCGTTTTTTTATTAAAATCCCCAAATTTATCTATTGTGCTGAGTGCCAAATATCTTTCTGCGTTTTCCGGATTATATAACTTTGGAGTATTAAATACAAGTTTAGGCTTCTCCGTATAAAAAACTTCGCCGGTATCAACCGCAACACCGTCTTTTAGAATTTTCTTTTCGCCGGTATAAATCTTATTTTTTGAATTATATTCTTCTTTTGGCTTAGCTATCAGTATTCCTGTTATCCGGTTATCCGAAAGTGACAAGATATTGTAATCATTATTCTTTTTAAATATAGCAAAATTTGCCTCTAAACTATCCCTGTTTTTAAGCTCTCCATTTTTAACCAGCAGGGTATATTTTTTCATTACGGGAATGTCAATTTTGTCAGCATAAAATTCAAGCATCATATCAGAGCTTTTTTCATTAGAAGTTACAACCAGTATAGATTGTTCGTCCAACGCTTCAAGCCCGTATTTGAACCGCGTTGACAAATCCGGTTCGGAATTGAACAAGCCTTTAAATGACACCGTATCAGCCTTATTTATAATATAATTTCTACTTTGTTTTATATTTTGGCTTTTATTGTAATAACCGCAGTTTATACCTACTGCACTGACTTTCATACCCTCTACCTAAATTATTTTGCGACAATAGATAATTTTTGTCCTTCCTCTACATGTTCACTATGCTTGTATGGATTTGATACAAAGTTGTATTGAGAATATTTATTCTGATGACCTTTGAAAATGATATTCTTAATCTTCTTCAATATCATAACGCCGTTTTTCGCAGTCATACCGTCCATTACAATTTTGCCGCCGTCTTTTCTGACAATTGCTTTCTTATCTCCGACCTGTTTTACTACATATTCGGTCTTATCTTTAGCATTGGCATTCATAAATACCGTTCCGACCGGAAGCGCAATACCTGCTCCGAGTAAAATCATATCCAATTCGGATTTCGGAAGAATCGGAACATACGGATTATCCGGATTTATGGATTCAATATTATTATCTTTCAGGAATTTTTTGCGTTTTTCGTCCGTATCCAAACTAATCTTATATTCTTTTTGTATTTTGTCAAAATAATTGCATCTGTTTGAAAAATCAACATCACCTGCATTCATAACGGAAATCGTTACATCTCCGTTAGCATTCTGCATAAGATAAGCAAGTTTAGCCAAATCTTTTGTAAGCTTTCTTTGTTCTTCAGCTAAATCAGCTTTTTGTTTCTGAGCAGCTTCTTCGGTAATTTTGCCTTCTTTTTTCAGTGCATCAATTTGACCATATTCACCATTTATCTCATTTAATCTCAGCCTGATTTCGCTTCTCGTTCTTGAATGAGTAGCTACTTCAAGCGGATACGGCGTACCGTTATTAAGCGGAGCAAGTTCAGGATTACTTCTGTCCTTTAATGTTCCGTTTATTGTATCTCTTATTGTTCTTCTGTACCTGCCGATTATGGAATCTTCATCAACTTCAGTCCAAGGAAGAACATTTCTATTTTGCAAATATACGTTTTTAGCCTTTTCTTCATACCCTGTCATACCGAGCTCATCACCTGAGTATACAGTAGGAATACCCGGAAGAGCCTTTAAGAACTCCATAATCATTGCTTCTTTTACAACCCCTGGTTCAGTTGCTGACTTAAATAATCTGTCTACAACGTCCTTTTTGTCCGCAACAGGTTTCCCTGATTTGTATTCTGCCTGTTTAACAGCCATATCAAGAGCGACTTTAAGGTCTCTTGCGGCATAACCGTTCTTTCTCATGGCAGTTACAGGGTCTTCAATCTTTTTAAATTCTTCCGTGTGAGAGGCAATCATATCTTTGTTATATTTTTCCGCAAAATCTTTGAAAGCTTTATCTAAAGGTTCTTTTGCATTAGCATTAAGTCCTGTTTTTTTACAAGAATCTTTCAAAAGTCTTGCAAGCTGTATTGTATACAGGCTGTATTTAGAATAATTAGGTTGGTTTCCGACAATCTCAGCTGCATATTTTTCATTTTCAGCCCTTACACCATCAGGCAGAGCAGTCCAATCTAAATCACCATGAACCAGATATTTTGTTAAATCCATTTCGTTAGCTCTTTTTACAACAGCTTCTTTTAACTTTGCCTTATCATCAGCAGAAAGTGTTAACCCGTTATTTCCTGCAAGATAAAGTATTTCATCAAAAGCATTATCCAGTGATGATATTTCATTTATTCTGATTTTTTGTAAGTTTTCTGTAGCACCTTCTCC
>CAZXQM010000045.1:0-2756 GCA_964643455.1 uncultured Vampirovibrio sp. | reverse complement strand
TTTTCAGACTTAACAGCCTGAACGAATCTGCCCCAGAATTTAATCGCATCATCCCAGTTGTCATCAAAAGTATTGTCTTCATTACGAACCGCATCCATGTCCATAACGTCTTTTGCGGCATCTAATCTCCAATCAAGTCCTAAACCTGTCCTGTCAACAAGAGCTTCTGCTATTCTAAAGCTTGATGTATCAGTTCCAGCAATTCTTTTTGAAATAGATTCCGCTACATAAGCAACATCATTATCAGAAAGAGCTTTTAAACCTTTTTCCATTTTCTTTTCAAGTTTTGCTGCTTCATCCTCCGGACTGTAACCGTTAATACCGAGTCCTTTAAGAGTTGTACTTTCTCTTAGAGCATCATAATCATAAGTCATTTCACCGGTTGGCAGAATTTTTGTCTTAAAGTTTTCCCCGCCAAAAGCCTTTAAGAACGCATATTTTGCAATATCCTGACCGAGAATTTCCATTACATATTCGCCATATTCGGTATAATCACCTGAATTATCCAGAAGTTTTTCATTAGCAGTTTCATTAGCTTTCTTGATTACAGCATCGGCAAAATCCTTAAGTTCATTATTGAACAAACCATTTACTTTGTTATAATTCTTTTCATAAGGCTCAACCAAATGAGGATTATTCTGTTTCATTAAGTCAAATCTTGAAACCCCAATTGTATCATCAGTCGTTGCACGGTTTGAAAAATAAGAAGTAGATAAAACACCTACCGTATTCTCGCCCAGCTCCAGAGTATCCAGAGGCAGACTCATTAATGATTTAACAGTTACATCATCCTTTGAAAGAACACCTTTTGGCTTCAAAAGATAGTGACCGTTAATAATGTTAGTTAATGTTGCACTATCTAATTTCGCTTCTTCAGGTAATTTACCATCTTTAATAAGTTTATCAACAGCTTCTACAGACTTTGCAGTTCCAATAGTCTGCGCAGTGTACATTACCTGAATATCTTTAACTTTTCCTGTCCAGTATTTACCTGATTGGATAGCCATATCCTGAACTTCTTTTGAACCGCGCTCTGTCAGCATTCTTTCGTATTCACGCTGAGAGCGGCTGACAATTGACTGCAAAATCTTTTCATCATAACCTGAAATATGATAATTCATTTTAACCATATCGGTGTTAGCATCCCATGTTACAAATCCGCCTTCATCTTTCTTATCTATCTTGAAGTTTGAAAACTGTGCAGCCATAATTGTTCCATCTGCAGTATCAAGATTGATATTCTTACCGAATTTTTTATTTAATTCGTTTATAATTTTGATTCTGTTATCATATTCCTGCGGCTTTATCTGGAAAATAAAGTTTATGACTGTATCATCATGGTTATTGATATCAAGAGCCTTACCCTCTGTCAGTTTTTCGTAATTTATAATAGCTCTGTCTAAATCCTTTATCTGTCTGTCACTTGCCTGAGCAGCATCATATACCTGACATAGGGTTTCCTTATTTGGATTGTAATTAGGATTAGGAACCTTCTTATATGTTCCGTCGGTTTGCAATTCATAATTGTATGGAGCATTTACGATTCTGTGACGCAAATTTTCTTTATTCTTTGGAACAACACCGAGTCCGAGATTAGAATTTTTAAGACCTGTCATTCTAAACCAGTAATACGTTTGAGGATTTCTTTCCGCCCATCTTAAAGCGTACTGAAAGTGAATACCTTCTAAGCCTTCGGAAGTAAATGTACCGTCATATACATATTTCATTCCGTTTTTGTACAATTCGCGGAAGTAAGAAGCAAAGTTTTCAGTGTTTCCCATATTTGGAGAAACCTGCATATTATTCTTATTCCAATAACCTAAAGACCAGCCTTTCGAACCATTAGCTATAGGAGTTGAGAAAACATATTTATATCCGTTTTCCTTAAGATAAGGTATAATCTGCTGCGCACCTGCAATATTACCACCGTAAATATTAGAGAAATTCTTTATGACACCTTCCATTTCCTTCTGGTAACTTTTGTCATAATAAATTTCTCCGGTTTTTGCATCATTGAAGTCCCTATATTTAGCACCCGGCATTAAGGAATCCGGCGTAATCAAATAACCTGCCCCTTGTACAATAGGCGTAGTACCTTTCCTTGAAACAAGAGTATGGGTATAATTGCTTATCGGGTCATTATCAAAATCTTCGTAAACATCTATGGTTTTACCATTACTATCCTTTTTTTCATGCGGATTTATGTCATGTACAAAAACTCTATTTACATACTCACCGTTTTGCTGCTTTATTTTAACACCTGTATCAGCACCTTCCCAGATAACTTCTCCGGTTGACTTATCTTTTCTTACGACCTTGTAAGCAAACGGGGCATCTTTATCTAAATTTGTAATCTCCTGCAGATTAACATTTACTCCTTCAGGTTTCAAATTAATCACTGCAATAGGATTTTCAGAAAGTTTATAGTCGTATTTATCAGTTGGTGTTGCGCTATAAATGTGTATTTCACAATTTTCCTTATCACTGTCATAAGGATAATTAAATTTCATTATCGTTTCGCCAACATCATTCTTCACATGATGATAGGCTTTGAAGCCAATATTAGAAACACCGCTAATTTTATTTACAAACACCTTCTGAAACTCCTTCTAAATATATAAAGAATGTAAAAAAATATTTTTTGCCAAAATTACGGCATGCTATTTAAAAATTTTACAAAATTTAATATTGTATATAATACACATTACTACCAAATTTCTAAGCCAATTATATTACATCAATATAAAATATCAATC
>CAZXQM010000044.1:0-15773 GCA_964643455.1 uncultured Vampirovibrio sp. | reverse complement strand
TAACGGAAATTATTCTATTGTTGTATCAAATTGTGATGAGCCATTAAACCCGCCTGCGCAATTGAAACTTGAAGAAAGTATACCTGATTATGGTTTTACTCAAAGAGAAAGTATCAATACTTCAAAATTGACGGAACTTCAACAAAAAATAAATAACTCAATTGATAAACAGCAAGATTTCAGAGTAGAAAAAACCGTAACACAGCCAACTTCCGGAAATTCATTAAACGAAAAGTTTGCAAATGCCAAAACAAAACAAGAAAAACTTGATATAATAAAAAACTTTTTTGACAATTCTCCGCTGCTTAAAAAAGCACTGGAAAAATATCTTACGGGTATGACAGATGCATTGAATATACTTAATACTTTACCTACAAATGCAAGAAAATATCTTGCTCAAAAACTTACTCAAAATGGACAACTTGACGAGAGCGACATTCAAAAACTGAATCTGTCTTTCAATGATAAGCAACTTCTTTATAATATTATTAACAAAGAAAATAAAGCCGTAACAGTTGTTTAATCGATTTTCTAACAAAAATGCAAAGTCAGAAACTATATAGTATCTGACTTTACATTTTTTAATACTCCTAGCAATTTTTTATTCTATAAATACTTTATATATGTATCAGAGAGAATATATCTATGAGTTTTTTTACGGAAATTAAAAATTTTATAAAGACAGAAGTTTTAGGTATTCAAGAAATAAATACTAAAATTTCTCCTGCTCAAAAAAAAGATAATAAACCTATCATTGAATGCAAAACGGAAGTTCCGGAAGATACTTTTGCAAAGAAAACAAAAGAAACAAGCAATACAAAAGAAACTTTAAACCACTGTAGCGTAAAAGCAATGGAAGAAACTATTGCAAATATTCCTACCACCACTGTAAATTTAAAACAAATGATTAAAGACGGACTTCTTGAAAAAATTACGGGACTTTCTAAAGAAACGCTTGAAAAGTTACCTAATCAAAAAAAGAAACTTTTATTTGATTCTGTACAAAATTCAGTAAGCAAGTATGAAGATTTAAAAGCAAAAGGCAAGATTAGTAAAGATATTAATATCGAAGCCATAATTGTAGCAGACGCTACTAACACTTATCAAGCTATCTCCACCGGCGTATTTAAGAATGTACAGGAATACGAAAAAGCTACCAGTGATATTAACAAAGAACTTGGCAATGACTTTGACAAAAGTCCTGTAGCTGAAAGAAGAGCTGAATTTAAAAGACGTAAAACAGAATATAAACAACGATTTGAAGAAGAATTAGAAGAGAGCAAAAAACTTCCAAAAGAGAAGCAATCAAGTGCAGTAAGCGACTTGATACAGCGTTACAAATTCATTATGCGCAAGCAATTTTTGGATATATCGGCTCAAAAATCAACAGAAACCGCAGTAGATGCAGCTCTTTTGCTTGAAGCAGAAGATATGGAATATGGTGCAAAAACCATCATAGAAACAAGAATTAATGAGGAAGAAAAAACAAAAGCTGCCAATTATGCAGATTATAATTTCACCAAAGAAGTTATACAGTCTAATACAGAAGCCGGTGATAGAGTAAAAGCCAAAACATTAAAGGGCTACACACAAACATACATGGAATATAAATCTGCAGAGACTGCTTATGAGTATCAAACTGCATATGCCTCCGACAGAAAAGCTTATGAAACAGCTCTACAAAAACAGCAAAACGGAGAAGAATTAACTCCTGAAGAACAAGTTTTATTAAGATATATGTCAACCGAATATTATACCGCTTCTGCTCAAGGTATAGGGCAAGGAATTTTAAATAATATTAATATGACAAATGAGCAAAAAGTAGAATTTCTCTCCGTCTGGGAAAATGATGCAAAACAATTCAGTGACTATGATCTTGTTACTTCTGAAGTAAAAAAAGTAATAAATGAAAATCCTGCTTATAAAACTTTAAAGGAAAAAATCGAAGAAATACAATCTGTAAAAAATGCGGAAGAACAAACTGGCAGCAAAGAAAAATCTAACTCTCAAACTGGATATTTTAAACAAGAAATAGAAACTGTAAGAACAAAGTATAGCTCAAATACTTCTCAGACTTTCACAAGAATCAACAACACCAAGGTTTCTAAAAAGAACAATACAACGGATACTAAAATTACCGCATCTAATAAACAAGCTAGAAACGTTACAACAACTTCAAGTATTATATCTAATCCAATAACTATTGCAAAAAATATTAAAGAGGAAGGTATAGAAATTGCTATAAAAAAATACGGAAGCGATGCCATACAAATGATATTAGACAACTCCGGACTTAAACACCTACGTTCAAGACTTACAACTATTGTACGTTCTTATGACTTAAATACTCTTATAAGTATAAGTAAAAGCTGCTCAGACAGCTCTTTCATATATATTTGCAGCATTGTAAACAGTGATTATGTAGAAAAACTTAAAGAAAATAGAGAAATCTCAAAAGGTTTATGCTATATTGCAGAGAAACAAGTCCAAAAACTGGAAGGTAAAAATGCAGTTGTTTAAAAATTTAATATACCGACTTTTATCATTAGAAGAAATTTTCCTGCGTCGAAAACTCGCAGGAACTATTGGCATAAAAAATACATCAAAGAGAAAAACACGCTATTATAACGGTTTCACTGTTACTCTTTCTTCTCTGGCAGATAGTGAAAAACTAAAATTAGAAGAAGAATTAAATTTCATTCTGAAAAAATACAACTTCGAGCCGGATGAAATTTTAAAGTATGTAAAATCTCATGGAACAAAAGTTGTTTACCTTGATAATGCAGGGCAAATTTTGAATGCTATCGGAGAAAACGAAGGATTTATTTACCCTGAAAGTGGTACCAAAGCTCTATATATATCACTTACAACTGAAAAAGCAATCAAATTTAAAACAGAAGAAATGTTCATTCTCTCAAAAGGTAGTATAAACAAATACTACTTTATTTATCATTTCTATAACTGGTATGCCTTCAAACACAAAATTGCAGGTCTCGACAGAGAATCTCAAAAGCTCTTGAAAAAATATCTTTTCGAAATACCAGATACCAAAACACTACAACTTTCAGATATTTACAAATTAAAAGATGCAATCCAACAGGACAAAGCAGCTATAGAATTTGTGATAAAACTTTGCAGAAACTATGAAGGTATAAAACAAGCACTGGATAAAATTCAAAATGAAGGCAGTGCGAAATTATAAGTATTCTCTTATCCAAACAACAACTATTTTTGAAAGAGAATTATCATTATTCAACAGAATCAAGCCGATTCACTTAACTTTTGAAATATACGGAGTAAAAGTCGCTTGCACAAAACGCTTCAGATAAGCGGCAGCTTCTTGTCCTGATATAAAAGTACATAAATCCATCAACGGATTACACCATTATCTCTTTTTTGATACTTGACGATGCAACAACAGGATTTAAAAACAGCAAAAATGATGTTAATATAAGAGTAATTCTTTTTATACAAACTTTATTATATCATCTGGAATCTATTGTTACAAATCTTAACATAATAGGCAATTATTTGCATCAAATATACTTTATATATATAAGAGAATTTTATAAGGAGAGTATATGACCATTGTATTAGACACAAATATGAAATTGTTCGCAGAACGATTGAATATATCGTCATCCAGAATGGTCAATGATTACGGTCTGAGTACTGTTGATGAAATTATTGAAGCCGAAGCTGCGCAAGGCAATACACAAGCAGTCAATTATGCACGTGAAATGTATAATTCTCCTTCAAAGCTAATTAAAATATTTAAATTAACTGATGTAGAGAATAAGTTTGTTATACTTCATAATATGGATGAAAAGACCCGTTCTATGGTTCTTCCATTGCTCGAAAAAGAAGATCTTGCGATGGGGCTGTATTTTTTCACACAAGATCAGTTACTTTCTATGTTAATGGATGTTGATATTGAAGAACTTGTTAATGTAATATTAGAAGCATTTTCTCTCGAGGAAATAGTTATGATGTATACAGAAGATGATTTAGCTGCATTTTTTGAAAATAAAGATCTTGAAAAATATGATGTTATTAACCAATTAAAGGCCTTACCTCCTGAAGTAATGGAAAAGTTTGTTGAAGGTGTTACAGGTCAAGCTTTTGAAAAAACAAACCCGCTTGAATTAATAAAAAGTATTGAAGCTCTGCCTACTGATAAATACAGAGAATTTATGTCTGCTATCGATCCTGATGTTCAGAGACAACTTACATTTCAGTTGGCAAAACAAAAACCTGAATACATGGAACTTTTTAAAAATGAAACATATGTAAATATGTTATCTACAATGATGAAAACAGATATGGTAAAACCGATGGTTTATCTTGAAAAAGAATCAATACTGGAAATGGTTTCCTTTTTACCTTCTGACTTATTGTCAATTGTTGCAGCTCAAGTAGATACAAAAGATTTTGCAGAATTTCTGCTTGACGGGCATACCGATATTCTTGAGCAAGCTCTAATGATTTAAATAAACAGTTCTTACATAGTAATTGGAATCATTCATCAACTGTATTCTTAGTCCGGAAAACTTTTCAGAAAGCAATGAAATTTGTGCAACTTTTTCTCTTATAGTATACTCACTCTGCGCAGCAGAGCTGGTTAAAATATTAAACAGTAAGTTTTCATCTGCGTAACTATAAAAGTTTTTCATTGTTTCAAGACACCAGTAGAGTTTAAATAACTGCTTATTCTTGACGTATTTTTTATCATTAAATACACATAAAGCAAGTTCATCAAGAGCACTTTTTGCATAATCAAGAATAATACTGGCATACTTGAATGCAAAATTCGCATCAGTATTAAGAGTTTTTACACTATCAACAACCAGTCGACATATATTTGCATTAATATCAATTGTTGCATCTGCAAATATTTCAACAGGAGTTTGAGCAAACAACTTGCGTGATTCTTGATTATTTGTCATTTGCCGGAATATTGTTAAAGCGACAGCTTCTCTTATCTTTCCATCACATCCAGTTAGATTTAAAACCAGAGCTAATGCATCATCAATAGAGCCTACACTGTCAAATTTTAAAGCTGCAATTTGCTTCTGGGGAATATTACCACTATAAAGCATATCTACAAGTTCTGAATGTGTAAACTTATGCTCAGACAAATAACAAGCTTGTTCAAAATTTGTATCTAAATCTTTATAAAAACCAGTATTCAAATTCATATCCTGTTTATTGTATAATATTATTTTATCATAATGTATAATGATTTTAGTATAAAAAATAGTTTTAATATATGATATAGAAAAATATCAAATCCTGTATAATATTCTTAAGGAGACTATCATGAATATATTACAAATCATATTAAATAAATTACTTATATTTGAAAAAGAGCCTCAGAAAATAGGTTTATCTCAACTAAAAACTCCCAAAATAATAAAAAAATCAGAACCCTCTATAAAAAATAAAAATGTTAAATTATCCGATCTCATGCGACGTGCAAGCTAAGAATTAATTCTTTAATAAACAAATATTCTCCGCCTAACGTCCTTAAAAGGAAAGGAAAAGTAACGTAATATATATAGCATAAATGTTATATTACAGTTATTACCCAGAGTGGCGACAACGTAGCAAATTAGATTTTATTTTGTAAAAGGCTATTTATTAAAATAATAGTAACTTATAGGCATAAACCTCATAAACTATAATTTGCTGCGGCTATTCTAAATAATTTTTTAGTTAGCTCCTATTACAACGCTTTAGAACAGAGCTTTTTACTATTTGAATGATTGCGGAAACCAGAGGATCTGTATTTTATGTACAAAGATTTAACTGTACAATTTTAGCTTAAATATTTTGATATTTTAAAACTTTCTATCATTCTTCACTTACATAATTTTAAAACTTATTCTGAAAATAACTTAATATTTCGTAAAAAATACTTTTTTAAAATAACGTTTAGGTATAAAATGGAAGTACTCCAACATTACAAATTATAATTTAAGAAAGGATTTCCGCATGGTGCTTGAAATGACTTATTCGCAGCTTGAACGGAGTGTAAACCCTACTCATGATATAAGGCTATTTTCCGGTCGTTCAAATCCTCAGCTTGCGCAGGAAATTGCAGACTATCTCGGAACAACAGTCGGACCTATGGTTATAAAAAACTTTGCTGACGGAGAAATTTATGTTCAAGTAAAGGAAAGTATCAGAGGAGATGACGTTTTTATCGTTCAACCACTCTGCAACCCGGTTAATGAAAACCTCATGGAACTTCTTATAATGATAGATGCTTTCAAAAGAGCAAGTGCCAAAACAATAACAGCAGTAATTCCTTATTACGGATACGCCCGTCAGGACAGAAAGACTTCCGGCAGAGAAGCAATTACTGCCAAACTTGTTGCAGATCTTCTCACAACTGCCGGTGCTAACAGAGTTTTAGCAATGGATTTGCATACAGGACAAATTCAAGGATTCTTTAATATCCTTGTAGATCACATTTTTGCAACACCAATTCTTGTAGATTATGTAAAAAATCTAGGACTTAATCCTGATGAAATGGTTGCTGTAAGTCCGGATATGGGCGGTGCTAATCGCACCCGACACTTTGCAAAAAATTTGAATATACCAATGGCTATAATTGACAAAAGACGTGATAAACACAATGAAGCCATTGCTGCGCACATTATCGGAGATGTTGAAAACAAAATCTGTCTCATGTTTGATGACATAATTGATACTGCTGGTACCATATGTGAAGCATCCAAGCTTCTTAAGAGCAAGGGTGCTAAAGCTGTTTATGTTGGAGCAACTCATGCCGTTTTATCTGGACCGGCAATAGAGAGATTAAAAAATGCACCTATTGAAGAATGTATCGTTACTAACACTATTCCTTGGGCAAAAGAAGACTTACCGCCAAATGTCAAACAGCTTTCGATAGCACCGCTCCTTGGACAAGCTATATCACGTATCCATGATGATGAATCTGTAAGCTCACTGTTCGGGTTTGAAAAAGAGATGAAAGTTTAAACTTCCTTCAATAGTACATTTATATCGATACCTAAAACTTTAGCTATATCAATGACTTTCAAGATGGTCGGATTGATTTTGCCTGTTTCTATTAAACTAACTGAGTTTCTTGAAATATTAGTAAGTTCGGCAAGCTTTTCTTGGGAAACATTCTTTTTCAAACGCTCGCTCTTAATATTAATACCAAGATTTTTTAAACGAGTTTTATCTTGCATAATATATCTATTTTCTTGTATTTTTGAAAATTTTTCTATATACTATAATAGTATATTTTCTATTATAATCAAAAAAAGAAAGTCAGATAGAAATACATGACTTTCTTTTTTATATAGAATGGCAGCCCAGTGCTACCCTTTACCCGAGTTAACCCCGTTGATAATTAAGAAATGTTAAGCTTTCTGGATTGTGCAGGTTTTCTGCTTTGTTTAGGTATTCTTACTGTTAATACTCCATTCTTATACACAGCTTGAGCTTCGGCTGATTTTATCGACTCATCAAATGATATTGTTCTTTGATATTTACCATATCTAAACTCACAAGTATGATATTTGGTATTTTTAGACTCTTCGTCTTTCTGTTCTTTTTCTTCTTCTATCTCTGCTGTAATTGTCATGAAATCATTATCTAATTCCACGTCAATATCATCCTTTTCTACCCCAGGTAATTGCACTTTAACTGTATATTCCTTGTCACTTTGCATAATCTCAACTGCCGGACGCCAGATTGAATTCTTTTTAATATTTAATGGATTTGCAAAACTTGTATGCAAGAAAGTATCTCTTAAAAAATTGTTAAGTTCATGATGTAAGCTATCAAAATATAGCTCAGGCTCTCTAATTATTAAATTCGTATTCATTCACCTCTCCTTTTGTTTCTACTCCAGTATAAAGAAGGTGAAAAAAATAATATATTAGACTAACGGGCAATGTTAAATTAATATAACATTCACCCGTTAAAATCCTTATTTTATTACTCTTCTATCTCTACCCGACCAGCTGTTTTTCCGTATTTCTTAATTGTAGCATTTAACATATTTTCATGATGTTTTTCACGATAAATCTGGCATAACAACTTATAAGCATGCTTATTATACGGATTTTGTTCTAAAATTGTCTCCAATTGTTCTACTGCAGAATTAGAACGCTTTGTATAATAATCTATTAAAGCAGGAAGAGTTTCTGTCAGATCATTCATATCGGTTGCACAGGCAATTTCAGCACAACTTTTTGCTTTATCAAATTCCTCTGCATCCAAATACATTACAGCAACTTCATAATAAACTTCTGATTTACTTCTTCTGTCGTTTTTCATTAGAGCAACTGCTTGATATTCCTGTGCAGCTTTGTCGTATTCTGCCTTTTTCCGGTACTGTTCTGCAAGAGCTAGCTTTGTTTCTAAATCCTGAGCTATTACTTCATCCGGATTCATACTATCATCTACCGGAACATTTAAAGTTGCTAAAATCTCAGAAACAGTAAACAATTGTGCTTTTTCTTCCTGTGACAAAGGTACATTTGTTATATCAGGAACAACTGAATACAAGAGTGCAAGCGTTTTCAAATCTCTTGCCGTAATTTCCGTGTTAAATTTAGTCCCTATCGGATACATAACGTCATAAATACTTGGGCTCTTGCCATTCAGCCCCAGCGAAAGACCTATTTCCTGCAAAGCTGAAGAGAATAATTGTTTTGAATCCAAATTATGTTTCTTTGCATCTGTTTTCTTAAAGAAAATAGTTGAACTTAAAATTGTTTTTCCATTAACTTCAAATGCTTGCGTGCCAATAGGAGAATTCTCATCATTGCTTATATTTTTAAAATAGCACTTCATATCAGCATCTTCCGGAGCTTCAACGAAATCGAAACTTACCAGACCTTCACTAGCTCTCTGCCATGCCTGATAAGCACTCATAACAACCTCTCTGTAATAATCCGGAACATCAGTTGTATCTTGAATGTAAACTTTTAATGGGAATGAAGCCTTGTTCCAACGTATTATACTGCCGTTTGCAGCAACTTCACGAAAATAACTGTCAATAACAGCTGCCTTGATCGTTTTTTCGCCCATTGACTTGTCATAACCAAGTACAATGGCATAAGAATTTTTAAACCCAAAATTTGGAGCAGACATATCTATACTATTGTTAATACTAAATAAAGAAACTACTCCAGCTGCCATTAGGCCTGTACAAATAACAATCTTTTTCATTTTTCAGAAAACCTCTTTTCAATACTACTTTTTCATTATACATTAAAAACCGAAAAAATTAAATTTTGCGCTTTTACAACTATTTTTCCATAAATCAATCTCAGATTGATAAATAAGAACAAGGAGCTATATAAATTTGAATACAAATTTTATGAAATTAGCGCTGCCGGAGAAAACCTTAATATACCTCTGTCTATCACTGCTATTATAAGCTCATTCGCATTTTTCACAAATTTTAACAGAACTTGAAAATTTGATTACTTTTATGTAAGTTTTAGGATATTAAGGAGACTCTATGCTCGAATACGTACTCAAAATCACTACAGGTAGGGAATTAGTTGCAGAATTTTTTGCTAAATGGGTAAGAATAATCTCCGAGTATGTTCAAAAACATAAAATCCAACAGTATAAAAATATAGTAAATTCACAAATATTAATATTTGACCATAGCGAGTTTCAAGATGCTATCAACAGAGATTATATTGAATACCTTCCCGATTTTGCAGGTCTTGTTGGAGCTCCTGAATATAAACTTACTACATACGGAAAGAAGGTGTTATCAAATGACTAAACGAGTTGTTATCGCTATGTCTGGCGGTGTTGACAGCAGTGTCGCAGGCTTATTCCTTAAACAACAAGGTTTTGAAGTTATAGGCGTCAGCGCAAAAACAACAAATACCAGTGAAGCTCAAAGCGTAATTAATAGAGCAGAAGAGGTTGCAAAAAAACTCAACATCCAATTTTATTCTCTGGATGTCACAGATGTTTTTAAAGAAAAAGTTATCAATTACTTTGAAACGTCTTATGCTTCAGGAGAAACTCCTAATCCTTGTATTATATGCAATAAATATATGAAGTGGGGAGTTCTCTTTGATTTTGCAGTCAAAGAACTTAATGCTGATTATGTAGCAACCGGTCATTACGCAAAAATTCAAAAAAACGGAGATTTCTATAAACTGCATCCGGCTGCAGACGAACATAAAGACCAATTGTATTTTCTATTTATGGTGGACCAAAGTCATCTTGCAAAAACTTTGTTCCCTTTAGCCGGTTTAAAAAAAGATGAGGTCCGAAAAATTGCTTACGAAAACAACTTGCCTAGCAAATCATCGAAAGAGAGTCAAGATATTTGTTTTATTAAAGCTCCTTTGACAACAAAAAAATATTTAAACAATATTTTTAAGGAAAAAGAAGGCATTTTTATTGAAAAATCCACCGGTAAAATTCTGGGAAAACATAAGGGATTCTGGCAATACACAATCGGACAGAGAAAAGGAATCGGACTTGCCGCGCCTGAAGCACTTTATGTTGTAAATATTGACGCAAAGAATAATATAGTTTATGTAGGCTATAAAGATACGCTGTATTCTGAATCACTTACTTTAAAAGATTTTCATTGGAGCTATCCGCCAGTTTCTAAAGAATTTGATGCAATGGCAAAAATTCGTTATAATATGCGTGCCGTTCCCTGCAGGGTACATGATTGCAAAGAAGGTCTAAAAATTGAATTTTATGAAAAAGTTTCAGCAGTAGCAAAGGGACAAGCGTGTGTTTTGTACGATAAGACAGATGGTCATCTAATCGGTGGAAGCTTTATCTAAATCTCTTTAAAGTTTAAAATTTGTCAGCCCCCAAAAAGAAAATCTAACAGAAATCCGTAATTATATACTTTCACTCTTTGTGATTATATACAACTCATTCTTTAGAATAATTTTTATTAAATACGCTTACATTTCTTCATATATTAATTGCTAAAGAACCAACTTTATGCTAAAATGTACCCATAAAGTTGGTGTAAGATTTTAACTGATATTTATATATGTGTGTTACCAAAAATAGGAGAAAAAAGATGAAACTGATTTCTAAAGAAACAAAAGCAGTTAAATCCGCATTCAATGATGAGTTTGAAAATTATCTCAAAAAACAGCAGATTAAAACTACATTCAACGGTTACGAAATCGAATCATTTTCTTGGTACAAAAAAGCTTTGGGATTAGTATAGGAGTTTTTAAAAAGGATTTCGGGAGTATGAGAAATTTTCAAAAAAAGGGCAAAACTATTGTTTAGAAAGCAAGGCTTTGTCCTTTTAAAAATGTAAATGATGTTGTGGAGCTTTTCTCGTTCCTACCTCCATTCCAGGTAAAACTAAAATTGCAGGAACAATTCTAGCGATATTATGAACCCAGCTTGAACTAGATATATATGATGCACCAGCTAATAAGTCATCAATGTGAGCAGAAAAGTCTATTAGTTTAACACCGCGTTCGTTTTTACTTTTGAATAAAACATTACTTAATTTATTCATTAAAAAATTAGCAAGGTAAACACCTGTAAAAATACCGGCAAGAGAGCTCACAGTCTGTGCAAGTTTTCCAGACTTACTACTAACTTGATGGAATAACGCAACAGTTGATATAGGAATTGTAATATTACCTATTTGCATTACTGCTTCTCTCATTTTTGCTTTCCGGTTTTCTTTGTCCTTATCTATAATAAAACCTCCGGCAAGCCCGCCAAGACAAGTACCTGCCCCCATAGAACAAACCTCTTTTGCCAAAAATGGAGTTTTTGCAAGGTAAGATTGATTTATATTTTTAAACATTTTTAACGGATTTAGAGAATATCCGGAAGTTTTTGCAAGTATTGCAAGGCTCGCCGCAATACCTGCTGCGGATGTAGCAGCTACAATAGCTCTTTCTTTTGGCGTGCACTTCTTTTTATCACCGGATGAATGATGACCAAAAGCTGTCTTCTGATAAGTATTACTAATTGGACTTAAATTCATATTACTACCTTCCGGATATAATAAAACCCGTAAAGAAATAAAATTGCCCAATTGTTAAAAAAAATTACGAAACAGGAGAATAGAATTTTGAAATTTCTTCAAAATATTTTTCTAAGGCTTTATATCCGTTATATATTTCATTAGTTAAAGTTGAATAACGGCTTGCCACAATATACTTCAACTCTTTGCATCTGATTTGAAGCAAATTATCAGCATCCTTTCTTAAAAGCTCATTATTGGAAGTTGACCATTTCTTTAAATATGACAGTTCTTCATTAATCTGTTTTATTGTAGAAAATTCTAATGTATTAAAATCGTATTTTTTAAGAAGTTGTAGTTCAGAATTTGAGATTCTGCTCTGTACTGCCTGAAACTTGTACACTTTTTTTATTATTACATAATTATCTGCAATTCTTCTGTGAGAGTATGGAACCGCACTTTTGGCAAGTAATGCTGAAGTAGACAGTGCTGTAAAAGAATCATCATCTCTTGATAAAGTACTCTGTATGTGATTTACAAATTCAATCTTCTTATTTACCACAACCTGAACTCCTTTCCCCTGTACACTTATTTATCTTATATGAATCATAAAAAAATGTCACTATTCTTTAAAATAATATTTACAATATTAAGCAACAAAAAGGGGATGGTTTATCCCCTTTTTTCATATATGATTACTTATTATGTATTAACAAAGTGCACAACTAGATAAGGATTTTTTTAAAACATCGACCTTATCTAACTGTTCCCAAGGAATATTCATATCTGTTCTGCCTACATGTCCATATGCAGCCAGTCTTTGATAGAATTTCCCACCATTTTTTGCCGGTAGATTTCTTAAATCAAAATCTGCTATTATTGCAGCCGGACGCAAATCAAAATTCTTGCTTACCAATTCTGAAATTTCATCATCAGAAAGTTTTCCTGTTCCAAAAGTATCTACAAAAATTGAAACAGGTTCTGCTTTACCTATTGCATAAGCAAGCTCAATTTCACATTTATCCGCAAGCCCTGCTGCTACAATGTTTTTAGCAACATACCTTGCGGCATAGGCAGCAGATCTATCAACCTTTGTAGGATCCTTTCCTGAAAATGCACCACCGCCGTGACGGGAATATCCGCCATAAGTATCTACAATAATCTTCCTTCCGGTTAAACCGGAATCACCCTGCGGACCGCCCACTACAAATCTTCCGGATGGATTGATAAGGATAATAGTATCAGCATCCGGTTTAATAGATTCATTTTCAAAAACATAATCTATAACGCAACGTTGTAAATCTTGCCTAATTATCGCCTGAATCTTAGAATTATCGCTTACACCATTTATTTCTGCGGAATGCTGTGTTGAAATCAGAATTGTATGTATTCTTGACGGTTTTCCATCAACATATTCAACTGTAACCTGTGATTTACCATCCGGTCTTAAGTAATGTAAAATACCTTCTTTTCTAACCTGAGCCAATCTAAATGAAAGTTTGTGAGCCAAACTAATAGGCAAAGGCATAAGTTCTGGTGTCTCATTACAAGCATAGCCAAACATAATACCTTGATCGCCGGCTCCAATCTCAGAAGTTTCAGTAGTTGAAGTTTCTGAATTTTCACTTCTGCTTTCAAGTGCCTTATTTACTCCGCCAGCAATATCAACAGACTGTTCATCAATACTAGTTAAAACAGCACAGGTATCACAATCAAAACCACCACCAGAAGAACCGGCATAACCAATATTTCTTACTGTACGTCTTACAACATGAGGTATATCAACATAACAATTTGAAGTAATTTCTCCGCAAACTAATACCATACCAGTTGTTGCAGTTGTTTCAGCAGCAACTCGCGCCTGCGGATCTTTTGTTAAAAATTCATCTAAAATAGCATCAGAAATCTGATCGCAAACTTTGTCGGGGTGTCCTTCCGTAACTGATTCGGAAGTAAATAAAAATTTTTTTGATGTCATGATAATTTTCTCCTTAATTTATATTACTCCGGTAAGGTTTTTAATTCCGACCCGGTACACATTAGCAATATTCTAAGATGAAAGAGAAAAAAAAGCAATGAATATACATAAAAATTAGTATTTTTATTTTGTTCATAGTAACATTAAAATGTCACAATTCATAATAACAAACTCGGGTGTAATCTGCCAAAGTGGTTAAAATATATAATACCCGCACAATATCTTCTTCAGAAGACGTACAGATATTATAAAAAATTTTAAATTTTGAGTAAATTTGCACCATTAAAAGGAATAAAAATGAAATTTTTGGATAAAGCTAAAATCAGAGTAATATCAGGTCATGGCGGTAATGGTATGGTTGCCTGGCGTCGTGAAAAGTATGTAGACAAAGGCGGTCCCGCCGGCGGTGATGGCGGAAGGGGCGGTGACATATATTTTGTGGCAGATGAAAATATGTCCACTCTTCTTGATTTTAAAATTAAATCTGTTTTTAAAGCACAGTCAGGTGAAAATGGCGGTATAAAAGGTATGCATGGCGCCTGTGCAAAGGATTTATATATAAAAGTCCCATTAGGAACTGTAGTAAGAGATGTAAAAAGTGGAAAACTTATTGCGGATTTGACAGAACACGAACAGAAGGTTCTGATTGCAAAAGGCGGGCGCGGCGGACGCGGTAATGCAAGATTTGCCACTGCTCAAAAAAGAGCACCTCAATTCTGTGAACCAGGGGAACCTGGTATTGAGAGAGTCTTAGAACTTGAATTAAAACTTATTGCAGATGTCGGGCTTCTCGGTATGCCAAACGCAGGTAAATCAACTTTTATAAGCGCAGTAAGTTCAGCAAAACCTAAAATCGCGGATTATCCGTTTACAACGCTTGTACCTCATCTCGGGGTCGTAAAAAAAGACGATGGCGGCTCTTATGTTATAGCAGATATTCCGGGGCTTATTGAAGGAGCCTCCGAAGGTATAGGGCTTGGACATGAATTTTTAAGACATGTAGAAAGATGTCGTTTCTTGATACATATTGTAGATTTAACGGTAGAAAATCCTGTTGAAAACTACAAAGTTATTAATAACGAATTAAAAAAGCACTCGGAAGATCTTGCTAAACTCTATCAAATTCTTGTTTTAAATAAAATTGACGCTATACAAAAAGAAGATTTAGACAAATTTTTGGAAGAATTTAAGCAATTTACTGATAATATATTTCCAATATCAGCCGTTAGCAAAGAAGGAGTGGAAAAACTATTGCATTTTGTTTCGCAAAAAGTTGACGAAATTCCAAAACCGGAATTTGATATTGATATCGAAGAAGATTTGGATGCATTTGATAATGATGACAGTGCTTTTGAAGTTACTAAGCCGGACAAAGAAACATTTTTAATCTCAGGCGGAAAGCTCAGTAGACTTGCAAAGGTAACTGATGCAAGAAATACGGAGCAAGTTGTAAGGCTCCAAAATATTATGAAAAGTATGGGAGTGTTTGATGAGCTTCACAAATGCGGGCTTAAAAATGGTGATACGGTTATTTTGGGACATTTAGAACTTACCTACTATGATGACGAAGTCTGGGGTGGGTAAATGTAATAGACCGGAACTATTGGTTGGAGTATCTTACAAAATCAGAGTAAAAGTAATGAATTGGTCAGCTAAACTTCAAGTAGGACAGTATTACAAAATAGGAATAAAGGTAGCCGATTAGTTAGCAATACTACTAGCAGCACAACGTTATTGTAGACAGAGAAAAATGATTGGGTTACTATTGTATGAACACAAAAACTATTCAGGTGTAAATATCTAAAGGTTTTGGGGGCA
>CAZXQM010000043.1:5261-15981 GCA_964643455.1 uncultured Vampirovibrio sp. | reverse complement strand
CAAATAGACACTTATACAGCCACAATAATAGAAACCGGCAGAATAGAATTTTTAGAAAATGCTCAGGCTTGCGGAATTGTCGGTATAAAAGGATTGGTAGATTTTGCCAACAACAATGATTGCACTATGATAAGGGCTGAAATGTACAATTCCGGAGATATAAGCAATGATAAAGACCGTGTTGTCGGATACGGCTCCTGGTTTTTGTATACAGATTCCAGAAATAATTTCATTGAAACCTACTGCTCTGACTACGTCTTAAAATCAGCCAGAAACAGCATCATTGCAGCTGCAAATAATGAAGAATATATTCCACGACAAATTCCACCGGTATTGACCGAATACGGAGCATCATTTGTCACATTAAAATCTGATGGCAAGCTGAGAGGTTGTATTGGCTCTATTTATCCTATAAGACCTCTGATACTTGATATCATCGATAATGCCAAAAATGCCGGTTTTCAAGATTCAAGATTCAACCCGCTTATGCCGGAAGAAATTGATAAATTGACCTTTTCAGTTTCAATTCTATCATCAATAGAAAGAATCCATTTTAAAGATGAAAAGGATTTATTATCTAAGATTTACCCGCACGGTATTATAATTATAGAACGTGATAAGCGAGCTGTTTATCTGCCTGTTGTATGGGAACAGCTTCCGGATAGAGAAATCTTTTTAAATTCTCTTAAAGAAAAAGCCGGTCTTCCTCCTGAATATTTCTCAAGAACACTTGAAGCATACAAGTTTGATGCTCTTTATATCTCTGATGAGCCTACTGAGTAACACCAGATTTTATTCTGCTTAAAGATTTTTCCCAAATATTAGCGGTTTTTATGCTATAAAACAAATCTCTCTCCGGTTTCCAGCCAAGAATATCACATGTTTTTCCGTTATCGGCAATAAGTTTTGCTGGATCCCCGTCTCTTCTCGGACAAATTTCAACGGGAATCTTTCGTCCGAGAATTTCTTCACAGGCTTCGAGAACTTCTTTTACGCTATTTCCATCACCTGTACCTAAGTTAAAGTAATCAGTTTTTCCGCCATTTTCTAAATATTTCAAAGCTTTAATATGAGCATCTGCAAGGTCCTCAACATTTATATAATCCCTTATACATGTTCCATCATAAGTATCATAATCTGTTCCGAACATTTTAAAAGTTCTTGTCTCATCGGCTTTCAAAATATTAGGAATTAAATGGGTTTCCGGCTCGTGCCATTCTCCTATTCTGGCTTTCGAATCAGCTCCGGCAGCATTGAAATACCTCAATCTTACAGACCTCAAACCGTAAGCTCTATCATAATCATCCATAATCTTTTCAACCATCAATTTTGAATTTCCGTAAGCATTAATAGGTTTTTGAATATGATTCTCGTCTATAGGAATATATTTCGGCTCACCGTATGTTGCCGATGTAGAAGAGAATACTATTTTATCTACACCAAATTCAACCATTACATTTAAAAGATTTAACGAGCCGTAAACATTGTTATAGTAATATTTTTGCGGATTTATAACACTTTCGGCAACCTGTGAGTATGCTGCAAAATGTACTACTGCATTTATATTATTAGCTAAAAAAACACCTCTTATATCATCGATATTTTTAAGATTGCCCTGAACAAACTTTAAATTACCATATTTTTTTAAAATATTAATAATTTCAATATGTCCAAGCTCAAGGCTGTCAAAAATTACAACATCACTGCCCTGTTCAAGTAAAGCCATTGCCAGATGGCTTCCTATATATCCGGCTCCGCCTGTAACTAATATCATTCAATAAGTCTCCCGTTTTCTACCTTATATATTATAACATCTTTCAGAAATTCTTCTTCAAATAAAACTGTATCTACAGAAGTGATTATTGTCTGAGTATCTTCCTCAATGGATTTTAACAGATAATTTTGTCTTGTTTCATCCAGCTCTGCAAGAACATCATCAAGCAATAAAATTGGAGAACTGCCTGTTTTTTCTTTAATTATTTCCAGTTCTGATAATTTTAAAGATAAAACCAACGTTCGCTGCTGCCCTTGAGAAGCAAATTTAACAGCATCGAGACCATTTATACTGAACTCAATATCATCCCTATGCGGTCCAACACAAGCCTGATGCCTTGCAATTTCCTCACTGCGCCTTTCTGATAATTGCTGCCTCAAATACTCACTGATTTCTCCTATTTCATCATACGGACAGGTATAATTTAAACCGAATTTTTCCGTCGTACTTATTATGCCATGTTTATCCGAAGCTATCCCTGAGATTTCAGATAGAAACTTTTTTCTTAAAAATACAATATTAGAACCGGTTATAGTTAATTGTTCATTAAAAATATCAAGCAAAGACTCATCTATATATTCGGATTTTAAAAGATTATTCTTTTGAATTCTAATTTTCTCATATTTCGAAAGCCTTTCATCATAAGCGGGATAAATTTGAGAAATAGCTCTATCCAGCCAATCTCTTCTATCCTGCGGGGATCCTCTCAACAAGAGTAAATCTTTTGTAGAAAACAAGACTGTTTTAAGCACAGATTTGAAATTTTTCGGGGTTGTCTTTACCTGATTTACCTTAATTATTTTTTTCTTGTCAATTCCCAGAGAATAGTCCAGTTCTATGCCAGTATTATTTTTCTCTACTATAGCAGAAATTTCAAAACCTTCTTTCCCAAACTGAATCAAATCACTAAGCGTAGATGTTCTTGGACTTTTAAGGTCTGAAAGAAAATAAATACTTTCTAAAACATTTGTCTTACCCTGTGCATTTTTACCGATAATCAAAGTTTTCCGGCTTTTGAAATCAACCTCCAAATCGGTACAATTTCTGTAGTTTTTTAACCTTATTTTTAATAACTTCATAAAACAAGTATAGCACAGCTTCGATTTATTATTTTAAAACTTATAGAAATCGGCTTACCGGTTATCGGAAGTAGGGTTATGAAAATTTTTGCAATACATTATCGTATAGTTAACCAAATCATAGACAAAAAATTTTGTGAGGTAATAAATATGAAACAAATAATTCCTGAAAAAAGTTCTGAAAAAGTTGCTAAATTTTTAGAAAAAAATGCATTGCACAAAAGAGATTTTGCAGAAATGATAGGTGTGACTTTATCGTATGTTTACAACTTGATTGACGAGACTGTGCCGTTTTCAACCAGAGGTACAACAATTGAGCGAATTGCAACTGTCATGGATATTGAGCCGGAAGAATTTCCGGAATACAGAATTCCTCAAGAGCCAATCCTTATTGACGAAGCTGTAGAAACTCTTAAAGATTATATTAGAGAAAATAAACTCAGCATAGTATCTTTTTTAAAATCATTTCCGCGTAAAAAACGTATTGATGTCGTTGACATACTGAGAGGAGCATTACCTATTCCTATTGACTACAAAGAACTTAAGATGATTGGAAAAACTCTCAATATTCCTGATGAAGAAGTTTACAATATGTGGGAACTCCGCATAAAACAAGTGCTTGAATCAGGCGGTATGAATGTTTATGCAAACTCTGGTCTGGTTAGTTCAATGCTTGACTGTGCAAAAAATTATCTATTAAATGAAAAATAGGCAATTTTTGGAGAGAAAAATACTTTATATATATGTAAGGTTAGAAAAGGTTGTAGAAAATTTAAAAAGTCCGAAATATTCGGGCTTTTCTTTTTTATAAAACCTGAATTGTCAAAAATCAATTCAATGCCTTAATTATCTCTCCCGCAACTTCCTGAGCCGAATACTTATCAGAAAGTTTTTCTCTAACTTTACCCAGTTTTTCTATTGTTTCTTCCCGATATTTTTTATCATATAAAAGTTTTTCCGTTTCATAACAAATATTTTCTTCATTAAATTTTGCCTGAATCAACTCCGGAACTATGTCCATGCCGGTTATAATATTAGGAAGCGAAACCTTTTTTATACAACGGATTAAAAGGTAAGCCAGATACAAAATCCATGGCCCTTTATATCCTATAATCATAGGAACCTTATACAACGCAGCTTCCAATGCCACTGTGCCGGATGCTAAAATAAGAGAATCCGATACACTCAAGAGAGCCTGATTTTCTCCCCTTATCACCTTAAAGTCAGTGTCATGTATGTATTTATCAAAAACATTATCGCTCAAATTAGGAGCGTGTGATATACAAAACTGAATATCAGGATGCTGTTTTTGGAGTTTTTTTGCCGCATGTATGAAAGTCTTTGCTAAAAACCTTAGTTCTAATGGTCTTGAGCCGGGAAATATAGAAACCAGAGGTCTCTTTAGGTCAAACCCGTACCTTTCAAAAAACTCTTTCTTATCAGCTTTATCCGGAAGCTGCTTTATAAGCGGATGACCGCAATAATGTACATTTATCCCGTACTCTTTATACATTTCTTCTTCAAAAGGAAATATACAAAGAACTTCGTCAACATATTTTTTTATACCCTTAATACGCCATTTTCTGCTTGCCCAAACCTGTGGCGGGATATAATGGAAAACTTTTATCCCGTTCCCTTTTAATCTTTTTGCAACTCTTAAATTAAAAGTACCATAATCTACAAGCAGAACTAAATCAGGTTTATATGAATTCAATATATAATCTGCCACCCGTTTTTCTAATGCTAAATGGTCTAATGCCATTTTCAAACTAAATCCAAACCCTGACATTTTTGAGTGGTCACAAAAAATCTTCACTACGGCTTTACTGAGATTCTCACCGCCAATTCCTTCAATCTCAATCTCAGGAGATTGTTTTTTAATAATCTCTGCCACACACCCTGCATGAATATCACCGGAATATTCTCCTGTAATAATAAATATTTTTTTCATAATCTTAAACAGCCATCACTACAATGTTATGTTTATTAGCGTATTTAATAACTTCTTCTTTATCAACAATAATAGTTTCACCGGCTTCTACTGCAATTAAATCGGCTTTATACTTTTTCATTGTTTTCAAAGTCCTGAGTCCTATTGCAGGAATATCAAAACGTTTATCCTGAGAAGGCTTTGCAACCTTTATTACCCTTGAATGATTCTTCGCAATTTTGCAACCGCGCTTGATACATTTATCAGTACCTTCAATAGCTTCTACAGCCATAACCATCTTGTCTTTTATGATTACAGATTGACCAATATCCAGTTTTCCGGTTTCTTTAGCCAACCAGTAACCGTAATTTACATCATCAATTTGACTCTGTGTAGGCTGAACTTTGCCAAGGATACCGGACGGAATCATCAAATTTTTTATAAAAAGAGTTTGATCCAAAATCGTTATACCGATTTTTTCAAGCTCTTCTATTATCATAAGCATAACTTCGTCATCATTAAGCCTGATGGCTTTTTTTATATAATCTATAGCTCTGGAATCAAATTTTGGACGTTTAATTAAGATTGTCTTACTAACCTTGCCCAAAAAAGTTATCTGTTTGATTCCTTCTGCCTTCAAAGTATCTTCTATTTTCTGAACTTCTCCGGGACAAAAAGAATAAACTTTTGTACAATATTTCTTTAGATGTGAACAATTGTCATTAGAAAGCGAGATTGCAACCACATCAAAACCATTTTCTTTAGCATATTGAGCCATTTTTACAGGTAAATGCCCATCTCCTGCAATCAAACCCTGTTTTTGTTCCAATACTAACGACATTCTTAAATCCTTTCCTCCAATAATATACCGTATAATACTATAAACATGGAAATTTAAAAAGAAAAAAGAATAACTGTCTTAATAAAATTAAATATTTATACTTTTCCCACAAATTTAATATTACAATTACTTACCAATTCTTCATAAGCAAGAACTGTAATGTTTTGAACAAATTCAGACAAGATAACAAAAACCATATGCCTGATATCCATAGGAACAGCAATTACAGGATTTATTATTTTCTTTGTTTTTGCAAATTTCATTAATCTTGACACAATATTTTTAATATCAGTTGAATCAATTCTTATTATTGACTCTTCTGCATCTTCCTTAAAGAAAGAATAAATTTTATCAATAATCTCGTCAGAAAATTCTATAATCTTTAACTCATCATCCTGAACCAAGTCTTTTATTATGTGTCTTGATAATGCAAGCCTGACCTTATCTAATAAATCCTCTTTTGTAGGTTCACTGGCATAATCATTAATTTTTTCAAATATATAAACAATATTCTTGACAGAGACTTTTTCTCTTATAAGACAGGTTAAAAGATACTTCAAATCAGACGCAGTAATGAAATCAGGTAAAATATTATCTACAAGAAACGAATTTGCTTCGATAACCTTCTCCACATACTTGTTCACATCGTTATAATCCATAATATCCGATACTTCTCTTACCGCAACATATTCAATGGCTTTTCCGATATATTCTACGGCAGTGAAACCATGAAGCCAGAAATCTTTAACCTTTTCCTGCTGCATCCAAACCATTTTCTTTCCGGTTATATCATCAGTTACAACTATATCATCTTCAGATACTTTATACCCTTTTAAGTCATCTTTGTAAAAAGCAATATACTCAGGAAGCACAATTGAACGAAAAACTTCTATATCATGAATCTTTATACTGAACTCATTCTGCAAAAGTTCATCACTATTATGAAAGTGAATATGAGGAATAACATACCCCAGACGTTCAGCAAGCTCCTGTCTGATTCGTACAGTTTCTGACAACAAATTATCATTCGCTTCCATTGATATAACTTCTAAAATTTCTTCAGAAAGATTAACAACAAATTTCTCTTCTTTTATTGTTGTATACATCGTATCAGGAGAAATCTCATTAACAAGCTGCTGCTTCAAAACATCAAGTTGTTTCAACTCATCAGACATTTGATTATTCAACTGCTTTTTTTTATCAGGCGACAAATGTTCACTCTCAAGCTGAGATTTTATTTTCTTAATCCTTTCTTTTTGATTAGATATTTTCAACTGAATTTCTTTGCAGGAAGCATAAGGGCTTGAAGGTGCAGCAAGCATTTTTTCCATACGGTACTTGAAACTTGTAATATTTATAATATCATCAAGATCTGTTGAATCTTCTTCCTGTTTTTCACGCATAAATATGCAATTGAAATCATAAGATGAATCCGTTTCAACTTCATGCATAGTATATAAATCCCAACCCTCGTCTGACATTTCATTCAAGAGATTCTCTAAAGCCTGTGTATCATCTGTAGGAACGGATTTTATTATATACTGCATTTTTTTGTTAAACATCGTCATCCTCATCCTTTGAACTTATAATTTTGTATATTAAATTATTAACAGAAGGTTTATTGTCATTTATAGAGAAAGCATCATCACAAAATCTTTGTGCAGACTTTGTAGCTTCTTCATTGTTTGAATAAATAGTATATAGAGTTTCCCCTTTTTTCACAAACTCTCCGCTTTTTTTATTCAAATAAACTCCAACACTTAAATCTATGGGTTTAGAACTATTTTCACGTGCTGCTCCAAGTTCCTTGAGCGCCAGTGCAATACTATGTGCGTTTATATTTTGCACATATCCATTTTTCTTAGATTCACACTCAACTTTATAAGCCGGAAGTATAAACTTATCATAATTTTCCAGAACCTCGGCAGCTCCGCCCTGCGCAACTATAAGTTCCCGAAATTTTTCCAGAGCTTTTCCGGAATTTACAAGACTTTTCAAATAAATTTCAGCTTCCTTACTAGAATCGAATAAGTCTAACTGTAAAAGTATAGTCACTGCAATCGCATAAGTCAATTCAACAAGATCACCTTTATTGATTTCTCCTTTTAAAAATTTTATAGCTTCAATAACCTCCAGTGAATTACCTACCGCTCGCCCCAGCGGTTCCTCCATGGATGTCACTATTGCCGTGATAGACTTTTTCAGAATCTTGCCAATTTCTACCATTAATTTTGACAGATTAACAGCATCTTCCGGAGTATCCATAAAAGCACCGGAGCCGTATTTTACATCTATAATAATATTGGTAGCCCCTGATGCAATTTTTTTGGATATTATAGATGATGCAAGAAGAGAAACTGAATCAACAGCCGCTATCTCGTTCCTCAATACATACATTTTTTTATCAGCAGGAGCAAGATCATCAGCCTGCGAAGCAATTACGGCATTTATATTTTTGACCTGATTTATTATAGCCTGAGTAGACAAATTCGTATTAAAACTTGGAATTGCTTCTAACTTATCCACTGTCCCCGCAGCAATCCCGAGACTTCTGTCCGCAAGTTTAGCCACCGGAATCCCTGCTGCGGCTAAAAGCGGTATTAGTGTAATTGTAACCTTGTCACCAACACCGCCGGTTGAATGCTTGTCTACAACTTTTGAAGATAATTCTCCAAAATCGATAACTTTACCTGATTTCCCAAGAGCTTCAGTCAAATATGCAGTTTCTTCAATATTCATTTCGTTAAAGCATACAGCCGTCAACCATGCAGCAACCTGAGCATCAGAAACCTTACCGTTCATATAAGAGTTGACAATATAATTTATCTCATCTTTAGTATGCGGTTTCCCGTGTTTCTTTTTTTCAATCAGGTCTATAAAATTCATTGCTATTTAGAGCCTTTCAGTTTAGCAATTACACCGTCTGTTATATCAACACCGCCAACAAAAACACCTCTGACATCCATTATCGCATCCAGCTTTTGTTCAACCATTACAGCTTTTGCAGCTTCCCTAATTTTCGTATAAACCTCTTGTTCTCTCTTTGTTTTTAAAGCTACATATGCAGCTTCTTTTGTTTTAAACTCCTGAGCAACCTTTTCTTCAAAAGATTGCTTTTTTAACGGCGTATCTAAAGCTTTATATTCTTTTTCTTTATCAACAAGAAACTGCTGCATTTCCAAACCTTTAGCATCAACCTCTTTGGTAACTTGCTTAGCATAATCATAGTTATCTATTACCTTAGCATAATCAATATAACCAACGCCGCCGGCATTTGCAATACCTGTGAATGCAGCCATTAACAATACAACAATTCCTAATTTGAACTTCTTTTCCATATGACCTCCTACATCATTATTGAATACATTATACACTACTTAGTACATCATGTCACCTACACCAAAAGTAAAGTAACCGTTAGGTGACCCGTGAGAACCGGAGTTTGTAAGAGGGAAGCCATAATCTACAGATAAAGGTCCCACACCCGGCATGTTAATTTTTAAACCAACACCTGCTGTAATGGCCTGAATAGGTCTATCATACAGTATGCTTGATATGGTAGGGTCAAATACCCTACCGGCATCAACCCAAAATGTTAATCTTAAATTCTGCAAGAAATTAACTTTCAACCTATCCGAAAAAGGTATCGGTGTTGCAAGTTCTACAGAACCCATAATAAACGAAGTACCGGTACCTACGCCGTTCACTTTATAACCCCTAATCGTATAAGGACCGCCCAAACGATATGCCATAATTTCAGGCATATTATCACCATGAACTTTTATACCGCCTCTTCCGGTAAATGTAAGAGATGATTTCTTAGCTACCGGAATAAATTTCTTGACCATACCGGTCAAACGTCCGTTTGTTTTACCAAATCCGTCCAATCCGAAAGCTTCTTCATACCTGACAGAAGCCAAAGCACCGTGACGCGGATTAACAGACGAATCACGTGAATCGTAAGCTAAACCAGGAGCCAGCCGTAAGAAGAAACCACCTTCCAGTTGTTTTGCTCTCTCTGCAATATTTAAATTGTACTGCTTATACAAATTATTAATACTATCGGCATCACCTTCACTCAGGTGAATGTACTCAACTCCAGCAGTGAACGTTGAAGATAAGTTTCTATTAAATTTCATCCTGTGTGCAACAGTACTTTCCAGACCAATACGACGTTCAATAGCAAGAGGAATTTGATAACTGCCTAAATCTCTAAAGTAGATTTTACTCATCAATGAATTGTCTGCATTTAAAAAGTGCGGTTCAAAAAAGCTTAATTCAGCCTGATAGTTCATGTGATTTTTAATCGAAGAATCACTCATTAGAATACCTGAACCTACTAATCCGGTAAGCGAAACTCTTTGATTCATACCTCGGAAATTGTTATCTGATATACCAACTGAACCGAAAACACCTGTAGCAGAATCCAAACCGCCTCCGACTGAAATAGAAGCTGTTCTTTGTTCTTTTAAGTCTATAGTTATATCAAATCTGTCAGGATCATCAGGAGAAACTTCAATAGTCCTATTTACATCCTTAAATGCTTGAGTCGAATATAATCTTACCAAATCTTGTCTAAGTTGATTTTCATTATACACCGTTCCCGGCTCAGTCATAATGTTACGTTCAATAACATACTCTTTTGTTTTTTCATTACCGGCAATCATAATTTTATTAATCTTGCCTTCTGTTATACTCAGATTAAGTGTACCATCCGGATCATCATATATTGAATCTATTTTGGATAAAATATATCCTTTTGAATAGTAACACTCATTAATTTTTTCCATTGCTTGATTTATCGCTGTTATATTTTGAGGTTTACCTTTCAAAGGGAGCAAATACTGCATAAGCTCATCTGACGAAACAACCGTATTGCCTTCAATAGTGAAATCTGTTACAGGAATATTCTCTTCTACAATTATTTTCAAAGATATCGTACCATTTGGATTTTTTATAGGAACAGCCTTCATTTTTTCAGTAAAGTAGCCTAACCTGAAAATGGTCTTCAAGTCTTGCTGCATAAGATCTTTGTTGTACAAATCACCTTTTTTTAACGTCATTTTAGATAATATGTACTCAGGTTTAATAATATT
>CAZXQM010000043.1:0-5161 GCA_964643455.1 uncultured Vampirovibrio sp. | reverse complement strand
AGTTCAAAAATCATGAGGTGTATATGACAGACTTATCAAACTATATTCAAGCTCATTCACTTTTAATATCGACTGCAATTCTTGTAATTTCATATATTTTTATAGCAATAGAAAAAATTCCAAAAGTCACAATTGCATTATTTGGTGCTGCTCTAACGCTCATACTGGGACTACTTGGACAGGATAAACTAATAAATGGTAATTTTGATACAAGCTATTTCATAAATTTTGTAGATTTCAATGTCATATTTCTTTTAGTTTCTATGATGATTATTGTACTAATTTCCGCAAGAAGCGGAATGTTCAACTGGCTTGCAAACGAAATGCTGAAAACAACTAAAGGAAATCCGAAGTTAATACTTATTGCTCTTGCATCTTTTACAGCAGTTGCTTCTGCATTTCTTGATAATGTTACAACAGTAATTTTAATTATGCCCGTTACGTTTGTAATCGCAAGAGAGCTGGATATAAGCCCCGTACCATTTTTAATTACAGAAATACTTGCGTCTAATATCGGCGGCACGGCAACACTTATAGGCGATCCTCCAAATATTATTATAGGAAGCGCAGCAGGTTTTTCATTTCTGGATTTCATTAAAGAATTAACAGGAATTGTATCTGCAATACTTATCGTTTCTATTTGCATTTTATGTTTCATATTCAAAAAACAACTTATTGCAGAAAAAGAAAATATGGATAAAGTAATGCTGCTTGATAATTCTCATACAATAACAGATAAAAATTTAATGATTCGTTCAAGCATTGTATTATTATTAGTAATATTGGGTTTTGTTCTGCATGATATAACTCATATACAAACTTGTGTAATCGCAATGGCAGGGGCATCATTTCTTCTTTTATTTGAAAATCCTTATAAAATATTTCATGAAATTGAGTGGAATACTATATTTTTCTTTATAGGATTGTTTATAATTATCGGAGGTTTAGAACATGCCGGCGGAATAAAACTTATGGCAGAATGGCTTCTTAATGTAACAAACGGTTCTCAAAATGCCGCAGCTATGATTATTTTATGGGCATCCGGTATATTGTCCGGAATCATTGATAATATTCCGTATACCGCAACAATGTCACCGCTGCTTGTAGAAATTCAAAAAACAATGGGAGCAGAATATACTTATCCGCTCTGGTGGTGTTTGTCATTAGGAGCTTGTTTAGGTGGAAATATGACAATTATAGGTGCGGCGGCAAATGTTATAGTTTCCGAAACCGCTGCCGGTAACGGATTTTCTATCAAATTTATGCACTTTTTAAAATACGGAGTTCTTATTACACTAATTTCTCTGATAATGAGCACAGGGTATATATGGCTAAGATTCTTACATTAAGTACAAGAAAGGTTAGTCTAACGTTTTTTATTGACACAAAAATATTTTATTGATACTATAGAGCTTTCTTTTAAAGAAGGAGATTTAAATGAAGTATTCAACTGACGGATTGCAATATCACATAGGTTTAAAACAGGGAGATGTTGGAGAATACGTTATTTTGCCAGGGGATCCTAAAAGATGCGAAAAAATCGCCGCCTATTTTGATGATGCAAAATTAATTGCAGACAGAAGAGAGTTTACAACATATACCGGATATCTGGAAGGTGTAAAAGTAAGCGTAACTTCTACAGGCATAGGCGGTCCGTCAGCAGCAATTGCACTGGAAGAGCTGGTAAAAACAGGCGGAAAATATTTTATAAGAGTAGGCACATGCGGCGGAATGGATATCAACGTTAAAAGCGGAGATTTAGTGATTGCAACCGGTGCAATAAGAATGGAAGGAACTTCAAAAGAGTATGCGCCTATCGAGTTTCCTGCCGTCGCTGACTATGATATTGTAACATCTCTTATCAATGCCGCTAAAAATTCTAACCTGCCATACCATGCAGGAATAGTTGAGTGCAAAGACTCTTTTTATGGTCAGCATTCACCGGAAATTATGCCTGTAGGTTATGAACTTACAAACAAATGGAATGCTTGGCTGCGTCTCGGGACATTAGCTTCAGAGATGGAATCTGCTGCACTGTTTGTTGTCGGAAGTTATTTGAAGGTAAAAGTCGGCTCTATTTTTCTTGTTGTTGCAAATCAGGAAAGAGAAAAACTTAATTTAGACAACCCCGTTGTGCACGATACGGACAGTGCTATCAAAACTGCAATTGAAGCAATCAAATTGATGATTTCTGCGCGATAAAAACATACTCTTATAAAAACATATACGTATTTGTTCTTGACAGCTTTTGAGTTAAAATTAGTGTATGAATATTTGTATTTTTCCCGGAACATTTAATCCTATTCACGAAGCTCATTTAAAAATAGCTGAATTTGCTTTAAAAAATTACGGATTCGAAAAGGTAATTTTTATACCATCTTATGTACCGCCACATAAAGAAATCAATAAAAATCTTGCTAAACACCGGTTTAATATGGTTAAGCTGGCAACCCGCAGCAATCCGAAGTTTGAAGTTTCCGATATTGAGTACAAAAACGAAGGAAAATCTTATTCATTTTATACCGTCAAAGAAATTATTAAACAATATGATATAAATGGAAAATTAAATTTTCTTATAGGTACAGATGCTTTTGATAAAATTGACAGTTGGTATAAATCTGTTGAACTAAAAAATCTTGTACATTTCATAGTATTTCCCCGTGGAGTAGAAATTAATGAAAAAGAAGGATGGGATTATGAGATAGCTCCTATGGAGTTTCAGGACATATCATCAACATCTGTCAGAGAAAAGCATGACAATACAATACGAGAAGTAAAGGATTATATAGAGAAAAATGACCTGTACGTATGAATACATAGATAATTGGCTAAAAACAAACCTGTCCGAAGAGAGGTATGAGCATTCTTTAGGTACTGCGGAATGCGCAAAAGAACTTGCAAAAAAATTCGGATTAGATGGAGAAAAGGCATATTTTACAGGTCTTATTCACGATTGTGCCAAATGTCTTTCCAAAGAGGAAACAGAAGATATTATAAAAAATCATATACAGCTTGAGAAAGAGGAATTATACAGCCCTAAAACTCATCATGCACCTGTTGGAGCTTACATTGCAAAAAGTGTTTTCAAAGTAAATGACGAAGAGATTTTATCTGCTATACGCTGGCATACAATTGGAAAAATCAATATGACAAATTTTGAGAAAATAATATTTCTTGCAGATAAAATAGAATCCCGAACACGTCCTTGTAACATTTGCACTCCTATAAGAGAAGCTTTAAATACAAGCCTTGATACGGCACTGCTTCTTTGTTATAAAAACACAATAAAAAGTCTTGTAGACCGTGAGTTAAGAATTTGCACCTCAACAATAGATATATATAACAGTTTGCTCAAATAGAAAAACCATTGTATAATTAGGTTATGAGGATAAGACTAGCAGGTTTACTCTTAGCATGTGTATTGTTTACAAACACTGCATTAGCTGATGTGCCGTTTCAGGGTTATGCCGAGTTTGATGAGGAATATACTGAATTAGACCAAAAAATATATACAGGTAAGACTGAAACTCTTGAGAAAAAAGACATTATAGAAATGACCGTTTCTCAGGTACTGGATGGCTCGTTTTCACTGGAGGGGGATGAGTTTTTTGCAGAGGTAACAAGTGACGTTATCGGAGATAAGGGAGTAATCATACCCAAGGGTACTGTTGCTCACGGAGTAATTATGCAAACAAGTGAAGCGAAGAGACTGGGCAGAGACGGACATATAAGTCTAAGTTTTGATTATCTGGTAACACCTGACGGAAGAGAAATTCCTATAGAAGGTCACATGTCAACAAAGCTTCATCCGATAAAGGCAGCGACAAAAATCATTGCAACAGATGTCGGCTATACTGCTATCGGAGGTGTTGCAGGCGGCTTACTGGCGGTACAAGCATTAGGTTTGGAAGCTGCTATTGCATCGCAAGGTTATACCGTAGCCGGTGGTGCTGCTCTTGGCAGTACAATAGGTTTAGGCATGGCTCTTTACAGAAAAGGTAAGAATGTACTTATTGCTCCCGGCGATGAGATAAAAGTTCGTATTCTCTCTGATGTAGAGCTTCCTGTATACAGAGAAGAAGCGTTAATGCAAAAAGAGCTGAATTACCCCGGACTTGATATAAAAATTGGCAACATTTTGTATGAAAAAGATCCGTTTGGAGAAGTTAACACAATAACATTATCGATTTCTATTTCAAATATGTCTAAAAAAGCAATTTCAGGAATGGATTTAGCGCTGATGAATGATTACAACGCTATTTTTAACCCTTCAATTTTCGGGGATACAAAACTTTTGTTTTCCCAGCTCAAACCCGGCGACAGATACGTCGGTAAAATTTCTTTTGCCGTTAGTAATGTAAAACAATCCTTTTGGCTTATTGTTAATGATAGAGCGACTAACAAACCTCTTGCAAAAATTTCTTTAGACAATGCTTATAAGAATGTTTCAAAAGATGTAAAAAAACGTAACGCAAAAATGCGCAAGGGTAAAAAGAATTTTTATAAAGAAGAAGATCTGCTCGATATTTAAACCTTACCTACCGCCCGGCGTCTTAAATAGTAGGTCAGGCATTGCCTGACAATAACAAAAGTAGTAAAAAAGTAAAGAGCGGTAAATCTTTGATTTACCGCTCATTTTTATCTGGACATAAGGTTTAATACCATTGTTATTTACCCCCCCCTAGTCCCCAAGGAACCATCTTAGGCCGAAGGAGAGGGAGACGCCGTTGCGGCCGCCGTTAGAAACCATTGCTTGGCCAAATGCAAGGAATCTATCCTTAATCCGCTTCTGAACGCCCACACCGTACTGGACATAAGGTTTGATGCTCATCTCTGGCAGGCTCACGTCATTTGCCCTAACGTGTGTCTTATCCATAATATTCCAAACCATATTCACCGCTGCGTAAGGCTGCCAGCCATTCTTAGTGTTCATGATAAATTTAACCCCAGGAGCCAACTGTATCGCATGCAACGGGTCGCTCTTAATCCGAACACCGGCTGCGTTTGTATAGTCAAACGTATTAACAAACGTATAACTCATAAGCATTGAAGGCTGAATTATGTATCGACCTTCCTGAAATTCGAAGTTGTAGCCAAGCCTGTTTCCGATACCCGCAAGAAGCATTGTGTAATTCTCATCACCATACATTGTCTGGCTCTC
>CAZXQM010000042.1:0-16263 GCA_964643455.1 uncultured Vampirovibrio sp. | reverse complement strand
TCCAAAATAAATCCTCAAACATTAATAATCCCTTCTGCAGCTACAAAAGCTGTTGACCAGGCATTTTGGAGATTAAAACCGCCGCAGAATCCGTCAATATCCAGAATTTCTCCTATAAAGTAAAGATTAGGGTATTTT
This sequence comes from uncultured Vampirovibrio sp., assembly GCA_964643455.1. GTDB lineage: Bacteria > Cyanobacteriota > Vampirovibrionia > Gastranaerophilales > Gastranaerophilaceae > CAG-196. The sequence continues at coordinate 16,125 of CAZXQM010000042.1, read as the reverse complement.
TTAGCTTCCATTGTTTTCGGGTTGATTTCAGATAAATCAATTCCGCCTGACGTCACTGTTTCTTCGCCTTTATTTGCACCGGATACCGTGAGTTCAAAATTGTGGATTTTATTAAGAATATAATCTCTTGTCTTTCCGTCAATTTTGCAGGCTTTAATTTCTGCAAGCTCACCGAGGATTGCTTTTGCGAAATTTAAAGGGAAAAATTCGGACAATATATTTTTAAAATCCTTATGAGGGTAAATATTTAAAAGTTCCTGAAGGTTAAAGTCTTGAGGGTAGAGGTCAAACGTTAATTTATATGGGAATTCTTCTCTTGCTTTTATTGAAGAAATTGTGTAAATCAAAGGTCCTGAAATACCAAAGTGTGTAAAGAGCATGTCCCCTTTTATGTTCAAATCTTTAGATAAAACATTTTTCAAAACGATTCCGGACGGCATTTTTATGTTTGTGTTCAGTCCGACAAGCGATGGTCTTGGCTCTATTATATTAATATCTAAGTTTTTGAGAAAATTAAATGACGATTTTCCGCCCGTTGCGACAACTACGTGAGAGAAAAAGTAAGAACTTTTTCCCACACCTTTTGCGGGAGATGGAGAAGCTTGGCTTAAGCTTTTGGCAAAATTTTCTGATGTGTGTGACGGGTTCTGGGCGGCGGTTGTTAATTTATATCCGCCCTCAATAACTTCAATCCCCGCAACTTTTTCCCTTACAAATTCCGCTTTTTTTATTCTTTCAATGATTTTTTCCCTAACTTCTTTTGCACTGTTGGAAGTCGGAAAAATTCTCCCGTTTTCCTGCGTATATGTTTTAACTCCCAATTCTTCAAATAATGCAAGCGTGTCACCGGTTGAAAATCTTGAAAAAACAGAGTACAAAAATTTTTCACCTCTCGGGTAATTTTTAGCAAGCTCTTTAAAATCATATTCTGCATGCGCAAGATTACACCTGCCGCCTCCGGTTGGTAAAAGAGTTTTTAAAGGTGATGCAAAATCAAATAAAGTTACATCTGCTCCTGCGTTTAATAAAAAGTATGCGCAAATACATCCCGCAGCACCTGAACCGATGATTGCAACTTGGCGCGATTTATTTGAAAAGGTATCAGTCCCAGACATTTACCCCTCTTGTTCCATATAGAACTACCATTTCAGGATTTTCAAGTTCGTCATAAAGCTTAGCAACCGTTTTCCCAAAAAGCGGATGGATAAAGTCCTGCGCAATTTCAAGCATCGGCACCATGAGAAAAGCTCTTTTGTGGAAAAACTTGTGCGGAATAGTTAAATCAGGGGTGTTAATTATTTTGTTATCATAAAATAAAATATCAATATCAATGGTTCTGTCTTTATATATCTTATTTCCATTGATGGAAACATCTTTTTTTTTACGTCCAAGCTGGTATTCAATTCTTTGGCATTCTGCTAGAAGTTTTTCCGGCGATAGTGTTGTGGAAATTTGTACAACGGCATTTACAAACCAGTTTTCGGAGTTCATTTGCCAGGGTTCTGATTCGTAGAATGATGAGGTAGAGACGATTTTTATTTCAGTAATTGCGCTAAGTAAGCTGGTTGCTTGCTGCAAAAAACCGACTCTGTCACCTAAATTTGAACCTAATGATAAATAAACTATTGCCATAACTTGATTTTACCTTGATTAACAAATCTTTGTCAATAAAAAAGACCCGATATTTCGGGTCTTTTTTATGTAAAATCTTAACGAAACTATTATTTTGTTCCGTAACGTTTTTTGAATCTTTCAACACGTCCTTCTGAGTCAAGGATTTTTTGTTGACCTGTGTAGAACGGGTGGCAGTTAGAACAAATTTCAACTGTGATATCGTCTACAACAGAACCTGTTTCGATTTCGTTACCGCAAACACATTTAATAACAGTCTTTTTATAATCTGGATGGATACCATCTTTCATGTTTAACCTACTTTCTGTTTTTCAAGATTCCAAACTTGATAAAAAATATTCGACCAAGTAATATTTTATTCTGCTGAATTTTTTTTTGCAAGTTACTTTTTCTCTTTAGCAAAGAAAAAGTAACCAAAAAGAAGAACTCACATTTTCGAAGGATATTCTGGTAGATTTTACACATTGTACAATACGACCGATATTGTTCTCGCTGTCATTTTGAGCATTGTACACAACTTTTTTTTGATTTAAGTTTTTGGTGGGCACGCAAAAAATAAAACAGTTGGGAATTCCATATTTGAAAAGGCTTTGCCTACTCTACAGAGTTTTAATATTTCAGCATTAGCGTGAAGTTTGCTACGCAAAAAATGCTAATTTAATTTAATGTTTGATAGGACATTCAACCGAAAATTTTTGTATTTGCGAAGCAAGCTCCACATTACTAACTAACTTGCTGATAACTTTTGTATCATAGATTGGAAAAATTTGTAGTATATTCTAAATCATATTTTTTTGCATATTTAAGCCAAAAATTATGAGTCTGTTTGCATCCCGCTTCTGTTAATTGTGCTTCTTCCAGCATTTTGACAAGCTTCATTTGTTCATCGATAAGTGCATCAATTTCACCTTCAGTTTTTCCTTTAACACAATCTGAAATTTTTCTGTTAATTTCTTCAAGCTTTTTTGACATTTCGGGTGGTATAAGCATTTTTTTGTAACGTAATTTTACAGCTTCCGAATTTGCTATATTTATTAAATTTTTAAATTTTTTCTTTAAATTAGAAAACCAACCTTCACCGTTTATATCATCGACTTTTTTTAATGCAGAGAATTCTCCCTTAGTATTATAGGCGATAATTTCATTTAAATTTTTCCAACGGAGTACGGTACTTGCATCTGATGCTGAAACAGGAGCGGTACAACCTTTTGCATAAGTATCGGGATGTCCGTGAATTACTGAAAGTTTTGAACCGTTATATTTTAATGGGTATAAAAGTCCCATATTAGAGGTACCCTCTATTTCATCTAAAATACGATTTTCATCAACAATTAAGAATCTTTCGTGTGGATTTTTGCTCTTAAGTGCTGCTATAGCTCTGTTTTTAGCATATTCTCTAGCGGCTTCAGTATTTTGGAAATTGATAGTTTTATCAGGACATATATATCCTAACTTTTGAAATTCAATATGTTTATTTACCGACCTTGTTTCTAAAATACTTCTTTTCTTACAGGCTTTTGTCCAGATAGCAGTTTTTTGTGCTAAATTCATCCCTAATTTTTCTATTCCCATAAAAAATCTCCTTAATAATCCCATCTATATTTATATAAGTTATTGTTTTTTTTTTTTAATTGCCTAAATCTTTAAAATTTGTAAATTTTTGTAAAACTTGAAAAACTGAAATCGTTTACCCCCGTTGACACTGATTTTTGTTTGAAATAAGATTAAAATGCTATAGTCGAATGTAATAGCCGGATTGCGGTAGAAAAGGTTTTTTACTACGATATGCAATTCGAACTTGTTAATACATAAAATATAAAGGAATTAAAAATGACAACAGCTAAAAGACAAAGAATTAGAGTTTGTTTAAGATCTTACGAACACAAATTGGTTGACGTATCAGCTGAAAAAATCGTAGAAACCGCAAAAAGAACAGACGCTAAGGTTGCTGGTCCTATTCCTTTACCTACAAAAAGACGTATTTATTGTGTATTGCGTTCACCACACGTTGATAAAAAATCAAGAGAACATTTTGAAATACGTACGCACAAACGCATTATCGATATTTACGAACCTACTCAACAGACAACTGAAGAGTTAAGCAGGTTAGACTTACCGGCAGGTGTTGATATTGAAGTTAAGCTGTAAAGCTGACTTCCCCTCGTCCTTTGTGGGAGAGGGTAGAATTTCAAGTTGAGCAAAAGCGAAGCTTAGAAATTCGGGTGAGGGGTAAAATCCTTTGGATACAGACCTCGAAACATCTCAAAATTGAAAACTTAATAAGCATTATGCATATAATGTGAACTACAACGTCAGGTAAGACGGGAGGTGTAAGCCTCGGGGTGTAAGTCCCCAGATGGTAAAGAGTTAGGCAGTAGCGCTCGCAAGATGAAAGGCATATTGATACAGGCGGATATTTGTGTCCGTGTGTATATATGTCGGAAAGGATAAACACATGACATTAGGTGTAATAGGTAAAAAGTTAGGGATGACACAAATCTTTGATTCAGAAGGTTTGGCAGTTCCTGTTACGGTAATCAAAGTTGATTCAACAGTAGTTACTCAAGTTAAAACTGTTGAGACTGATGGTTACAATGCTATACAAGTTGGTACAATTGCTGCTAAAGAAAAACACTTAACAAAAGCAGAATTAGGTCACTTTAAGAAAAATGGTTTAAATAATTACAGACACTTACAAGAATTCAGAGTAGATAATCCTTCTGATTATAAAGTAGGTCAGGAAATAGATTTATCAGTTTTGAATGATGTACAAAAAGTTGATGTAACCGGAACTTCAATAGGTAAAGGATTTCAGGGTACAGTAAAGAGATGGAACTTCGGAAGAGGTCCTATGGCTCACGGTTCAAAAAATCACAGAGAACCGGGTTCAATCGGTGCAGGTACAACTCCTAGCCGTGTTATCAAAGGTAAAAGAATGGCTGGAAACATGGGCAACGAAAGAGTTACTATTACTAAGCTTAAATTAGTTAAAGTTGATTCAGAAAACGGCTTAGTATTGGTTAAGGGTTCAGTTCCAGGCTGTGAAGGCAGATTGGTAACAATTGTTCCTTCAAGAACAAAATGGAATTAACTGCGTAGCCGGAGTGAAGTCCGGTGTCGGGTTGCATGAGCAATTCGAGCAGGGACGGAACTCTACGATAATGCCGTTATGAGCGGAACGTGAGTGAAGCAAATGGAGCAATCTTTGATTGCACAGGCGTTAAAACAAACAGAAAAGTTTAAAAAATCCCGACTTGCCATATAAAACGGGAAACCGAAAGAGGTAAGAGGAAGTCAGAAATAGTATAAGGAATTAAAACAATGTCAAAACAATTATTAAATACAAATGGTGAAAAATTAGGTGAAATCACTTTAAACGAAGCAGTTTTCGGGGTAGAACCAAATTTACACGTAATGCACTTAGCATTAAGAAGACAGTTAAACAACGCCAGACAAGGTTCTGCTTGTGCTAAAACAAGAGCAGAAGTTTCAGGCGGGGGCAAAAAGCCTTGGAAACAAAAAGGTACAGGCCGCGCAAGAGCAGGTTCATTAAGATCACCTTTATTTGCAGGCGGTGGTGTAATCTTTGGACCAAAACCTAGAAGTTATGAAATAAACATGCCGCAAAAGGCAAGAAAACTTGCTTTAAAATCAGCTCTTTCTGCAAGAGAAGAACAATTGGTAATAGTTAAAGATTTTTCTGCTATTACTGAACCTAAGACAAAATTAATGGCTGGAATTATCAAGTCATTAAATCTTACCGGTAAAATTCTTGTAATTGCTGATACTATGGCAGAAGAAAATAAATACTTGAGTTTGGCAGCAGGTAATATTCCTTCAGTAAAATTATTATTACCTTCAAACTTAAACGTTAAAGACTTACTTGAAGCTGATTTCGTTGTAATGACAGAAAAAGCTGTAAATGATGTTACAGAAAGGTTGCAATAATGAGTAAAGAAAGAAGAAATATCGAAAAGTTATACGATGTAATTAAAAGACCGATTATAACTGAAAAATCAATGATGGCAACAGCTTTGGGTAAATATACTTTTGAAGTTCAAAAAAATGCAACAAAAGTTGAAATTGCACAGGCTGTAGAACTTGCTTTCCCTGGCAGAAAAGTTAAGAAAGTACAGACAGTTTACATGCCGTCACATGAAAAAAGAATGGGTCTTAAATTCGGCAGAACAGATTCTTCCAAGAAAGCAATTGTTACTATCGAAGGAGATCCGATAGAAGAATTAACTGCTATATAGGCAGTTGATTATCCTCGCTTTTCGCGAGTGAGGACGCAGCCGTTCTTGAGTGGAAATGAAAGTTACGGGTGCAGGTGAGGTAAATTCCTCCAAAATAAAAGCCAAAGTAAAAATAAAAAAGATAATTATAGGAGAAAATATAAAATGGCAATTCGTAAAATTAATCCGACATCTCCGGGACAAAGAGGTATGACAAAGAGTGATTATCAAGAAATCACTACATCAACTCCTGAAAAATCTTTATTGAAGAAATTAAACAAGACCGCCGGCAGAAACAATACCGGTAGAATAACTTGTCGTCATAAAGGCGGCGGTGTAAAACAAGCTTATCGTATAATTGACTTCAAAAGAGAAAAATTCGGAATTCCTGCAACAGTTAAAACTATTGAATATGATCCAAACAGAAATGTAAGAATTTCATTAGTTTTCTATGCAGATGGTGAAAAAAGATATATCTTAACTCCGGAAGGACTTAACGTAGGCGATGTAATCGTAAGCGGACCGGAAGCAGCAATTCAAACAGGTAATGCTTTACCTTTAGAATTGATTCCTCTTGGTACAATTGTTCATAATATTGAACTTGAACCAGGCAGAGGCGGAAAAATGGTTCGTTCAGCCGGTAATTTTGCACAAGTAATGGCAAAAGAAGGCAACTATGTTACAATCAAACTTCCTTCAGGCGAAATGAGAATGGTAAGAAAAGAATGCATGGCTACAGTTGGAACGTTGGGCAATGCGGAATACAAAAACTTATCAATCGGTAAAGCCGGCAGAAAGAGATATATGGGCGTAAGACCTACAGTAAGAGGTGTTACAATGAACCCTTGTGATCACCCTCACGGTGGTGGTGAAGGTAAAACAGGTCCTGGCGGGCATCCTAAGACACCTTGGGGTAAACCTGCTCTTGGTTATAAGACCAGAAAACAGGGTAAAGCGTCTGATAAGTTAATCGTAAGAAGACGTAAGAAATAAATGCGGAAGCCGGTATAGTGTCGGACTGAGTAAGTAATTCAAGCTGATACGAAACTATATGAAACCGCCATAGTGCACGGAATATAACTAATCTGAGCAAAGAAGCAATCATTGATTGCAGAAGGCGAAAAGGCGAATAGCAAAAAAATATTTTTATGAACATTAATACAAAATAAAATATTATAAAAGGAGAAATTAATGGCACGTTCATTAAAAAAGGGCCCATACGTAGAAGAAGCTCTTCAAAAGAAAATTAACAAAATGAATGAAAATTCTGAAAAAAAGGTTGTTAAGACTTGGTCAAGAGCATCCATGATTATTCCTGATATGTTAGGACATACAATAGCTGTACATAACGGCAAAACGCATGTTCCGGTTTACGTAACAGAGCAAATGATCGGACACAAATTGGGTGAATTTGCGCCTACAAGAATGTACAGAGGGCACGCAGGTTCTGATAAAACAGCAAAAAGAAAATAGTCTGTACAGATTTTTGATTAAGAATTAATTAAAAAATATAAAGGAAAATAAAAATGGAAGCTAAAGCAAGACAAACAAATATAAAAATGACAGCAAGAAAACTTCGCAGAGTAATCAACGAAGTGAGAGGTAAAGCTGTTAATGATGCTCTTGATATGTTACGTTTTATGCCATATTTTGCAGCTAGAGTTGTTGAAAAGAATTTGAAAGCTGCTGCTGCCAATGCTTTTGAAAAAGCAGGTGTAAAATCAGACGCCCTAAAAGTTTCTAAAATTTTTGCGGACGAGAGTGTAACATACAAAAGAGGTAAACCAAGAGCACAAGGTCGTATATACAGAAGACTCAAACGTACATCTCACCTCACAATTATAGTTAGTGATGCAGTAAAATAGAGGAAATAAGGAAATGGGACAAAAAACACATCCAACCGGATTTAGAGTAGGTATAATCAGACCTTGGTCAAGTACTTGGTACGCTAAGATTAAAGATTATGCTGAATTTGTAGCAGAAGATGCTAAAATTAGAAAATTTATAAAGAAGAAATTATATGCAGCAGGTGTTGCAGATATCTTAATTGATAGAAAAGCTCAAAATACTACAATTACTGTAGTTACAGCGAAACCTGGTATCGTAGTAGGCAGAGGCGGTCAAGGTATTGACGAATTGAAAGCCGAAGTTTCTAAATACCTTGGTAAACAAGTAATTATTAATGTAGTAGAAGTAGCAAGAATAGACTTAAATGCTTTATTACTGGCTGAATATGTTGCACAACAGCTTGAAAAGCGTGTAGCTTTCAGGCGTGTAATGAAACAGGCTATGCAGCGTGCAATGAGAGCCGGTGCACAGGGTATCAAAGTTATGGTATCAGGTCGTTTAGGTGGTGCTGAAATTGCAAGAAGCGAATGGGCAAAAGAGGGCAGAATTCCTCTTCAAACCCTTAGAGCTGATGTTGATTATGGTTTTACAGAAGCAGATACAATCATGGGTAAGATTGGTGTTAAGGTATGGCTTTTCAAAGGTAATTTAATGCCTGGTGAAAAAGCTGATATGAATATCAAATCAAGAAGCTCAAAAGATTCGTCAGGCGAACGTTTCAGTGGTAGACGCGGTAAACGCAAACCTGTAGAAACAAAATAAGAAAATAACAGGAGAATAATATAATGTTAATGCCAAAAAAGACAAAATACCGCAAAATGATGAAAGGTAGAATGAAAGGTACTGAAACCAGAGGTACTGAGTTTGAATTTGGTCGTTATGCACTCAAAGCTTTAGAACCTGGCTGGATTACAAGCCGCCAGATAGAGGCTGCAAGACGTGCAATGACCCGTGAAATCAAACGTGGCGGTAACGTTTGGATTAAAATCTTCCCGGATAAACCGATTACTGCAAAACCTGCCGAAACTCGTATGGGCTCAGGTAAAGGTAACGTTGAATATTGGGTAGCAGTTGTAAAACCAAACAGAATCTTATTTGAACTTGATTATTTTGATAGGTCAGTTGCTATAAATGCTTTAGAGTTGGCTGCGCAAAAATTGCCTATTAAAGTAAAAGTTATTGAAAAAGAATCTGTATAATTTGAATGAAAATTATTTAAGGAATATAAACAATGAAATTAAGTGAAATGCGTGAAAAAACAGTTGATGAATTAAACCAATTTGTTGAAGATTCTAAAAAACAATTGCTTAATTTTAGAATACAAAAATCAATGCACAAATTAGAAAATACTGCAGAGATTTCTAAGACAAAGCGTTTAATTGCTCAAGCTAAAACTGTTATTAGTGAAAAAAAGAAAGCGGCTGGCGTGTAGAAGGCGAAGCCTGAACGGTGTTCAGGGTCGAGACCCGTTTTATGCAAGTTAGTCAAGGAGATATTAAAAATGCCTAAAAAAGAAAAACAAGGTGTAGTAATAAGTGACAAAATGGATAAGACAGTAGTCGTAAAAGTTGCGTCATATAATCCGCACCCTAAGTACAAGAAAATTATAGAATCAAACAAAAACTACAAGGCTCATGATGAAAAGAATGAATGCGGTATTGGCGATATAGTAAGAATTATTGAGTCAAAACCAATTTCAGGAAGCAAGAGATGGGTTGTAGAATCTATCGTAGAAAAAGCTAAGTAGTAAATTTAAAACTTTGCCGGGGTGAGTTTGACGCATAAATTCATGGACAGGTAAAGCATAGTGTGTAGGCTGAGGTTTAAACTTCGGCAAAGACAAAAGGAAAAGAAAAATGATACAACAAGAAACAAGATTGGTAGTAGCAGATAATACAGGTGCTAAAGAATTATTAGTAATTCGTGTTATGGGAAGCTCCAATAAAAAGTTTGCGGCTGTTGGTGATGTTGTTGTTGCAACTGTCAAAGATGCGACTCCAAATATGACAGTAAAAAAATCTGAAGTTGTAAAAGCAGTTATTGTAAGAACAAAACACGATATCAAGCGTGCAGACGGTTCTGTAATCAGATTTGACGAAAATGCAGCTGTAATTATTAACAAAGACGGCAACCCGCGTGGAACCCGTGTATTTGGACCTGTAGCAAGAGAATTAAGAGACAAAAACTTTATGAAGATTGTTTCTCTTGCGCCTGAAGTTATATAATTAACTAATCCAAAATGTAAACGGAGAATAATAAAAATGACAGATAGTAAGAAAAAAAGCTTGCATGTAAAAACAGGTGATAGAGTTATTATCACAGCAGGCAAAGATAAAGGAAAAATTGGTAACATTAAGAAATCAATTCCGGCTGAATCAAAAGTCGTTGTTGAAGGTATTAATATGATTACTAAGGCTACAAAAGCAAATCCGGCATACGGTATTCAGGGCGGATTAATCAAGAAGGAAGCTCCAATTGATTCATCTAATGTAATGATAGTATGTCCGAGCTGTGAAAAGCCTACCAGAACAAAGCATACAGTAGCTGACGGTAAGAAAGTCCGTGTATGCAAAAAATGTGGCGAACAATTAGATGTATAGTAATAGCTTGTAATATACGCGGGGTTAATAATTAGAATAAATTATATTTCCCCTTCCGTATGAAAAGAAGGAAAAGAAAAATGACTAGAACTAAAAGCTTAAGAACAAAATATAATGAAGAAGTAAAAGCAGCACTTAAGGAAAAATTTGGTTATAAGAATGATATGATGATTCCTAAACTCCACAAAATTGTTTTGAATATGGGTGTTGGTGAAGCTTCTCATAATTCAAAAATTGCTGATGCTATTCAGGCGCAATTAACAAAAATTGCCGGACAAAAGGCAGTTATTACAAAGGCAAAAAAATCAATTGCTTCTTATAAACTGAGAGAAGGTATGCCGGTAGGTGCAATGGTTACTTTGCGTGGTGAAAGAATGTATGATTTTCTTCAAAAGTTAATCTGTGTTGTTCTTCCTCGTATCCGTGACTTTAGAGGAATTTCAGCAAAAAGTTTTGATGGCAGAGGCAATTATACTCTTGGTTTAAAGGAACAATCATTGTTCCCAGAAATCACTTATGAAGAAGTTGATTTGGTAAAAGGTATGAACGTATCTGTTATCACAACTGCTCATACTGATGATGAAGCAAGAGAATTGTTGAGATTGCTCGGTATGCCGTTTAAAGGTATAAAGTAATTAAACAATAAATGCACAGATGGATTTAATTATCCCGATTGTGTTAGGATGTAATTAGAATAAATTATAATAAAGGAGAAAATCATGGCTAAAAAAGCGATGATAAACAAAGAACTTAGACGCGAAGCATTAGCTGCAAAAGGTAAATACCCAAAAGTTAGACTTCATAACAGATGCAGCATCTGCGGCAGACCTCACGGTTTCCACAGAGATTTCGGTCTTTGCAGAATTTGTTTAAGAAAAATGGCTCACCAAGGTGTTTTACCAGGTGTTACCAAAGCAAGCTGGTAAGTGCGCATTTGATTGGTAGGTGTAACAAGTAATTTAGTATTTACCACTCGCATAGACCTTTAGTTGGAACTCATTTAGTATATGTTCGTATATTTATAAAGATGTTCCTTAAAGTGAATCTTAGGGTTGAGGTGTTATATCTGCAGCTGTATGCAAAACTTTAGGTGAATAATGTATAGTTATAGTCATCATAAAGAAATACTAGTTTGTAAAATATGTCAAACGAGATGAGTTTAAAATTGATTTATAAATATTTAGAAAAAAGAGAAACATTATGTTTCTCTTTTTTTCGGGAATATTATGCTTATTTATTTTTATTTTTCGCAAGATTTTTATTTTTAGAGTCCAATTTTTTATATATATTTGATACACACGCTTCTGTCACATTTTTCGAAATACGTAATTTCTTCGAGATTTCTTCGTTATCAAAACCAGAGGCAACAAGATTCATAATTTCAATTTCTCTGTCAGTAAGGCGATTCATTTTAAAGCTCCTATTTCGTAAATTGTTTTATTGGATGCATCAACTAAACTATTTGTATAATATTTTCTTAGATGTGTCTATTCGACAACCAGCTAATATTATTTTTCACAAATCTTAATACTATAAGCAATTTTTAAGAAAATTATACATTTATATAAATGGGGGATTTAAGAATGGAAAATGATACACTTAGGGATGGTCTGGGAATAATAGCTGCAGGTGGAGCCTATTACGGTACACGCAAAGTATTTATAAATTCAATTGGCAGCCGAATTTTTAATGAGGCTAATGATTGCTTCGCAAATGTATTTGATTATAATAAATCAAACAACGACAAACTTACAAATTCTTTAATAAAAATGTATATGGAATCCGGATTGTGGGAGAAAGGTATTACTGTCTATGATTATCAAAATGGTATACCGTGTAAAGCTGCTATAGAAGACTTCTCCGTATTCTCTCCCAAAAGAAAACAAGATACAATAAGAAATGAAAAGATAATGTCTCCGGAAGAATTCATTGAATGGACTGAAAAAAATCCTAAAAAGGCGAAAAGAATGGAAAAGTCTTTGGATAAGCAGCTTGAAAAAGCATCGCAAAATTTTGAAAAATACGGAACGAATAATAAAATGCTAATTTTGCAGCAGAAATCACCAAAATTATTTAAATACAGAGTGTGGTTTGAATCATTAAATCTTTCAAGTGTACAAGCATCCTGTGATACTGTTGCAACGGGTGCCAATGCATGTGCTGTCGGTAAACGTGTTCATATTAATCTAGGTGAGAATAAAGCTTTTGCTCTTGCTCATGAGTTAGGGCATGCTTCAAACAAAATCTCAAAAGGAATTGGAAAAATTACAAGCTTAAGTGCGGAATATTCACGAAAAGCTAATGTGTTTCTACTTCCGCTGATATTAGCAACCGCAATTTTTAGAAACAAAAAAGCTGAGGGGGAAGAATCTGAAACTATATCAGGCAAGTGCTTAGATTTTGTAAAAGATAATTGTACGGCTATGACTGCTGCAACTCAAGTTCCAACACTTGCAGAGGAAGGTTTAGCAAGTATAAAAGGATTAAAGATGTCTAAAAAATATGTCACAAAGAAAGAATTTGGCATGTTAAAAAATGTATATAAAAAAGCATTTATGACTTATGCAGGTGCGGCTGCGTTAACAACGCTGGCAGTATTTGCTGCTGATATGGTTAAAAATTTAATTTGTCCGCCCGAACAAGCAAAAGCTTAACAATTATTTTACATAAAAATCGCAAAGTGCCAGAGGATGCTGAAAATCATCGTGTGAAAAGACCTGCATTACATATCTGCCTTTTTCATACAGGGTAAAATAATTTGTGTGGTAGTATCTTTCATCAAGCATTAGCCTGTAATCTTTTGTCCTGACTACTTCATTTCCGCCCCATGGCGCATCTTCTGTCATTTTGAATACCTGAACGCGTATAAATTCATTATCCATTTTCTCAGGTGCAATAAAAAGGTAATAAACCCTTTGACCTTCCGCAAATACTTTCCGGTTTTGCAGGACATTTTCTCTTGTAATAGGTTGTGTATTAAATAAAATAATACCTCTTTTATATGTACAGGCACTTAAAAAGAATGAAAAACAAATAAGTAAAATAAGGATTCTTGCGGCTTTAAAAGCTTTCAATATTAAAACTCCTTATCCTTCAAGAGCTTTTATTTTCTGATTCACAACATTAAGCATCTTTTCGTCTTTTTCAATACCTGTATACAGATAATAATATTCCAGTGCTTTTTGTGTATCATCCTTTTGCTCATAAGCAAGCCCCAATGAGTAGTATGCATACGGATAATCCGGAGAAAGCTCTAAAACTTTTTCAAAGCATTTTATGCAATCGTCATAATTTTTTTGGCTTGCTAGTACAAGACCTTTATTAAAATATGCATCTATACTGTTTGGATCTATTATCAAGATTTTGTCATAAAAACTAATTGCTTTTGTATTGTTTCCGAGAAGTTTGTATGTATTTGCAATTTTTAGCATTGTAACTTTATCTTGAGGTACAAAAACGACAGCTTTTGTATAGTAATCAATTGCTTCATTAAATTTTTGTTTTTTGTAAGCTTCATCTCCAAGTTTAATTAATTCCTCATAAGATGTTGCCAGTTCATTTGTTTGAGTTTGTTTTTCTTCAACAATCTGGGGTTGTATTAAAGGTGTTTCTTCTGTTTTTGTCGGTTGTACTGTATCTGTTTTAGTTTCTGTTTCAGTTACAGAGGATGAAACTTTATTTTCAGGAGTTTCAATTGTAGTTTTATGGTTTTCTTTGAAATCCCGAAGTACTATATTGTACTCAATATTTCCCGGAGCAAGGGATACCGCTTTTTCGTAGTTAGTTAGTGCGATATCTGCACAGCCCATCTTTTCATTAGCTTGAGCAAAACCGAAATATGCAGATGCTTCACTAGGTTTTATGTCAATTGCGTCTTGAAAATAGAGAATAGCCTGTCCGTAATCTTGTTTGCTTAATAAATCATATCCATAAGCAATGGAAGCTGCTGAAAGGTTTTGTTCAAGCCTTTCATTCGGCTGTTTTTCTAACAATGTTTTATAGATTTCAATTGCTGCTACATAATTATTCATGGCGTGTAATGCCAGAGCCTTATTTGCTAAAAGCTCCATATTATCCGGTTCGGATTTGAGAGCTAAATCATAGTATTTTAATGCATTAGTGTAATCTTGTTTTTTGTGATAACAAAGAGCTAACTCTTTTTTTGTATCTACGTTAGAAGAATCTTTTGAATAAGATTTTTCAAAGTTGAATAACGCTAAATCATTATTATCCATCTTTTTGTAAACAAGTCCAAGATTTCTATATGCATTGGCATCATCAGGATAAGCCGTTAAATATTCTTTATATTGCTCAATTGCTTCTTCAGTTTTACCCATGTTGCCTAATAAATTTGCGTAATCAAACCTTAATGCAACCAGTTTAGGGTTCCTATCAAAAAGTTTTTGGAATGCAACAAGTGCTTTATCGTTTTCTTCCATATTCTGATACGATAAAGCAAGTTTTGCTAACAGAGTTTCATTATCAGGATTGTTTTCCAGTGCTCTGGCTAACATTTGTGAGGCTGCCTGAAACTGTTTGGTATCATACAATGCCAGACCATAGTTTGCATAATCTTTAAATGCTGTCGGATATTTTTTGTAAACATCTGCAAAAGTATCGCAGGCTTTATCTGGTTGTTTGTTTGCATAATATACATTTGCCAAATTTTCGCTGGCTTCCTGATGTTCTGGATAAGCACTCAAAAACGAATTATAGTATTCAATAGCACTCTTATAGTTTTTCCTGAAATACTCTATATTTGCAAGATTCAAGAAATTATATTTATATTCGGGATAAATTTGCAGGGCATGCATGTATGAATTATATGCATTTTCATAATCTCCCATAGTTTGGAGAATGTTTCCTATACTAATATAAATAAAAGCGTCATTCGGACGAAGTTTTATAGCTTTTTTGTAAGCACTGAGAGCATCTTCATAGCGATCTATTTCAGAGTACAATCCTGCTATTTTAGTATATAGCATAGCATCATCACCATTTATTGCCAGTGCTTTTTGAATAATGTTTATGGCAGAGTCATAGTCGCTTTTATATTCATAATTACACGCCTCCTGATAAAGCGCATGAGCTTCTTTAGTCATTTTTGCTTCTGCTTGAAGCATTGATAGTGCAGTTAGAGTTGCAAAAATAGATATATAAAACTTTTTTGTATTCATAACATAAGCCCTCAAAAATATTTTAGCAAAAAAAGAGAGATTTTGTTAATTAGCTGGATAAATGTAAATTATTATTAAGCAGAAATATCTTATTCAGAATTCATTATGTAGAGATTTTTTATGTAAAAGATAGTGCGCATACCGTAAAGCGTACTGGGGCAGTGAAAAATATTGATTTGTTGTTTAAAAAAGGGTTATTAAAAAGCTCCGATTTAATAAAGTCGGAGCTTTTTAATTTTATGGTTTTCTGGGTATTAACCTAGAACATCAAGCCAGCTTCTCTTGCTGCTTCTGCTAAAGCTGCAACTCTACCGTGGTAAAGGAAGCCGCCTCTGTCGAATACAACACACTCAATGCCTGCTTTTTTAGCTTTCTTAGCGATAGCTTCACCGACAACTTTTGCTGCTTCAATGTTTCCGCCGTGAGCTAATTTTTCTTTAAGCTCCTTGTCAACTGATGAAGCTGAACAAATTGTTACATGTTTTTCATCATCAATTAACTGAGCGTAAATGTGTTTTGTGCTTCTATAAACCGCTAATCTAGGGAATTCAGAAGTTCCTGAAATTTTAACCCTAATAGCTTTGTGTCTTTTTTGTACTTTTGGTTTTCTAATTTCTTGTTTAATCATTTTTT
>CAZXQM010000041.1:10768-16418 GCA_964643455.1 uncultured Vampirovibrio sp. | reverse complement strand
ATTGTATTATCCTTGACATCAACAATTGAATTAATAAACTTTTTGTCCTCTGTTTGAATAGTAAATGTTCTAGATTGCTTGTCATTTCCGGTTACATTAAGTGTTACAGTATTGCTCATGTTTCTCTCCTTTCGTATGTATATATAAAGTATTTTGTTTACTAATAATTGCTTATTTGTAAATATTTGTTAAGAATTGCCCTCTGGACAAATATTTTTGTGTATTATAAAATCAAATAAAGTAACAAAAGAGGTTAAAGATGGATCAAATTATTAAAATAGCCTGGGAACTGAATGAAAATACAGATAATCGTTACAAGCTTGTTTATGAAATAGCAGAACTTGCAAAGAAGCTTGTAGATGAAACACAAATGAAAAAAGCCCGAGACGAGTTTGGTTTTGAGGAAGTTGCAAATGAAAGCGCATACAAAAAAGAAAATCCTGTAGAACACGCTATCATGGTAAAGGCTTCCGAGTCGGACGATACCGAACTTGTAGGCTAAGTTTAATTGGGTATAAGAAAGAACTTCCTATAAGCGGAAGTTCTTTTTTTATTGTAAAAAAATGTTAATAGTGTAGCAATTTTTTAGGTTTACGTAACTTACAGAGAAAGGAAGGTACCTTATGAATAAAAATAGTAAAAAATTAATGAATTTAATATGGGGGTTGTAGGATTATGTTGATAAATGCTGCAAAAATTTATTCTACATTAGGCAATCCCAATTCATTGATTCCTCTGGGTGTAAAAGATTCTTCAAGCTGTTTGGGCATGACAGCAGGTTCATATATTACAGGCAAAGAAGAAGAGGGAATTGATAGATTTATTGATGAGTTCGGAACAGAAATTATATGGCTTGGCGGAATACCTGCATTCAAATGGTTATTTGATAAAACCGTTTTTAAGGCTTACGGATTTGACTCAAAGATTGACCCAAGAAATTTAAAAGACAAGGATGTTTTTGAAAAAATTAAAGAATTTGCTCCAACCGAAGAGATTAAACTCAATCTTGAAAAAGCAGGAAAAAATAGTAGATTATTTAAGAATTTAGCTGCAACGAAATTTGTTGTTTCAACTGCTTTTGCTGCATTAACATATGTTACTTTGACAAAACTTAAACAAAATTATACAGAAAATAAAATCAGAAAAAACCTTATAAAAGAATATAATGAGAAAAAAGAAAGAGAAAAAGATAATACAACGTCTAAAAATCCGTCATTCAAGGGTATAGGAAAAATTGTAGAAGAATTTGCATTTTCTCCTGTTAAGAATATGTATATTATGGATGGTTTTATCACAACAGAAAGACTTGCAGATTCAAGAACATCACAAGAATTCTTTGGTTATGCTATCAAAGAAGCTTCTTGCCTCTTTTTTCTATATTATGCTGGAAAGAAAATCCAAAAAATAATGGAAGATAGTGCAAAGAAAAATCATAATAAATCTATTGCTCTGGATTCAAGAGTATTAGAAAATGACATATTTAAAAAATCTTTTGAGGATGGATCTATTGAAAAAAGTATTGCTGAATTTAAAAAAGCAAATACTTCTAAAATCGCTTTGTATGAATTTTTACATAAAAATCCTGATAATCAAATTGTCAAAATTGCAAAACAATCTGATTTAATTAAGGAATTAAAAGGTACAGGGAACATTGATACAAGAGCATTTATAGACTTGAAAGATATCGAAAATGTAAATGAAGAGGTTTCTGAACTATATGGTCAATATAAAGATGCTCTGAAAAAAGGTGAAAATTCGGATACGTTTTTTAAAGGTGTAAGAAAGTTAAAAAGAAGTTCTATCAGAAATAATATAGGAGCTTGCATTTTAGCATTAGGGGTTATAACACCTGGTATAATGCTCTTGAAAAGAATTACAGATAAATCAGGAAAAGAATTTCAGACGAAAAAAGAGATAAAAGAACAATTAATCAGAGAGGGGATTATATCTTAGTGAATGGTCTGATATAATGATATTATGAAAAAAATGTTGATAGGTAGTATAAGCTTGTGTATTATTCCAGTCTTTGCAGAGACTATAAGTACTTATGATACTGATTTGAACAGAGTTGGTACTATGAGGAAAACAACTAATGGTAATTATGAACTATTTGATGAAAATATGAATAATACCGGCAGGATAAGACAGTACTCTAATGGTACCAGTGTTCTGTATGATCAGGATTGGAATATAATAGGCAGGGGCAAAACTTCTCTTTCAAATCAAACTCATGTTTTTGAACCGAATGGTAATAAAGTAGGTACAGTAAGGGAATTATCAGGCGGTAGGGCATATGTTTTTGATAACTACGGTAATAAAACCGGAACGGTTCGAACTTTTCCTAGCGGAAGAGGTGTCATGACGGATAATTTTGGCAACATCAAAGGTTCTTTCTGGGCAAGATAGTTTAGTAATCAGTTCTTCCTTTTGCTTTCAAATACTCTCTAATCTGGTTAAGAGAGAATTGTATAATTCTTGTTATTCTTGATGGTGAAAGACCTACCATTATAGCAATATCTTTGGCTTGCATATTTCTGTAGAAACGGTATTCTACGACTGTACGTTCTTTTTGCGGAAGTTTTGCTATAGCTTGTTTTATAAGTCTGCTCATTTCTACAATTTCTGCTTTTTCATCAGGCATTGCAGAGGTATCTTTAATAAAGTCAAAAGGCGAGGCATTATCTGTTGCCGCTGCTGCCAATCCATCTATGGACAAAATTGTTTCGTAAACTGCTTCACGAACTTTTGTAGGTGAAATTGTGAACCCCATATCTCCAGCATTGTCTTCTGACATAACAGCATCAGATACATAGTTATCTTCAGATTTATCTTCTTGTTTGTGCTTGAGAGTATACCATCTGTAACGATGTCTGAGTTCATTTCTTATTGCCCATTTAACGGCAGTGGCTACATATGCATCATTATATCTTGCAAGCTGTTCTTCAGTTTTTCCTTTAATTAAAGTTTGCACTGCAATAACACCTATACTAACCAGTTCTTCATATTCAATCATATGGTTAGGTATACGTTTATGCTCTACTCTTGCTACTTTTTGTACAATTCCAATGTATTGCTTAATTAAAGTCTTATTATCCATCTTTTCTTTTTTAACTAATCTCATTCTATCTTACATTGACTTGTTCATTTTTTCAAGTTGTAACAATCTGTTAACCCTGCTGATTCTTATTTTTTAAGCCATATACGAATAATAGTATTTCTGCGACTGCTTTGTATAATTCAGGCGGAATTTGCTGATTAAGGTCCACCATTCTGAAAAGAGCTCTGGCTACGGGAGGATTATCTATAACTGGAACGTTATGTTGTATCGCGATATCAATAATTTTTTGTGCAATAAGTTCTGTTCCTTTTGCAGTAAGGGTTGGAGATTGCATTGTTTCAGCATCATATTTAAGGGCGCAGGCTATGTGGGTTGGGTTTCTTACTACAAAATCTGCTTCCGGAACCGAATCCATTGCTCCTTGCTGCAGCATTTGCATACGTCTTTGTCTGAGTGCCGCTTTTACGTGAGGATCTCCTTCTGAGTTTTTGTACTCATCTTTAATTTCTTTGAAAGACATTTTCTGGTCTTTTAAGAACTTCCATTTTGTAACGCCGTAGTCTGCAGCTGCAATAATTAAAAAAGCAATACAGGCTTTGTATATGAATTCTACAATTAATTTTCCGAATTCAATCATTATTGCAAAGTTATTGTCAATGGCTGCCAACATTAATATACTTTCTAAATGCTTTTTATAAACACTCCAGCCGACTAGTCCTAAAATGGTTACTTTTAGTATGTTTTTACCAAGTTCAAAAAGTGTTTTAACTTGGAAAAGATTCTTAAAATATTTGGTAGGGTTGAGTTTATCCAGTTTAGGAACAAGAGGTGCTGTTGCGACAAGAGGTCCTACCTGAATAAAATCTCCTAAAATTGCAACAAAAGCTGCAACAAACAATATTGAACCAATGATAGTTACAGTAGGAATAAGAGTTACTGTAAGAATGTATGGATATCCGATACTTGATACATGTTGATTAGGGATTTGTTCATACAATGTCCCGAATAAACCTACAATAAGTTTCCATATAATAGGGGCGAGCATATTTATGAAACTAAACATTACGAGTAAAGACAGTGCTACTGACACGTCTTTTGACTTAACAACCTGCCCTTCTTTTCTAGCTCTTTCCAATTTTTGGGGCGTGGCATCAAATTGTTTATCTTCGTCACCCATTGGCTACCTGTTGGATTTTCTACAATATAATTCTATCATAAAATTGTGGTTTATAGTACAATCTTTTGTAAATGAGGAGTACTTATGAAAAATTTTCTACTAATACTTTTAACTATTCTGGCTTTTGCAGCTTCTGTATTAATATTTATGTTTATGACAGGAAAAACAGCTATTGCAGCGGAATTTGTTTCCAGCTCGCTGTTTGGTATCTTTTTAATGAATATAATTATTTTTTCAAAAAACAAAAAAATAAATTCTTATGCACGAGAATTAGAAAAAGAATCCGTTGTCTCTGCTGAAAGCTCTTCACGGGTGAAAGTGCTTGAGTCCAAAATTGAAGTACTTGAAAAAGCTCTGGAGAATGCTTTGAAAAAAAATAATTAGTGTTATGTAAACAATTGTTAATTAAATAATTAATACGTATTGACATAATTTGCTTTCATATAATACGATTGTTCTACAAAGTGAAACTCAAATCGGACTTTTTAACTTGAGTATAAATTTTATTAAAGCAACAGACGATATTGTTATATATCACTTGGTAAAGTGAATGTTTCCTCTGGTTTTCGATATGTGTCTGTTGAATTGTTAAACCAACTTAATTAATTCGGAGGAAAAATGATTCAACCAATAATGCCAACAATAAGCCGATACAAAAATTATAATATGAGTTTTAAAAATTCAGTGTCGGCATCTTCTCCACAAGTATCTTTGGCAGCTGAAAAATCGGATTTAATACTTTATTTGGAAGCTAAAGAAAAAAATGAAAAACAAAACCAAATTTTACTTAGCGGATTGTCTCTGTTGTTAACAGCAGGGACTTTAGCTTTATTTTATATTTCTAGCAAAAAAAATACTAAGGTTCCGAAAGGCAAGTTAGAAGAACTTGGCAGTTTTAAGTCTTTAATGAATGAGTCAGATATTCCAACTCTTGATACATGTAAGAGTATAAACACAAAGTTAAGAGATTTCTTGCAAAATCAGGTTGATTTTGCAAAAGCAAAACCTGAAGATATAGCTCATGTCGGACACCCGCAAAATGCGAATCGTTTATTATTATATGGTGCTCCGGGTTCAGGAAAGTCATTTTTTGCGAAGGTTTATGCTAAAACATTAGATGCTGAGTATAAAGAGATTAAGTATTCGGATTTAAATTCACAATGGGTAGGAGAGCATCTTAATAATATTAAAAAGTGTTTTGAAGATGTTATAGCTACTGCGCAAAAAAATAAGAATAAAAAATATGTGGTAGTACTTAATGAAATTGATTCAATGGTTCTTCCGATAGAAAGAATTTCAAGAGGTAGTGGTGGTCATTCTGCATTTAAAGTAGAAGAGCGTTCTATATTTTTAAATTACTTAGACGAGGTGGCAAATAATGCACCTAATGTTACGATTATAGGAACAACAAATGT
>CAZXQM010000041.1:4315-10668 GCA_964643455.1 uncultured Vampirovibrio sp. | reverse complement strand
CAGTTTAATCTTTTTAAATATATAAAAAATAGTTATAAAGTATTATTGAAAAGAAGGCTCTTCTGCTTTAACATGTAAACAAATTGGAGGTGTGTGATGAGAGTAAGTTCTGTATCCAGTGTGTCTTATAATGCTAATTATAGGAAACCAAAAGTACAAAGTAAAGCCCCTTCTTCCGTTCAGGATGATTCAGCAAATGTAAGTTTTAAAGGAAAATTCGGGCAGATTGTTGGAGGAACAATAGGTACCGGTGCGGTATTAGTTGCATCATTTATAGCTGCTCCGGCAGCAGCATGCCTTGCAGGTGCTGGTCTGCTTGTGGGACTTGTCGGTGGTGATATAGCTGAAGATGCTATAAACAAAGAAGGCGAATTTAAAAAGAAAGACAATAACAATAAAAATCAATAATTCGTATGTTCGGTTTATTGCATGAGTCTTGACTTTATTATAGTATAATCGTAAAAATGATTATACTATAATAAAGGAATATGTATATGACAGCAGATTTTAAAAAGATTTTAAGTTACGTACCAACAGTTATTGAATCATCTTCTAGAGGAGAGAAGTCTTTTGATATTTTTTCACGCTTATTAAGAGAGCGTATTATTTTTCTAGGTACAGAGATTGATGATGATGTTGCCAATTCTGTTGTTGCGCAGCTTTTGCTTCTGGACAGTGAAAATCCTGAAAAAGACATTATGTTATACATAAATTCTCCCGGAGGTGTAATAACTTCCGGCATGGCAATATATGATACAATGAATTTAATAAAGGCAGATGTCCAGACAATTTGTCTAGGCGAAGCTGCTTCTATGGGTGCTTTCTTATTATCAGCCGGAGCAAAGGGTAAAAGAATGGCTTTACCTAGTGCAAGAATTATGATTCACCAGCCTTTAGGCGGTGCAAAGGGTCAGGCAACTGATATTGAATTAGAAGCTAAGGAAATCTTAAGAATGAAGGACATGTTGATTGGAATAATGGCTGAAAATTCAGGTCAACCTTTTGAAAAAGTGAAAGAAGATTGTGAGCGCGATCATTATCTCTCAGCTGCTGAGGCTGTCGAGTACGGCTTGATTGATAAAGTTGTCATCTCTGCATATACTGAATAATTTACATGAGGAGAGCTTAAAGCAATACTTAGAGAGTTTAACAGTTATGTTTGAATTCTCAATTTTCAAGATTCATAAATTATTCAATATTATCATTATGGTTTTTATTTGTATTATACTTGAGTAATGGAAAAAGTTAAAAAAACATTATTTAGCAATAAGCTTGTTACAATTAATGAAGATTCTCTAATTATAGGAATCGAGTCCAGTTGCGATGAAACGGCATGTGCTGTGGTTAAAGGCGGAAGAAAAGTTCTCTCAAATGTTGTGGCTTCTCAAATTAAAATTCATGAAGAATACGGAGGAGTTATTCCGGAAATTGCTGCAAGGGAGCACTTGGAAGCGATTAATATTGTTATAGCCGAAGCTTTAAAGCAGGCTGGGGTAAAGGGAGAGGATATTTCAGCTTTTGCTGCAACTGTAGGACCTGGACTTGTGGGATGTCTGCTTGTCGGTATGAATGCCGCTAAAACAATGGCACTTGTTTATGATAAGCCATTTATAGGGGTTAATCACCTTAATGCCCATTTGGCAGCTAATTTTATAGATACAACACTTGAACCTCCATTTATTGCACTGCTTGTAAGTGGTGGGCATACTCAAATTATTAAAGTGGATTCTTATTCAGAAATGGAAATAGTGGGAGAAACTATTGATGATGCTGTCGGTGAAGCTTATGACAAAGTCGCAAGGTTAATTGGGCTTCCTTACCCCGGGGGACCGAAATTAGACAAGCTTGCTCAGAAAGGAGCACCGTATGCGTTTAAACTTCCGGAGGCTAAGGTCGGAAGGTATGACTTCAGCTTCAGCGGGTTAAAAACTGCGGTATTAAGGCTGGTTAAAAGTTTTGACGGCAAGGAAATGCCTGTTGAAGATATTTGTGCCAGTTTTCAAGAGTGTGTATCTTCAACGCTTTTGAAAAAAGTTAAAAATGTACTTGAAGCGTCGGGGTACAAACAAGTTGTTTTAGCAGGTGGTGTCGCTGCAAACTCTGAAATTAGAAAAAAAATATTCAATTTAAAAAATGAAGGTTATGAAGTTTATGCCCCTGCTATGAAATATTGTACCGATAATGCTTCAATGGTGGCATCTTCAGCCTATTTCTTTGATAATACATTTGATGACGTTAATGTAGAAGTTTTTTCGCGAGTGGTATAATCTTAAAACCTGCTGTGTATTTGCAATCTGAATTAATACGCTTCTTTCATATATCTTAAAAATGATATTAAGATTATGTAAGGAAATTCTATTTTTATAAAAAATTAGGATATAATAAAATTGCAAAGGATAAAGTAAATATGAAGGAGAATAAAATGCAATCAATAGAAGAAATTCTTGGCAAATTAGAAACAGCTGATAATACAACTAAAAATAAAATTGAAAATATTCTTGTTGATCAGGGAAAAGCTGTAGTGCCGGAACTTGTTCATCAGCTTCAAGTTGTAAAAGGTGTAAAACGAGGTGTTGTTGCGATGACACTTATCAGAATTGGTGAAGCTTCTGTTGAATATCTCAAAAAAGCTGCTAATAATAATAAAGATTTTGAATGGGTAGCAAAATATCTTATTTCCGAAATTAAAGGTGTTGCAGCTTAAAGTGAATGATAAGA
This sequence comes from uncultured Vampirovibrio sp., assembly GCA_964643455.1. Lineage (GTDB taxonomy): Bacteria > Cyanobacteriota > Vampirovibrionia > Gastranaerophilales > Gastranaerophilaceae > CAG-196. Next base: position 7,950 of record CAZXQM010000041.1, on the reverse strand, counting down.
TAAAAGTTGAAATTTATACAGATGGTGCATGTAGCGGAAATCCGGGACCTGGTGGCTACGGCACCATCTTAGTACATAAGGATGCTAATGGTTTTATACACGAAAAAGAACTTTCAGAAGGTTTTAAGTGTGTTACGAACAACCAAATGGAGTTAATGGCGGTAATAGTAGGTCTAGAAGCTTTAAGGAAGCCATGTACAGTGACTATATATTCTGACAGTAAATATGTAGTAGATGCTTTTAACAATCATTGGATTGAAGGATGGATAAAAAAAGGGTGGAAAACTGCAGGTAAGTCTCCCGTAAAAAATTCAGATTTGTGGAAAAGGTTATTGAAGGCTAAAGAAAATCATGAAGTAGAGTTTATCTGGGTCAAAGGGCATGCTGGTCATGAATACAATGAACGCTGTGACAGGCTGGCAGTAAATGCTTATAAACAGGATAGTTTAAAAGAATTGTAAACTTTTGTAACAAATTTAAAAGCGATTGAAATCATATCATATTTAAATACTTTATATATGTGTAAGACTAAAAGATGGTGAAATAAGATGTCAATCGCAAATTTACATGAAACATTATTAAGCTATAAGTTGAGAAGAAATCAGTTAAACCTTGAAATAACTCAATATCAGTCTCAAAAGTCACTAGCTACATATTCTCAAGCCGATCTCGAATCCTTGAAGAGTTCAGAGACCAGTTCCGTCAGAAAATATTACAAAGAAATGTTTGAAGGCGATGAGGATTTACAGGATTTATACACTGATTATACAGAAATTCCTGATTATGAAGAAGCAATAGATAAGTTAACTGCTCAATATCAAGATGAATTTGACCAATTAACTGCTTGGGAGACAGTTATTGATGCTCAAATTACTACAGCTAGTGCTGAGCTTGAAGAAGTAAATGCTTATATGGAATCAATTCAGTCTATGCTTTCTAGCAACATTCAAGAAGATTTTAATTATGGTTTGAGTTAATCAATTAAATAACCATATTCCGAGCAGGGCAAATATTATCAAAGCAATATTATAGTGCAGAAAAGTAGGTATACATGTATCATAAATGTGATTATGCTGTCCATCAGCGTTGAGTCCGGATGTCGGACCTAAGGTTGTATCGGAGGCTGGCGAGCCTGCATCACCAAGAGCTGCAGCAGCAGCAAGAAGAACAACCATTTGCGGTATATTAAACCCTTGTTTTATACAGACCGGAATAAATAATACTGCAAGAATAGGTATCGTACCAAAAGATGTTCCTATACCTATTGTGATAAAAAGGCCAATAATAAGGATTATAAACGATGTAATAAATATATTATTAGGCAGAAGCGGAAGTACTGTGTTTACCAGATTTTCTATTGAACCGGTTGCTTTTAAAACATCTGAAAAGCCTGATGCAACAAGCATTACAAATGCTATATATCCCATCAGATAAATTCCTTCATTCATCATGTGATCCATTTTGTCTTGAGGAATAACTTTGAAAGAAAATATTATTCCGAGTCCGACTAAAGCTCCCAGTGGTAAGGACTTTGTAATAAGTTGTACAACAAAAGTCAAAATAGCGGCAAGTATAACAAGCCAGTGTTTGTGGAGAAACTTTGTGTTCTTGTTATCTGTATCAAGCATAATTTGTTTATTTTCATAAATTCGGGGTTTTCTATATGTTATAAATACTGAAATTAAAAGTCCTACGAACATTCCCAGCCCTAAGATTAGTGTGTCTTTCCATATATCACCCCTTGAAATATTAACTCCATTTTGAATCATATTGTCAGCAATTAAATTTTGGAATATGAGTCCGAATCCGGCGGGTATAACAATATACGGCATTTTTAAACCAAATGCTAGAACACAAGCTATTGCACGTCTGTCAATATTCAATTTATTCATTATTCCTAAAAGCGGCGGTATAATGATTGGAATAAATGCAATATGAATAGGTATGATGTTTTGTGAAGCCATTGCAATTAATGTCAAAATGCATAAAAGGAGTATTTTTTTGCCCTGTACAATTTGGGTTATTTTTTCTGATATAACATTTGTAAAGCCTGAATGTGCCATTGTTGCAGCAAAAGCTCCAAGAAGTATATAACTCAAGGCTGTTTCTGAATTTCCCCCCATTCCTGAGATAAATGTATTCATAATACGCGTGCTATCTAAACCTGCAATATACCCTGCCGTAAGTGTTGATATTATTATTGCAAGCAGTACATTGACTTTTTTTACGCATAAAATACATAAAAGTATAATTGAAATAAATGCAGGATTTGTGCATAAATTAATAATCGTGGTCATTTTTATGATCTTGTTTCAGCTTCTTGAAGCAAACTTATAAGTTCTAATGCTACTTCTTTTTGTACTTCGTGAGGCAGACATTTTAAATATTCAAAGGCTTCTGCTATTTTTTGGTCTGTATCGTACCAGCGTCTAAGTACATATGTAAAAGCATCTGTTAGGATGTTATCTGCAAGATTTATACCATTTTCTTTTGATACTTTTATAATTAAATCAGCACACTCATATTGCGTCATTATGTTTGCGTTTCTCATCAAACTTACAGCTAAACTAATTGTAGGGTCAACATCATACCAGCGTTTATGCATAAAATACTTTTCCTTTTATACTATATAGTATATTATTTTTTGAACTATTTTGTCAAATAAGAATTTATTAATGTAATTTTATTTTTATCTTCAATAGAAAGCAAAATCGTTTTTTCCTTGGATGTCATTCCCTTGATTATATGTATACTGGTTTTAGGAATTTTAAACTGTCTTGATAGGAAATCTACAAGAGCCTTATTAGCTTTATTTTCTATAGGTTGAGCTGTAATTTTAATTTTAACAAAACCTTCTTCCAAAATAATTTCATTTTTTGAAGAATTAGGTATAATTTTTATACGTACTAATAATCCATTAGGAGTTTCTTTAATTAAATTGCCTGACCAATTTTCCATCTTATTAAATACTATATTTTTTGGAATACCATAACATATTCGTGCTTAAAGATATAAAAACCGCCTGCCAAAGCACGGTAACGCCAAAGATTAGCGGTCTTGCCTTTAGCTCTTTCATTCCCTTGAATATCTTTAATAATTATAGCTTTTGTTATGAAACCTAACTTATTCATCCTTGCCATGCATTCAAAACCCAATGGAATATGCTGAGAATGAGCATATTTGTCACCTATAATAAGACAGGCGAAACGACCTTTTTCCAGTAAATCATAACCATTTTTAGCAACTTTTTCAAATAAACTATAAAACTCTTCTGTTGTTGCGCAATTGGATAAATCTTCCTTTTTGTCTGAAAATTTGATTATATCATCATAAGGCGGGTGAAGCATTAAAAGCTGTGCTTGTTTTCTTCCCATAATATCAAGCCTTGCTTGAATTTTTTCTTTTGCAATTTCACTTGCAGAATCTGCACAAATAATATTTACATCAGTAACAAGCTGTTTTGGAGTAAATTTCTCAGAAACAGATTCAGCTAGCTCTTCTTTAAGTTCAACTCCTATACATCTTCTTTCCATATTAACAGCTTCTATACCGGAAGTCCCTGAACCAAAAAATAAATCTAGAACAATATCATTTCTTTTTGTATAACGTTCATATATTTGTTGCGCAATTTGAGG
>CAZXQM010000041.1:0-4215 GCA_964643455.1 uncultured Vampirovibrio sp. | reverse complement strand
GGGTTGCAAGGTGTGGATTTCTTGCAAGGATCACAAGGTGCTGCAGCTCCTGTAGGGCAAGGTTGAGAAATTCTTTCACAAGGATCACATTTCTTTTTGCATCCACAATCTGCTTTTTTCTTTTCGCACCTATTGCATTTTTGTCCCCAATAAGCAGGATTTAAGCTTGACCAACTGAAAGCTTGAGCTGTCTGGGTTCCAATTATTGATACCATACCCAATACAGCTAATAATGATAATGTTTTTTTCATTTCTTACTCCTTTTATTGTACGAATGAACTGTATTTTTAATACATTAACATTGTATGAAAAGAGCAGTATTTTACCATGACCCACAAGGCTAAAGATTTTTAGATAACCGGCTAATTTTTTGTTCTGTCTATAAGTTTATTATCATTATTCCAACTGAAGGATTCTCTTATTTTATTTCCAACGGTTTCAAGCATATGTCTTTTTGACTCGGCTCTGAGTCTGGCAAATCTTTCGCCTCCTGATTCCATTTCATCCATGAATTCTTGAGCGTATTTGCCGTTTTGAATTTCCTCAAGGATTTTTTTCATCTCAGCTTTAACATTAGAGTTTATTAGTTTCTCGCCCCTTGTTAAATCTCCGTATTCAGCATTATTAGAGATTGAATAGTGCATATCTTCAATTCCACCTCGATAAATTAAGTCTACAATAAGCTTTAGCTCATGGCAGACTTCAAAATAAGCCATGTATGGCGAATATCCTGCTTCTACAAGAGTTTCAAATGCTGCTTTTATCAAGGCAGAGCAGCCGCCGCAGAGGACAGCTTGTTCTCCAAATAAATCAGTTTCAGTTTCTTCACGGAATGTTGTTTCAATTATTCCGGCTCTTCCTGAGCCTATTGCTGAAGCATAGGAAAGCACTATTTCTTTAGAATTTCCGCTGAAATCTTTATAAACTGCAATAAGAGAAGGAACTCCCATGCCGGCTTTATATTCACTTCTTACTGTATGTCCAGGTGCTTTTGGGGCTACCATTACGACATTTACATTATTTGGTGCGTTAATAAATCCGTAATGAATATTAAATCCGTGTGAGAACATCAAATACTGCCCTTCTCTTAAATAAGGTTCAATTTCTTCTTTGTAAACTTTAGCCTGTACTTCGTCAGGTATTAAAATTTGGACTATATCAGCCTTTTTAACCGCTTCTGATATAGGCATTGTTGTAAAACCATAATCTTTAGCTTTAGTATCGGAAACGCCCCCCTGACGTAATCCCATTATAACATCACAGCCGGAGTCTTTAAGATTAAGCCCTTGACCGTAGCCTTGTGAACCAAAGCCGATAATTGCGATTTTTTTTGTTTTAATTAAGTCTTGGTTGATTTCTTTATCTGTATATATTTTTAACTCTTCCATAATAACTCCCCTTTCTGTTTACAGTTTGATTATACTACCTTTTCGCAGTTTTTTAAACTTAACTAAAATAGAAGGGTTGAATTATTTTTATTTATCATTTCCTGTTTCATTCGTTGTTACAGGATTAGCTATATTAACTCCCATAGATTCAAGCGCAACTCTGGCCTTTGGTGCAAGTGCAGTATTTGAAAAATTTTCTAAAATTGTTTGATAACAATCGATTGCTTCTGAATCCATTTCGCGCAGGCGATAGATGTTTCCTGCCTTGTAATATAAGGGCGCAAGCTCTATAGAAGGTGTTTTTAGCATTTGATTATCAAGTTTTATCTTTATTCCAATTAATTCTTCAGTATCCTGAGGGGATAACAAAGCTCTTCCGTAAACTTTTTGGGTTAATTTATCAATTGAATTTGACATTTCAGTTATTGTCTCTTTAGAGAGTCTAGATGTTTTTTTTGCCGCTGATACATCTAGTGAAATTGCTGACAATAGTAAAAAAACAACTAATATTGAAAATAGAATCTTTCTCATAACAACACCCCTCATTTTTCAGTATACAACAAAAAGTTGATTTTTATTATCAATTAAATGTATGATTGATTTATGATAAAACAACTTATTTACCAAAAGTTTATACTCGGAACAGGTGAGGGGCTTGATAAGGCTCTTGAGAGTGGATTAGGTGGAGTAATATTTTTTACCCGTGATATAAAATCAGCCGGACAATTTAAAAATTTGATAAATGAAATTAAGGCTAAAACGAAATATCCCATATTTTTATCTATAGATCAGGAAGGCGGCAGGGTTGAAAGAACGGAGAATATTCATGGAAGGTATTTATCTGCTAAGTTTGCTTATGAAAAAGGGGAAGCTTTTTTAGAAAATCAGACAAAGGAGATTGCAAAGGAGCTGGTTGGTTATGGTATTAATTTGAATTTTGCGCCTTGTGCAGATGTAAATACAAATTCTGCCAATCCTATAATTGGTGAACGTGCTTTTTCTGATAATCCTGATATTGTTTCAAAGTGTGTAAAACGGGTTTCAGATATATATAGAAAAAATGGCATAATACCATGTATAAAACACTTTCCGGGGCATGGAGATGCTATGCAGGACAGTCACTTAATGCTTCCCGTAATAGATTTACCTTTCGATATTATGAAAAATACTCATATAAAACCTTTTAGAGAGAATTTAAATGCGGAAATGATAATGGCAGCTCATCTTCATTGTACGTGTTTTGACAAGGAGGCGGTTCCGGCTTCTTTGAGCGAAAATGTAATCGGATATTTGAGAAATGTTCTGAAATATCAGGGAGTTGTAATAACTGATGATATGGAAATGAAAGGTGTTAAAAATTTTGAAGTTTTTGAAGCGTGTAAAATGGCGATACGTGCAGGGGTGGACATGTTTATATTTAGAGATTGTAACTTTGAGGTTTTAGATTTAATAGAGCGGCTTTCTAAAGAAGTGGAGACAGATGAATTACTGTTGAGGCGTGTTCTTGAATCGAATTCCAGGATTCAAAAGTTAAAAAAAGAGCGATTGAAATAATTCAAATCGCTCTTTTAAATTTATTAGATCTTTTTATGAAGCAGCAACTTCTGCTGTTTTTTCTGCTGCAGCTTTTTCAGCATCAAAACACTCTTTGCAAAGAACATCTCTGCCCTGAGTAGGATTAAAAGGAACTTGTGTTTGTTTGCCGCATTTTGCGCAAATAGCATCATGCATTTTCTTTTTGCCTCTGTGCATTTGTTTCTTTATTTTTCTGCAGCTTGCGCATCTTTTTGGCTTATTTGTTAATCCTTTTTCCGCATAGAACTCCTGTTCTCCGGCAGTAAAAACGAATTCGGCGCCGCAATCTTCACAAATAAGCGTTTCATCTTGGTACATGACTTGTTCTCCTAAATATTATATAACCTTGACATTGTTAATTATGCACTCATTCTATACTTTTTTTCCGCAAGCGTCAAGCTTTTTGGGGAAATATTGAAACAAAACTACATAATAGGTTGAAGTTTAAATCATATATCGCGTTATATTTCTTTACACTGAGTGAATTTTTAAATTTATATAAATAAATTAGAGGAACTGGGGCTCTTGCTTCATACAATTATAATATGAGATACATAGACTGTACCTTTGAAAACAAGATAAGTCTATAATTTTTGACCTGCTAAAAACTAGACTTTACCAGTAGAACCGAAACCGCCAGCACCGCGTGCAGTTTCAGATAGTTCTGTTACAACTTCAATTTTAGCTTGTTCGTATTTAGCAATAACCATTTGAGCAATACGTTCATCGGGTTTAATTGTATAAGGCTCATTTGAAAGATTAACGACAGGAATGCAGACTTCACCTCTATAATCTTCATCGATTGTTCCGATACAATTAATAAGACTTATGCCATGTTTTATAGACAGCCCAGAACGAGGTCTTATCTGAGCTTCGTAACCATGCTCCAGTTCTATTTTAAGCCCTGTAGGGATTAGTTTCCTTTCTAATGGCTGCAATGTTATTTCTTCTTCTATTGCAGCACACAAATCCATGCCGGCAGCACCTTCGGTTTTATATTCCGGAATAAACCTGTTGTGCGGCATTCTGAAAATTTTAAGTATCATATTTCTCCTTAAATAGAAAACTAAGCTGTAATAATTGTTTTTCCGTCAATAACCTGTTTAGGGAAAATGGTAAGTGTTTCAATTCCCTTAGATTTATCAAGTTTTTTATTGTCAGCAGGATTGATTTTCTGTGTTTTTTCAATAGCTTCACCAGTTCTATTCATTGTAGACATAAAGCTATTAGAGTATTTAATAAATAAGTTTTT
>CAZXQM010000040.1:10870-16493 GCA_964643455.1 uncultured Vampirovibrio sp. | reverse complement strand
TTTAGTCTGGTTTAGTGTAAATTGCGATATAAATCCCTCTAATTTAAGGTTGCAAATTTTTCATTTTTATATTAACATGTACGTGACATAAATTCTGTATAATTATTTATCCGAGCCGGAGCGCGGGGAGAGGTAAAAATAGTCGCCTAACAAATTTTGTAACATAGTAACAAAAAATTTAGGAAAGACGTTTTGCAGTTAACCAAACGAAAACACAATGAAACCGTAGGGAGGATTTTTAGAATAGTATGCAGAACTCAATTTACATAAAAATAAGAGGGTTTCAATGATTAGAAAAACAGTTTTAGCAACAACTGCATTACTGATTATGTTGTGCGTTAGGGTTCAAGCTGCACCAACTTCTGAGAATGAAATTAAAGAAATTATTGTTAAGCATTCATTAGAAATGGATGTTGATCCGGCATTAGCTCTTAGTATTGCAAAGAAAGAATCCGGATTTAAACATGAACTGAGGAGTCCCTACGGTGCGGTAGGTGTATTTCAGCTGCTTCCATCGACAGCACAAAAACTAGGATTTAACCCTTATTATTTAAATGAAAATATTAAAGCCGGACTTACATATTACAAAATGATGTATAAAATGTTTGGCTCCACAGAACTTGCTCTTGCTGCATATAATGCCGGACCGGGAAATGTTAAAAAATTCGGGGGGACAATTCCTCCTTACAACGAAACAAGAAGATTTGTTTCTCAAATTATGCTTGAATATAATAGGCTAAAACAAGACCCGGATCCTATAATTACAAAAGTTGTTCAGGCAAAAGCAAAAATGCCTGAAAGAGAGACAGAAGCTAAGAATACTCCTAAAGAGTTGGAATTACCAAACTTGAGTGAAATACCTGAAATTAGACATTCAGAACCGACAATGGAAATACTTTAAAACATAAAAAAGACTCTTAAATAAAGAGTCTTTTCTGATAAGATGGAGATATATGGCAGATAAAATAATTATTTTTTCAGGCAAACAATATTCCGGCAAAGATACGGCAGCTAAGATTCTTATGGAAGCCATGCCGGAATTTGAACGTTGCGCAATGGGCGATATTATAAAAATTGAATATGCCAAAAAGCACGGAATCACGTTTAAAGAAATAGAATCCAATAAGCCTAAATACCGTCAGGGTTTGATTGATTTAGGGAACTGGGGAAGAGAGCAAAATCCCGATTACTGGTTAGAAAAAATCGTAGCACAAAAAGGTAATATTGTTGTAACTGATGTCAGGATTAAGCACGAATATGAAGTTTTTAAAAATGCCGGTGCCATTTCTATCAGAATAGATGCCTCAAGAGAAATTAGAGAAGCTCGAGGAGGAAAGCTTGTTGGAGAAAATGACATTACCGAAGTTGATTTAGATAATATTCGGGATTGGGATTTTCTAATCGACAATAACAGGGATTATGAAACATTGAAACAAAATGTTTTAAAAATTGTTGAAAAATTGCGTTAAGCATTCTTTACCTCCTTTTTAACTATTGGTGATTTTGCCAGATTTTCTACAGGTTTTTTCGGTACCAGAACCCTGTCCGCTGCACTTCCTATTTGGCTCAGCCCGACACTGGCAAGAGAGCCGTATATCATACCTTGCACTCCGGAGAATAACATTGCTGTGAGTGTCATAGAGGCTCCTATACCGGCTACAGCAGGAAAACCGAGAGTAAGAGCACGCGACAAGCGATCTTCCTTGCTATCTGCAGTACCTACTGCAATACCGCTAAGTCCTATTGCCCCTATACCGGTTAAAATATCTGTCGGTGCACCGCCAAGAACAAGATCTCTTTTTTTATCAAAATATTCTACACATTCACTATGATTTGCTTTTCCTAATTTCTTCTTAGCAGCTCTCAAACTTCCATTGAGAAGTGTTTTTTCTTCCTTTGTTAGATGAGGAGACAACATATCTATAACTTCATTGTATTTACCACGAACATTATTACCATCTCCCATAAGCTCGCTGACAGCTTTTTTGCCTTCCTGTTCAAAAGTATTTCGGGTTGGCATTAATATATCTTCTGCCCAGAATGACATATTATCCTGAACCAGTTTTCGGTTATACTGCATTTTTTGTTTAAATGTCCCCGGAGATTTAAAACCTTTAAACTTTTTCAGATAACCATCAAACAACTTATTTTTAAAATCTTTTTCAAGATGTGACATTGATTTTTCCTGCATAACAAGTCGTTCCGCAGTTCTGTCTTTAGAAAAATATTTTTGTGCCTGTTTTATTTCACCAAGTTTTGCTTCAAGCGTTTTCTGCTCCAGAGGAGTTAATTTTGTTTTATAAGTATTGATTAAGTCATCCACATAATTCATTTTCTTATCTGCAGAACGATATTTTCTGTATACAGTACCCTTACTTATGCCGTCAAACCAATTTGTAATTCCATTATGAACATTACCCATGACCTTTCGGAATCCTGAATCGCATTTTTTCAAAATTTTTCTCGTATTTTCATTCTTAACCCCGTTGAATTTTTCTGCTTTGCAAAGCCATTTAAACCCTAAATCTTTAGAAGCATTCATTGAGTTTGTGAACTGAAAAATATCCACTGTCTTTTTTAAGAATTTTTCACATGCTTTGAAAAACCTGCTTGTAATAAAATCATTCTTATTTTTTTGTACACCTGTGCTGGCTTTGTGCGCCCAGATTCGCAATTTATTAACAAATTTGCCGGAAAATCTCGGATTCAACATTGCTATAATTGCAGATAAAACCAGCACTGTACTGCCTGCAGCAATGGCTTTGCTATGAGAATTTTTCCTTTCATCACCCACCGGTTCTTTTACAAAACTATCAACAGTATTATTAATTACTGTTTCTACTTTTTCAATAGGTTTTGCAATAATTTCAGGCGCATTCGGTGATGTGCTTGAAAATTTTACGTATGAAAAATTATTAGGTCGATTTATACTATTATACAAACCAAATGACATGAAAATATCTCCTTCTAAACCTGCTACATGAATATAAAGTATATTTTCTGACAAAAATTGCTAATATATATCATTTTATTAAGATATGTAAACCAGCAATATATTTAAAACTTAGCCTTTTATTGCCCCGTCGTTTTCACCAGATATAAAATACCTCTGCATCATAAGAAAGAAAATAATTATCGGAACAGTTGAAATTATAGAGCCGGCAGCAATAAATCTCCAGTTAGACGAAAACATTCCCTGTAAATTGTTGATTCCTACAGGAAGCGTATACATAGCATCTTTTGTGAGCATAATACTCGGCCAGAGAAATTCACCCCAAGAACCGATAAATGTGAAAACGGCAAGTACCGCAAGAGTTGGTTTAACCATAGGTATTACAACCCGTGTAAACATCTGAAAAACATTACACCCGTCAACAATTGCCGCTTCTTCAATCTCTTGCGGTACTTTCAAGAAAGCCTGACGCATTAAAAAGATTCCGAATGCACTCACCGCAAACGGCATTACAAGCCCGATATATCCCATAAAATTATTAACGCTGTCTGTCAAATGCAGCTTCAGGGTAATAATATAAACCGGCAGCATAATTGCCTGAAACGGAATCATTATCGTTGCAAGAATTGAAAAAAATATAACCTTTTTACCCACAAATTTCATTCTAGCAAGAGGATAAGCCGCAAGCGATGATAAAACAAGATTCAAAAAAACCGTAAGCACAGCAACTATAACACTGTTCCAGAAATATCCCATAAAATTAACTCTGCCCCAAACGTCAATATAGTTAGCCAGAGTAAAGTCGGAAGGAATAAGCTTCGGAGGATAAGCGAAAATATCTTCATTTATCCCTTTCAGAGAAGTCGACGTTAACCAGATGAAAGGAAATATTGAAAGAAGTGACACCATTATCAGCACTGTATGTATTGAAATTTTTGAAATTATTTTTTTTAGCATATAAATTTTAAAATTTAGAAGAGATTAAGTTAATGCTTGAGAGAATTGAAAGGCGGGTTGTGAACATTTGATAAGTTTGCGAAAACATATAATTAAATCCTTAAATATCCCGCTCTTCAATTCTGAAATTTTTCCAAAGTTACTCTTCTCCTTCTTTATTAAACAAGTTTTTAACCTTATACTTTAGAGTTTTCTTTTGAGCTTCTGCTTCCTTTACTGCTTCTTCAATTGTTGCAGCTTCACTTCCTTCTGTCGGCTCAGGAATTGAATTTACATATTCTATAGCAGAATCATATTCATTTTGACTGGCAAGCCACTTAAAAGACTTCACAAGTGTGAGCGGTTTTGCAGCATCACCTCTCACTACCAGTTGAAATTTCGTTGCAGCATCATCGACATATTTATTTGCAAAACTTGGAATTTTATTAATTTCTTCTTCCGGAAGCATTTCACAAAATACTGAAAATGCCTTTGCAGTAACAATATTTAAACTTGCAGCATTATCAATAAGATTTGCAGGGTTAATAGCCCCGAGAGGGCCCAGAAGATTAGAAACAAGGGACGCCATTCTTGCTCTCACAATCATATCAGCATAGTTTCTTAAAATATCAAAATCGCCGGAAATGTATAGACTTAAAATATTACCTAACGAAGTTATCGGACTGATATGACAAATACCATTATCAAAACTCAAGCTGCCTTTCAGCTCAGAAAAATGCGTAGTATCTATTGTAGTAAGTCCGCTTATAATACCGCCAAGAGCCGTCTGGAATAATTGAGATTCCCTTATGTTTTCTGCAATTATAAGGTTTTCCAGCTTTCCAAAAGGTCCGTACTGACCATTTTTAACATTAAAATGTACAACTCCTTTCAAACTTCTCATCTGATCTTCATAAGTTGCTCCCTGAAGTGAAATATTCGTATCAAAAGAAGCCGCTCCGGAAAGGGTATCCTTCATGCCGGCAGCATCTAAAAGAGCTTTCTCTACATCAACCCCGTTTCCGGAAAGATTAATATTTATAAGCATAGAAAGAAGATTAACCGAAATATCTCCTCTTATACTACCGTCAAATACATTTGTTCTCAAACCCTTAATAAAGAAAATATTTTTTGCAAGAGAAATTTTGGATGTTGTATTTTTAACATCAATATTACCTGTAATAATTCTTGCAAAATTTATATTTCCATCCCTGATTATGACAGGAATATCTGCCGGTTCCGTATCTGTAACAACAGAAGCAGACTTTTTCGGAATATAAGCAACTGCCTTTTCACTAACCTTAATTATTTTATCTAAATTAAAATATCTGGATTTGACATCAAAATCTAAAATATTAATAACACTTGCCGGTATAAGACTTATTCTTGAATTCAACTGAATATCGGATTCGTTTAGAATCAAATCCTTCAAAACAAAATCCGCTATATTTCCTCTAAAATCAAGATTTGCATCTCTTAGTGTAAGCATTAATTCCGGTATTGAAAGATTAGCAATATTAAAGCCTCCTCTCATTCTCGGAGCTGCAGCCTCACCAAATACATAAGCTCTTCCTTTAAGTTCAAATGCTGATTCAGGAAATGCATATATCTTACCTTTCAATACACCCGGAATGGTTATTTTAATTAGATTTATCCGCTCTTTTTCAATAGTACCGTCGATTCCGAGCACTTCTGTAAGATTTATAATTTCATTCCCTTTTTCATCAACATTTA
>CAZXQM010000040.1:4718-10770 GCA_964643455.1 uncultured Vampirovibrio sp. | reverse complement strand
TTGATGTTTTTATCCGCAACCTCAACATTAAATTCCGGTACAAAAATTCTTGAATCCGTTTTAGGAATTAGTAAAACAAATCCGGTATTTTTAATATTTCCTGATTGACCTTTTGCATTCGCAAAAAATTCGCCTGATAGATTTGTATTAGCTATATTAAACGTACTATTCGATATATTCAAATCTGAAAGAGCAAATTTTATCCCTGCAACCGCTTCTTTAAGCTTGCCGCTCACGCCTAAATCAAGTGAGGCAAGACCTGATTTGAAATCATATTTATTTCTCAACTCTTCAGGCGCAAATGCGTTAAACAAAGATCGCAAAGGAATTTTATCCGCTTTAATTTTAATATCTGCAACAGATTTTTCATCAATTTTTCCATCAATAAAAAGCGGAGCATTACTTATTAAAACACTGGAATTTCTAATATCCAGAATATTACCATCAAGTTTTATATCAATATTTCCGTCTGATAAGACTTTACCCAGATTTCTTACACTTACACCGCCGTCTTTTATTGTTACAAAACCATTAGAATTCCACTTTTTAAAATTAGTTTTAATATAGCAATCCGCATTCATATATCCTTCTGCCTTAACCTGTGCAAGTTCATTTCTTATATGCAAAGAATCCAGTACAGCTTCGGCAAGCACAACCAAATCATTGAATTTTATAGTACCGGTTGTTATCTTCATATCCATTTTAGGATGACTTCCGTAATTCAAACTTCCAAGTAAGTTAATATACTGATCTTTTACAGGATAGATACTTGTATCCAAATTAACCTGTTCTCCGAAAGTCTTTACCCTCAGATAGCTTTCAGGTAGAAGAAGACGGGAAATTTTCAAAGTAATATTATTTATGTTGAAATATCCATAAGAAGATAATCTTCCTCTATGATTTCTAACCCTTAATTTTGTATCAAGATTTGCTTTCAAATCATAATTTCTGTACATTGTTACCGGATTAATAAATGCAATATCAATCCTTTCTGCAGGGTCATCTTCTTTATCAAGCTTTGTTCCAAACTCCGGAAGAAATGTATCTATATCAATATTTGCCGTAAGATTTTTATCTTCATCGCTGTATAATTCGGCATAAGTCTTAATCTTTGCAGTTTTACCGTTAAGATACCCTAGAGTCAGCTCTTCACCTTTTAGGTTCAAGAAATGTTTTGATTTTAAATCATTAACCAGAACCCTGTAGTTGTGAATTTTAACATTAGGAACTTTTATTCTTACCCATGCAGGGTTAAATTTAAACCCGCCTTCTTCAATATTCGCAGTATGTCCCTCGGTTTCCAATTTTTGTTCTTTTCCGGCATTCAAAATCTGTTCTATAAGATTTACCAGCTTGAAATTTTCATCATTTATTATTTCAAGGTTTACAAACGGCGACTCTACGTCAAGACATGAAACTTTTACTGTCAGAAGTAAAATGCTCGGCAGTGCAACTCTTGCCTGAATCTTGTCGGCAGAAAACAAAGTCGAATCATCCGGAAGCTTTATGTTAATATCTTCCGCTTTAATTCCAGCGCCAAGAAGAGGGGTTGTAACGATTTTTGCGTTCTTGAAATCAAGTTTCAACTTTGCCCGCTCAAGAACAAGTTTTTGAATCACAGGCTTGTATTCCTCAATTTTTACAACGTTCGGAAGTACAAACAGAAACCCGAGATAAATTAGTACAACAATGCTCAGAAAAATATATCCGGTTATTTTCAACCATTTCTTCATAAAACCCAACCCCGTTTTTTAATCAACTAACATATAAATTCTAGCACAAAATGCAAAAAATAAAACAAAATATCAGTTGAAAACTTGTCATAAAGCTTTTCTAACCGAACTTAATATATTTAATGCAATTTTTAAAAGTCCGGTGTTTTTATATATATAGGAAGGTGCATTATGTCAATACAAATTCAGCCGATTGGAACAGAAGTTCTTAAAATGAATCCTGTTTCAGAAGAAAAGACACAAAAAGAAAAACGTAATATATCCCCCAAAATAGTATTCAGCACCCTTGCAGCTGCCGGAATAACTACAGCAGCAGTTCTTGCACTAAAAAATAAGAAAAATTTAAACATAAACGAAATCAAAAAAATTACCGGCAAAAATCCTATAACCCAAAATCTTACACCGGAAGAAAAAGAAAAACTTATAAAAGAATTGCAGGCAAAAACTGATAATCCGGAAGTTAAAACTGAAATACGAAAATTGATTGAAAACGGCGAATGGGACAGGCTCTAAAGAACTTCTCCGGACTTTATCTCTCTTTTTATATAATTACGGGTAAACAGTCTGTCCTGCCTTTTATACAATATTATACTAAACTTTATTATTTTATTATTTCCGCACAAAACATTTATGGTTCTGTACCTATAATCAACATCTGTTATAGTGCCTGCTTCCGTATAAGTTGTGTTATTTTCCGTAATTTCGACTCTATGCCCGTCAACGGCAAAACATGTATCTTTGTGATAAAAATACGCTTCACTCCATGGATATATAGCTCTTATCAATGCATCATTTTCTTCAGCACTGCCTGAAAAATTAAGCTCCAACTCTGAAGGGTGCGAAAAATAACTTGCTCTGTCCTCTCGTTGCTGCAAAGGAATTATTATATCCTCCCGCAAAGCATTTAAAAGGTCGCAGACAACACCGCGTGCAAGAAGCACAGTACGTTCTTTCAACGTTTTTCCTGTATCCGAAGGATAAATTTTTATTTCTTCCTGCGCAAGAATTGCACCCGTATCAAAACCTTTATCAATAAGATGAAAAGTCACTCCGCTTTGCTGTTCCTGATTTCTGATAACCCAGAAATATGGATTAGGTCCCCGATATTTCGGAAGCAAAGAAGGGTGAGCATTAATCGTAGCTATTTTAGGCAAATCAAAAATATCTTTTCCGATTTTTTCACCCCATGAACCGACAAGAATGATATCCGGATTAATCCTTAAAAGAGCATTTTTAAACTCTTTTGTATTTACTCCTCTTGCTTCTATCTCCGGAATGGAATAGCTTTTTATGTAATTATATTCTACCGAAGGATTTATTGTATCCCGTATTTTTCTCCATATCGGGTGATATTTGACAGTATCACGACGCAAAACTCCGGCAATTTCGCACCCTGCATCCAGAGTACCCGCTATCAGATTAGTAAACATTTCACCATAGCCTATAATTACAACTTTAAGCATTCTTCAGCATCCTTATTAATCTGCGCCTTCAATTCATCAAGTGAACTGAATTTCCTCTCATCACGGAGCTTTTTCAGAATTTCAATTTCAAGAGTCTCACCATAAAGATTCCCTTCAAAATTTAAAACATGTACTTCCAACACAGGCTTATTTGTATTGTGAACAGTAGGTTTCATCCCCCAGTTAAGAACAGCATACCGTCCGCTAAACTTTGCAGCATAGACTCCAAACGGAATCCGGACAATATTTTCCGGATAATTAATGTTAGCAGTCGGAAACCCGATTGTTCTTCCTATTTCAACTCCGTGAATAACTTCACCCTTCAAAGAAAAATTGCTCCCCAAAAGCTTATTTGCAGTTTCAATTTTTCCGTTTTTCAAGAAATTCTTAATAAGAGTTGAACTTACTATTTCCCCGTTAAATATCTGCGGTTCAACACAAAAATACCTATACCCGTACTTCTCCGATTCGGAAGCTAAAAGTTTAGGACTCCCGTACTTATTTTTTCCAAAGGTATGATTAAAACCGGTAGATATCGAAACAGGGTTGAATTTTTCTATAAGAAATTTTAAATAATCACCGGCATCCATATCTGCTATCTCTGCAAAATCGAGTTCTACAACTTCTTTAACTCCAAAAGATTTTATCTTTTCCACAGATTTATTACGGGAATAAATATATTCGCACTTCTGCTGAAAGTACTTCGCAGGAGAATCTTTAAATGTAACCAGAATCGGAGTTTGAACAAAATCTACAGCAGATTTTATAACAGCTTGATGAGCTATATGCACACCGTCAAAAAAACCTAAAATTAATCCGTTTCTCATACTCTAAATTATGCTATTACATTAAGTTTTTCGCCTAAAATCTGGCTATGACAGAAATTCTGCCACTCATTAATATTATCATAAACTTGAGGTAACTTGTCAGACGAAACAGCTTTTTTGCTTGTATAAGGGGTTAAAGAATTAAATGCAGTATCTCCGATTGTTTCATTACTACGGCTATTGTAAAACGGCATATTGCTGCTTATATTGTAACCGTTGTTATTCATCGATATTGCAGAAACTAGCATAGGCACCCCTTTTAATACCACACAGATAAAACCACACTTTTAAGGTAAAATCCGTTCCGTAAAATAATTCTATCACATACACTTTTTTTGTGCAATAAGTTTATCGGGGAATTTTCTTTTTTTGCTTACGTCAAAATTTGCGCATTTTTCATGGTAAAATTTACTTATACTTGAAATATTAAAGGGGAATATAAAACCATGAAAATGTCAAAATTATTTGTACAGACTTTAAGAGAATTTCCTTCTGACGCAGAAGTTATTTCACATAAAATGCTTATTAGAGCAGGATATATAAGAAAACTCACCTCCGGAGTTTATAATTATTTACCTCTTATGTGGAGAGTTTTAAAAAAGATTGAAAATATAGTAAGAGAAGAGATGGACTCAGCCGGTGCACAGGAGCTTTTAATGCCTTTTGTTCAGCCAAAAGAACTCTGGGAAGAATCCGGACGATGGGATGTATACGGAAAAGAGCTTATGCGTCTCAGAGACAGGCACAACCGTGAAATGTGTCTCGGACCAACACATGAAGAAATTATAACTTCCATTGCACGTGACGGTTTAAAGTCATACAAACAACTACCCGTTAATTTATACCAGATTCAGTCAAAATTCCGCGATGAAGTGCGCCCTCGTTTCGGACTTTTGAGAGGTCGTGAATTTATTATGAAAGATGCTTACAGTTTTGACATGACTCAAGAAGGGCTTGAAAAAGAATATGCGAATATGGCGCAAGCATATACAAAGATTTTTAAACGCTGCGGGCTTAATACGAAAATGGTTCAGTCAGACTCAGGCGCAATCGGCGGAAGCGTAAGCCACGAATTTATGGTAATTACTAATACAGATGCCGGAGAAAATGATGTATTTTATTGCGACAGCTGTGACTATTCCGCAAACTCAAACCACGCAGTTTCAAAATTGCCGGAAGGAACAATTACAACAGGAGAATGGAAAATCGCACAAGTAGTTAATACACCGGATACACACTCAATTGAAGAACTTTGTGATTTCTTAAAAATTCCTTCAACCCTAATTGTTAAGACTCTTGTTTATATTATTGATAAAAAGCCCGTTTTAGCACTAATAAGAGGTGATAAGCAGGTAGAAGAAACCAAACTTATGAATGCCTTTGGCGGCAACGATATCAGAATTGCAACCGCAGGTGAAATTGAAGAAATGATGGATACAAACGGTTTTGACGCTGCTAAAGGATTTATCGGACCAAACGGACTGAAAGAATACAACGGCTATCCTATAACGGTTATTGCAGATGAAACTGTTAAGAATATGAAAAACTTTGTAATCGGAGTTAATGAAAAAGACAAACACGGAATAGGATACAACTGGGGAACAGACGTCAAATTGCCGGAAGCAGTAACTGACATTCGTCTTGTTGAAGCAGGTGAACTTTGCTCGCAGTGCGGCAAACCGCTCAAGGTTACAAGAGGTATTGAAGTCGGAAATATTTTCCAACTCGGAACAAAGTATTCAAAACCAATGAATGCGGTTTATCTTGATCAAAACGGGAAAACACAACCATATATTATGGGCTGCTACGGAATCGGTATCTCAAGAACTGCAGCTGCAGCCGTTGAAGCTCACTATGATGAACACGGTATTAAATGGCCTTTAGCTATAGCTCCTTATCACGTTATTGTAATCCCTGTAAGCACTAAAGACGAAGAACAAATGAGAGTTGCAAACGACATTTATACAACTTTGAAAAAACATGGCGCAGAAGTAGTAATTGATGACAGAGATGAACGTGCCGGAGTTAA
>CAZXQM010000040.1:0-4618 GCA_964643455.1 uncultured Vampirovibrio sp. | reverse complement strand
AAGGCATGGGTACTCGACAATTCATCTTGTTTTGTTTATGATAAATTTTATACTAGCCCAATAATAGTTAAAGGAGAAAAAAGAATATGCAAGTAATATTGAAAAAAGAAGTTCAAAATATTGGTGAAGCCGGCGATGTTGTTAATGTTAAAGACGGATATGCCAGAAATTATCTTATTCCTAAAAATTTTGCAGAAATTGCAACAGAAGGTGCATTAAAAAATAGAGAACAAAATATTGCAAGACTTAAAGCTAAACAGGAAAAATTACATCAGGAAGCTTTAGCAAAAGCTGAACAAATTGAAAAAATCGGTTCTATTGAGTTATCAGCTAAAGCAGGTGAAAGCGGAAAATTATTCGGTACAATTACAACTAAGAAACTGTGCGAAGAATTAAAAGAAAAACACAACATTGAAATTGACAGAAAAACAGTATCTTTGAACGCTCCGATTAACAAAGTCGGTGAGTTCATCATGTTAATCAAGTTAACTTCAAAAGTTAAAACAGAATTAAAAGTTATTGTTACAGCATCAGAAATTGTAAAAGAATCTGTAGAAGAAATTGAAGAAAAAGATGCAGAATAATTAAGTTAAAAAAGGCGTGCCGGCTTTGTAGCCGGCACGCTTTTTGCTGAAAAAACTTTTATTGCAAGAATAAAAGAGAAATTAGCTTGTAAAACCTATTTTTTATTCCAGTGAATTTTAGTTATTTACCATTGATTTTTTCAAAAATGCATCAATTATAGACTAGCTCACTAAAAATACCTGTTAAGAACTAAGCTCTTCTTCCTCTTCTTCATCCACAATAGGATTAGAATCTATAAAGATTGTGTTTCTGATAAATGCATGAGCCATTAGAAGAAGATATGGATTCATTTCATTTGCTGCTGAGAGATTGACTTTAGCTTCTTGTTTTTCATGAGGTTCTTTTTGCTTCGGTTCAACAGCTTCAATATCAATTGTAGAATTCATTGCGTGAGAAGAACTTTCTTCCATCAAGCTCTTTTGCAAAGTTCTTTTCGGAAAATCCTCAGAACATATTATATAAATATCTACAGAATTTGAAGTTGTCAGAGTAAACACACCCTTTACATTACCATAATTCCTCGTCTGAATTAAAACCGTAAGCTGAGAGTCATTTGACTCATTCTCACCATCTGGCGTAGAAACTTCCAAGTCGAATCCAACACCTTCATTTAAAGGAAGCCAAGGAAGATAAAGCATCATAAGGCTCTTGAGTGACTGCGCAGGATTTTCGGACTCCAGCATAGATATACAAGAATTAATAATGCTCAGATTTTCCCTTATCTGCTCGCCTGTCATTCCATTTTTGGAAGCAGATGCCATTGCTATAATAAGACTTGCAACCGCTTGTTTACTGTTTTTTAGTATCAATTCGGAAATTGCAGGCATCTGAATCATTCCGCTGAACATCAACATCACAGCATCCTTTTGCATACCAGCAACCTGTGTTTGAATATTCTGAGAATTTACGGACGGAATGTCAGAACTATCACCAAAAAGTTGCGCTATGGTTTTCTGATTTTTCAAAAGCTCCTGATTCAAATTATTTAAAAGCAGATTATTTGTATTAAGCGGGTTATTTTTATTCTGTGCAGCAAGGAGAAGCCCCCCTAAAGTCTGCGGAAGCCCCAACAGATTTCTAATATAAATTGCCCTATCCATACTTGCAATCTGATTCATCTGAAGCTGCTGCATTAGAGCAGCTGTTGTCTGAACACTTGGTGTAAAAGTCGGCTTAGGCTGCGAAAGGGAAGTATTAAACCCGCTGTTACCCGTGGTTATGCCGTCCTGTTTGAGTTTCCACAAATAAATTTCAGGATTTCTTAAACCTGCTAAAATTTTTCCTACGCTAAAGCCGTCCATACAATAAATTATAACAATTATTTGGGGTAAATCAATCTCAAGAATAGAACCGATTTTAATTATTAAACAGATTATAAAGCAAATAGGCAATCAAACAATCACGTTCCGCCAATTTTTTTCTCTCAAACATTAAGCTTAAATGATTGTTTTATATAATTTATGACATATTAGCAATTGTAAAGGCTCTTAAATTTTGTCAAGAAATTCACAATAATTTCATGCTAAAAACGTAACAAATTTTACATTATTGAGAAATGTAAAACCGGTATTATTATTGAGTTTAATCCCTTTGTGACGTTTTATGAATTTGTTGATTAGAGTTGACTTTTGAATTATCATTTATATAAAGGATAAGATTTTGGGAAGAGAATGTTATTCTCTAATTATAAAGGAAAGCAGAGAAAATAGCTGGCCTTGGTGTAGATTAGGAGGTCGTAAAGACAATGCAAAACAGTTTAAATAAGGAAGGAAATGTAGTAGAATTTACCTCTTCGACGGCAAAAGTTACTGATGTGATGAAAGGAAGTACAGTTTCGCCTTTGTCAAAACTAAATGAGCTGCCGAAAACAGCACAAATTACTCCTATTAAAGTTAATTGTATTTATGTTATCAAAAAAGACGGTACGAGAGAAGAATTTGATAATAATAAAATTATAAGTGCAGTAAGAAAATCTGCAATCAGAATGCTGGTAGAACTTACGGATGTGGAATTGAAAGAAATATGTGATTTCGTCGATAATAATGTTATAAAAATGAATAAGACAGAAATCACTATAGCTGAAATGCATAATCTGGTTGAAGGTGCTCTTGAGCATGTTAATCCTAAAGTTGCACAAAGCTATAGAAATTATAGAAACTATAAACAGGATTTTGTGCACATGTTAGACAAAGTTTATCAAGAATCACAAAGAATTATGTATATTGGAGACAAAGAAAATGCCAATGCTGATTCTACGCTTGTTTCCACAAAACGTTCATTGATTTTCAACGAGTTAAACAAAGAGTTATACAAAAAATTCTTTTTAACGGTGGACGAACTTCAAGCAATACGTGACGGATATATTTATATTCATGATATGTCTGCAAGACGTGATACTATGAATTGCTGCCTGTTTGACGTAGCTTCAGTACTCAAAGGCGGATTTGAAATGGGAAATTTATGGTACAACGAACCAAAATCCCTCGATGTTGCTTTTGATGTAATTGGTGATATTGTTATGGCGGCAGCCAGCCAACAATACGGCGGTTTCACTGTGGCAGAAGTTGATAAGATTCTTGCTGTTTACGCTGAAAAAACTTACCAGAGACAATATGACAAATACTTATGCTTAGGTCTGTCATTTGAAAAAGCAAGAGAAGCGGCAATGGCTGATGTTGAAAAAGATTATGAACAAGGTTTTCAAGGCTGGGAGTACAAGTTTAACACTGTAGCATCCTCAAGAGGGGATTATCCATTTATTACTGTAACTGCCGGATTGGGTACCAGCGTTTATGAGAAAATGGCAACACTTGCTATGCTTAAAATAAGAAAAGGCGGTCAGGGTAAAAAAGAATGCAAAAAACCGGTATTGTTCCCTAAAATTGTATTTTTGTATGACGAAAACCTCCACGGACCTGGCAAAATTAATGAAGATTTATTTAAAGCGGGTGTTGAATGCTCTAAAAAAACAATGTATCCTGATTGGTTATCACTCACCGGTGAAGGTTATGTTGCTTCCATGTACAAAAAGTACGGTAAAGTTGTTTCTCCAATGGGCTGCAGAGCATTTTTATCACCTTGGTACGAAAGAGGCGGCATGAAGCCTGCGGATGAAAACGATGAACCGATTTTTGTAGGTCGTTTCAATATTGGTGCAATCAGTCTTCACTTGCCTATGATTTATGCAAAGGCACAAAAAGAAAGCAAAGATTTTTATGAAGTTCTCGATTATTATCTTGAATTAATCAGAAAGTTGCATATTAGAACGTATGATTATCTGGGAGAAATGAAAGCTTCCGTAAACCCGCTAGCCTTCTGCGAAGGCGGTTTTCTAGGCGGTCATCTCGGTATTCATGATAAAATCAGACCTATTCTAAAATCTTCTACAGCCTCATTTGGTATTACAGCTCTAAATGAATTACAAGAGCTTTATAATGGGAAATCTCTCGTTGAAGATGGAGAATTTGCACTTGAGGTTATGGAATACATTAACAAAAAGACTCAGCAGTTCAAGGAAGAAGACGGAATTCTTTATGCAATCTACGGCACGCCTGCAGAGAATCTATGCGGCTTGCAGGTAAAACAATTCAGAAAGAAATACGGAATTGTCGCAAATGTATCTGATAAACCGTATGTTTCTAACTCTTTTCACTGCCATGTAAGTGAGGATATCACTCCTATCCAGAAACAAGATTTAGAAAAACGTTTTTGGGACTTGATGAATGGCGGCAAGATTCAATACGTAAAATATCCAATCGATTATAATACTGAAGCTGTTGAAACATTAATTCATAGGGCGATGGATATGGGCTTCTATGAAGGTGTTAATCTATCACTTTCATACTGTGACGATTGCGGACATCAGGAATTGAATATGGATGTTTGTCCGAAGTGTGGCTCTAAAAATCTTACTAAGATTGAAAGAATGAACGGATATCTTGCATATTCAAGAGTTAAAGGTGATTCGAGGTTAGCTGATCACAAGATGGAAGAGATTGCTGATAGAAAATCTATGTAATTTAAAATTAAAAAA
>CAZXQM010000039.1:0-16643 GCA_964643455.1 uncultured Vampirovibrio sp. | reverse complement strand
AGGCGGTAAAGGAGCGTAACCGCCTTGATATGTTGAATTTGACCAAAGCGGATGTACTTCTGGCTCTCTACGAGGATAAGGGGATAACACCTGAAAACATCAAAACAATGTTAGCTGATAACGTGCCTGCATTGATTAAATTTGATTACGCAAGCTCGTATTATAGAGGTGATGAGGTGGTAAACGCCCTAGGCTTAGCACTAGGGTATACAACAGAGGATATGGATTATTTGTTTGAGAATAAAAAATTGCCGCCAGAGGAACCTTCCGACACAGATGATGACAGCGATGCAGACACAGATAGTGATACGTATAGTGACACAAACAACGAAGAAAGTGAGGAGTAGAGAATGAATGAAGAAATGAAACAGGCATTATTGGAATGCTGCGAAAGAAACTGTGAGGTTATATCTCCGGCAGTAGTGTCTTTTGCAAAAGACCTTGTAAATACAGCGATAGAGACCTCCGAAAACAAGATAGATGATTTGTTTTTACCAATAATCAATATGGGATTTGAAGTAATGGATGAATTTATGTTAAAACAGGTAGATAAGATAGACGGAGAGGAAGGGTGATGGACATAAAAGATGCAATAAAATCAGTTGGGGAGGCTTTAACGAGCCTCTTCAATTATTTATCCTCACAAAAGGAAACGCAATCCGAAACCCAAATAATAAAGGATAAAAAACGCTTAAAAGAAGCAACAAATCTTGCTGAACAAATCTTTGCTATAACAGACAGATATAAAGAGTTTTTTATTGCAGAAGATACAGGAAATTATAATAAGTTGCGTAAAAAATTTGATAAAAAGGACTGAATATGGCTCATCAACCGGATAAATGTTTTGAACATCATATGATGCTTAAAACAGAGCTTGAGAATTTTAAAAAAGAACTTGATGATTTAACTAAAAGCTGTCGAGAGATGCATTGTTTTTTCTTTGGCGGGATAAACCAGACGGACGGACATATATCATTTGTTGATAAAGTTAATAGTTTATATGAAGCACAACGTAATACTCAAAAGTTTTATAGCACCTTTTTAAGTGTTTTCGGCGGGCTTATTATTACAGGATTGGTTGGTCTGGGGATAGGCATTCATACTCTTTCCGATACAAGTACAACTCTTGCTGATGTGGTTGAAAGTACTCAAAATATCCGTCAGGAACAGATTGAAATCAGACTTGAGATGGCTGAACTAAAAGCAAAGGCAGGAAACCATAAGACTTACTGAAAATTTTACAATAAATGAACTTACATATTCCGTAACAGCAGCAGCAAATAATATAGATAATCGCCCTTCAGTGTATGTAATAGGGAATTTAAAAGCCCTTTGTGAAAATGTTTTACAGCCGCTGAGAAATCATTTGGGCTGTCCTGTAATCATTACAAGCGGCTACAGATGTGAATTGTTAAATGAAAAAATAGGAGGGGCGCCAAACTCCCAGCATATAAAAGGTCAGGCTGCGGATATTATTGTCCCACAAAGGAATATGAAAGAGGTTTTTAATTATATTAAAATGACGCTTCCATATGATCAGTTGCTTTTTGAGTCAGGTAAAAGCGGCATATGGATACACGTATCCTTTTGCCCAAATGGCTGCAACAGACATCAGTCGGTTGATAATTACCTGGCATAGTCTTTGAATCCTTCGACTCCCCTGCATTTTGCAGGGGACTTTTTTTATGTGCTGAAATCAATATAAATCCTGGTACGCTCAATGGAATATGTTGAATAATCCTCGTTCTTGGTTTGTTTTATTTCATTTCGCTTCTCAAGATAACGTTTGAAGTTAACGGCTCGTGTGTTTGATTTGTAAATTCCTTTAATTTTGTTTTCTCCAACAAAAGGATCATATTTGTATAAAATATAGACTTCTTCTTTTGTAATATCCATATTTAATAATATGGAATATATTTTTTAAAAGTCAAAAAACGGGCGACCATATGGTCGCCCGTTTTTTTGTATTCTATTAATTATTTAACGGTTAATTTCTTTTTAGTATCTTTTTCAATATGAATTTTAGGAGCATGAATTTTTAATACTCCATGTTCAAGTTTTGCTTCTGTTTTTTCAACATCAATATCTTCGGGAAAGTAAACAGTCCGTGAAAATTCTCCGTATCTGAACTCGGATTTTTTGTAAGAATTTTCATTGACTTCAGTTTCTTCTTCTTTTTTAGCGTTTATGGTTATGTATTTTTTATCAATATCAATATCCAAATCCTCTTTTTTAACTCCGGGAAGTTCAGCTTTTACAACAAATTCTTTATCTTGGTCAGCCATTTCTACCGGCATTGAGTATTTGTCCATATCTTCCCAGTATGCAGCTTCAGGGAAATAACTATCAAAATGTCTGTTTAATAAAGAGCTGATTTCATCATTTACAGTTCTTATAAAATTTTCCGGTGCTTTTCTAACTAAAAATTTCATATTCAACACTCCTTTCAAACTTTTTATTCTTTACACTTACGTTATAACTCTCTTTTTTATAAAACCTTATCTTTTTAACCAAAATTTAACAATTCATAATATAATGTATATATGCAGGATGAACTTATTGTAAAAATTGAAGGGTTTTCAAATCTCGGATATGGGATAGCACGTGACAATGGCATTATAATTTTTGTTGAAAATGCCTGTCCGGACGATGTTGTGCGTATAAAAATTACAAAGCGGAACAAATCATACCTGAACGCAAAAGTGCTTGAAATTATTCAACCTTCGCAGCATCGTGTAAAACCCTTTTGTGCAATGCAGAAGGTGTGCGGTGCTTGTCAGATTCAGTATATAGATTATGATTATCAGTTAGAATTAAAAAGACTGATTGTCGAAGATGCAATGAAAAATATTGGCAGGCTTGATGTTAAAGTTAATAATGTAATCCCAAGCCCGGAAGTTAGAGAATACAGACATAAAGTTCAGTATCCAGTGGCTCAAACAAAAGTCTCAAAACGCATTTTGGCCGGATATTTCAAAACCGGCACGCATGAAGTTGTAAACATTAAACACTGTCCTATACAGCCTGAAATTTGTGACAGGATTATTGATTATATAAGGGGGAAAGCCCCGGAGTTTGCTGTTTCGGTTTATGATGAAAGTACTCATAAAGGGCTTTTGCGCCACATTGTTATCAGAAATTCAGTCTCAACAGGTAAGAGTCTAGTTGTCCTTGTAATAAATTCAAAGGATGTTCCGCGTAATGTTCAAAACTTATCACGTGCAATTTATAATGAATTTGCTGATGTTTCGGGCGTATGTGTCAATTTTAATACCCTAAGGACAAATGTAATTCTGGGGGAAGTTTCAAAGTGCACTGTAGGGGATGATTTTGTATATGAAAGAATCCTGGATAAAACTTTTGTAATTGGTGCAAATACGTTTTTTCAAGTAAATCCCAAAAGTGCTGAGAATATTTTTGCGTATGTAAAAAATTATATATCCGAAAACTTTGAGGATCCGATTATTCTGGATGCATATGCAGGGATTACGGCATTTGGAATTTGCTTAAGTGATGTATGTGAAAGAGTCGTGAGTGTTGAAGAAAATATACAGTCATGTGTTTTAGCAAAAAAGTCACTCAAATTAAATAAAATAACAAATGTCGAAATAAATAATATGGATGCCGGTAAATTTTTTGCAAAAGAAAAAAGGAAATTTGACGTAATAGTTCTTGATCCGCCGAGAAAAGGTTGTACAAAAGAAGCCCTTGACAACGCTTTAAAACTTTCAGCCGGTAAAATAATTTATGTAAGCTGCAACCCCGCAACTTTAGCCCGTGACTTAAGATATCTGGCCGGAAAAGGAGCTGTTGTAGAAAGTATTCAACCGTTTGACATGTTCTGCCATACGTATCATATTGAAAATGTTGCTATTGTTGATTCATTTCAAAATATTTGATTGAAGCCTTCAACATATCACCTATGTATTTTATAAGCGTTAAATCGTCTTGCTCATCTTTTTTTAGCTGTATCAGTGCAATTTCGCTGTTTTGAGCCTGCTTTTTCTTGGTTTTATAGTAATCTAGTGTTCTGTCATGGAGTGCAAGAAAATAATTTTTGAGCACTGCTTTGTTTTCCGGTGTAAAAGAAATAGGTGCAACATCATCTATTTTATAAAAATCTTTATTTTTTGCATTATCAAATAGTTTCTTGGATATTTTATTTTGAGCCTGTGTTTTGATAAGTTGGATATATCTGTCAGCTTTAAACTGGTGCGATCCGAAGGGTGCATCTGTAAAATCCATGTGCAGCTCATCAAACTGCCTTATAATGTTATATACCTTTTCTGACTCTGTATGCTTTGCCTCTGCATAGTTTGGCCCGAACAGCACTATAAGTTCATGTTTAACTTTTTTTTGTTTATCGTCTTTCTTAACAAAGCGCATCTGAATATCTTCATAACCTGATGCTTGCGGGCGTCCCAGCCCCTCCAATCTAAAATCAATATCCGGTTTGCCGTTTACTTTGGCAAGGACATATCCATGTTCTTCCATTGCCGGCAAAAATTCATTGTTTATAAAGTTTGTGTCATAAGGATTTTTCATATAAATGGTTGTTCGGATTAAATCAGGCACATCAAGAGAACCTGAACGCGAAATTTTGCTGCTCATGGAAGTTGCCGATTTTATGGGATTTTGCATAGCGTATTCACGGTCAAAAGACACGCCGTTTTCGCTAAACTTATCTGCAATGTTCTCCAGCACGTCAAAAAATTTTTCAGCATATTTCTCATATTTTTTTCTGTTAAGTTCATGCTGTTGCTCCAATGTATCTTTAAATATAGAGTGGGTAAATGATACTTGATCGTTTTTCAATCTCATATTGGGCAAAACAGTATGATACTTTTGGTTTTCGTAGGTGTTGTTGTTAGTTCTGGGTAAATAAAATCCTGTCAAGGGTTTGATGTTCATTATGTTTAATTGCCTTTCAATTGTTTCAATTGTTATAAAATACCTGAAAAAATTTTTTATCGCAACTTACAAAATAATATTAGGAATATTAACATAAATTTACAAGGATATTTTTTTGTCAACAAAATATGTTTGTATTATGATATTGGACGTAGGTAATTATTAAGTATAGCAAACAAGGAGGATACTATGCCGGGAAAAACTATAACAGTTGACGGTAACTACGCTGCGGCACATATTGCTTATGCCTTAAGCGAAGTATCAGCAATTTACCCGATTACTCCATCATCCACAATGGGTGAATGGATAGATGAATGGGCATCACAACACAAGAAAAACATTTGGGGCAAAGAAGTGAGAGTTGCCGAGATGCAGTCAGAAGCAGGTGCTGCCGGTGCAGTACATGGTGCGTTGGCAGCAGGATCTCTGACCTCAACTTACACAGCTTCACAGGGTTTACTATTGATGATACCTGTAATGCATAAAATTGCGGGAGAAATGCTTCCGTCCGTAATACATGTAGCGGCGCGTGCTATTGCGGCACAGTCACTATCAATTTTTGGCGATCATTCTGATGTTATGGGATGTCGTAACACAGGTTATGCAATGCTCGCTGCAAACTCTGTTCAAGAAGAAATGGATATGGCTTTAATTGCGCATCTTGCAACTTATAAAGCAAAAGTTCCATTCTTGCAATTCTTTGACGGGTTTAGAACATCTCACGAAGTTCATAAAATTGAAGAAATTTCATACGAAGATATTGCAAAGCTTGTTGAACCAAAATATATTGAGGAATTTAAAAACAGGGCAATGAGACCGGAAGCACCTATATGCAAAGTTGGTGCACAAAATACAGATGTATACTTCCAGGGCCGTGAAACTGTTAACAAATACTATGACATGGTACCGGATATAGTTCAGGAATATATGGATAAAGTTGCTGCTGTAACAGGCAGGCAGTATCATCCTTTTGACTATGTTGGTGCTGCTGATGCAACTGATGTAATTGTTGCAATGGGTTCAGGTTGCGAAACAATAGAAGAAACTATTGAATATCTGAATGAAAAACGGGGAACTAAATACGGTTTGGTTAAAGTAAGACTTTACAGACCGTTTGATGTTAAACGTTTCAATGAGGCATTGCCGAAATCAGTTAAACGTATTACAGTTCTTGACAGAACAAAAGAACCCGGTTCAATAGGCGAACCGTTATACTTAGATGTTGTAGCAGCTCTTGAAAATAAAGATGTCAGAGTGATAGGCGGACGTTATGGCTTATCTTCAAAAGAATTTACTCCGTCAATGGTTCTGGCTGTTTATAAACATGCTGAAAACAACGGCTTCCACGGCTTTACTGTTGGTATTGAAGACGATGTAACTCATAGATCTTTAAAAGTTGACGAACATATTGTTACAGAACCGGAAGGCACTACAAACTGTATGTTCTGGGGCTTGGGTTCTGACGGTACTGTTGGTGCTAACAAAAACTCAATTAAAATTATCGGTCAATATACAAATAAAGATGCACAGGCTTACTTTGCTTATGACTCTAAAAAATCATTTGGCGTAACCGTTTCCCACTTAAGATTCGGTGACAAACCGATTAAATCAACATATCTTATCACAGCACCTGACTTTGTATCATGCTCAGCTCATGCATACATCGGCAGATATGATTTGTTAAAAGGTATTAAAGAGGGCGGAACTTTCTTACTTAACAGCCCTTATACAAAAGAAGAAGCATTCGCACACTTAACACGCGATATGCAAAAAACAATTATTGATAAGAAAATCAAATTCTACAATGTAGATGCGGAAAAACTTATCGAGCAGCAGCCGGGATTACGCGGTAAAGGTGCAAACACTGTTATGATGGTTGCATATTTTAAAGTTTCAGGTATTATCCCGTTTGAACAAGCTCTTGAAGGTATGAGAGAAATGACAAAGAAAACCTTTAAGAAAAAAGGCGATGACGTTGTTAATATGAACCTGGCACTTATTGATGCTGCTATTGATGCTTGTCAGGAAGTTCCTGTCCCTGCATCATTAGAAGGGGTTGGTTGTATTGATGATGTCAAATTGATTTCAGATGATGCATCTGACTTTGCTAAGAAAATTATTGAACGTTCAATGAGGCAAAAGGGTGATGATATTCCTGTATCAGCAATGTCAAATGACGGTGTAATTCCGACCGGAACTGCTTGTCTTGAAAAACGTGGTATCGCACCTCGTGTTCCTCACTGGAATGCTGAAAATTGTATTCAGTGTGGTATTTGTGCATCTGCATGTCCGCACGCTGCAATCAGAACTAAATTGATTGAGAAGGAAAATCTTAAAGATGCTCCGGCTTCATTTAATACAATTCCGGCAAAACCTGCTCTTGCGGATGAGGAATTCAAAGTTCAGGTTTATTGTAAAGATTGCACCGGCTGCGGAGTATGTGTTGACCAGTGCCCTGCCAATAAAAATCCTGAAAAACAGGCGCTCATATGGTCTTCTATAGAAAAAGAAGAAGCAGAATGTCAGGTTGTAAATGAGAAATTCTTTGATGCTTTGCCTGACAATGTAATGGGCAGAAATACAACGAAAACAATCAAAGGTGCAATGCTCAGAAAACCATTGTTTGAATTCTCAGGGGCCTGCGCAGGTTGTGGTGAAACACCTTATGTTAAACTTGTTTCGCAGTTGTTTGGCGAAAACATGATTGTAGCAAATGCTACCGGTTGTTCTTCAATCTACTCAGGTACATTCCCGACTATACCTTATACAACTAATAAAGAAGGTCGCGGACCTGCCTGGGCTAACTCATTGTTTGAAGATAATGCTGAATTCGGTTTCGGTATGAGGCTTGCAGTTGATCAAAACAGAGATACCTTGAAAACTTATGTTGAAAAGGTTCTTTCAAATGAAAAAACTCCTGCCGACTTGAAATCAGCTTTGGAAGAAGCAATGTCACACTTTGAAAATTCAAAAACAGAGGAGGCTCATTTAGCTCAGGATAAAGTAAAAGAAGTTCTCGCAAGATACAAAGATGTTGCATGTCCTGATCTTGCAAAGGTTAGAGAGCTTCAAGATTACTTTACGGATAAATCTGTTTGGATTATCGGTGGTGACGGTTGGGCAAACGATATCGGATATGGCGGTATTGACCATGTATTAGCTCAAAATCAGGATGTAAATATTCTCGTACTGGATACAGAAGTTTACTCTAATACCGGCGGTCAGGCTTCTAAATCAACTCCTACCGGTGCAGTTGCTAAGTTTGCTACAGGCGGTAAGAAAACGTATAAGAAGAATATGGGCTTGATGAGCATGTCTTATGGCTATGTATATGTTGCGTCAGTTGCTTTGGGTGCAGATAGGGCACAAACTCTAAAAGCATTCCAGGAAGCTGAAGCATATAAAGGCCCGTCAATCATCTTCGCTTATGCACCTTGTATAGCTCACGGTATTGACATGTCTAAGACACAAACCGAGCAAAAGCGTGCAGTAGAAGCCGGATATTATCCGTTATACAGATACAATCCTGATAACGAAGTTCCATTTACCTGGGATGCAAAAGATCCGAAAGAAAGCTATCAAGACTTCATAAGAAGTGAAGGTCGTTATAAATCATTGATGAAAACGAACCCTGAAGCTGCGGAGGCTCTTTACGCTCAGGCAGAGGAAGATGCGGCAAAACGTATGGCTGTTTACAAGGCAGTCGGTGAACTGATGCGTTAAGTCAGTTTAGTTTAAAAAACAGCATCCAAATGGGTGCTGTTTTTTTATGTCAAAATGGGGTGGTTACTCTTAATCCGAAATTGGCACATTAAAAAGACACCGAAGAAGCGGTGTCTTTTTTCTTTACTACACACTACACATTCAAACCTTTTTGGGATTTTTCAAAAGCTCTAAATCTGCTCTATTCCCTGGATGTGTCAGCAAAAAATCGTTTTGAAGCTCTAATTCAAGCATTCTTTTTTTTGATAGTTCAAGCTGTCTTTCTTTCAAAGAATTGTAATTTTTTGCTAATTCCTTAGACTTAACGTTTGAATGATCTACTGAGTGTACTACTGCTCCCAAGGCAAGAAGCGCTGGAGACCAGCTTAATACAGATTTACCGAATTCTTTCATTGCAGAAGGAGTTTTTTCTGATAATTTTGATAATTTTCCTGACATCCAGTTTAAGACTTTATTATTATCTAATTTTTTGCCCGCGGCAAGGAATTTCTCTGCAATTTTAGCATCATATTTGTTAACAAATTTTGTTCCATATTTATCAAGTATGGCGCCAAATCCTTTTTTAGCTCCGGCAATAGCTGCAAAGCTTAATGCTGCTGTTGCAAGGAATGATATGAACGGGTTATTTTGTGTGAATTTGCGAGAAGCATCGGATTTCTGGTCCAATTTATTTTTACCTGCGAAAACCAAATCAATAATGCCAAATGCAGCAAACCATTTTGCGGTGGTTGCACCGAAGCTAATTAAATTTTCCAGTCTGCCCTTTTGCGTGAGATTTTTACCTTTAGTTAAAACAGCTGAGGCAACACCTGCTGCTACTGGTACAAGTGCCATAAGGGCTCTGTCAAGCCGCCTATGCTTCTTGTCATCAACCTTTTGAGCGGTTTTAATATAAGCTAATTTCTGAATAGCCCCATCGTCCAGGTTAATAAACGCATCAATGTTATCGCGTTTGCCTGTAAAATTACGTGCGGAGCCTGTTATTTGCGCATTAATTGCATTTACTTGCATTTTTCACACACCTTTCACACTTTTATTATACACATGTAAAAACAAAATGTAAATTATTTTGCTAACTAATTAATTCTTTTTAATAAATATTTACATTGAATTTTATTTTACTTATCATAAAAAGGATGAAAAAATTTTTAATACATACAATGGGTTGTAAATCCAACCAATTTGAAAGCGCGCTTATTGAAGAAAATCTGATAAAAAATGGATTTGAAAAAGTTACAAAAATTAATGAGTCAGATATTTACATTTTAAATTCATGTTCTGTTACACATAAAAGTGATAAAGAGGCTTTGTATCTTCTTCGTAGCGCCAAGCATAAAAATCCTGAGATAATAACCATTTTAACCGGATGTTTTGCGCAAATTGAAAAGGAAAATTTATTAAAGAATGGTTTTATAGATTACATAATTGGTAATGATGATAAATTGAATCTGGCGTCATTTATAAATTCCAATAAAAAATTTAATGCAAGTGACATAATGCAGCTTGAAAAGTTTCACAAAGTTCCGCTTGATGATATGTCAAAGACGCGTGCAAGTCTAAAAATACAAGACGGATGCGACAACAGATGTTCATATTGTATAATTCCGTTTGCAAGAGGAAAAAGCCGGAGCGCAGATATTGATTTTGTAATTAACCAGGTAAACAACCTGGTATCACACGGGTTTAATGAGGTTGTATTTACAGGGATACATATAGGTCTTTGGGGCAAGGATTTTGGCTTGAGCCTTACAGACTTGTTAAAAGCAGTGGAAAACAGAACAGGGATTCATCGTTATCGTCTTGGGTCTTTGAATCCGCTTGAAATTACTGATGAATTACTGGAGTTTCTTTCAACATCGAACAAATTCTGTCCGCATTTTCATCTTTCATTGCAGTCTGCCTGTAATAAAACTCTTGAGAGCATGAATAGATTTTATAAGGTTGAGTATTATCTAAAACTTATAGATAAAATAAATTCAATGTTTGATATGCCATTCTTGGGGAGTGACATAATAACAGGCTTTGCCGGTGAGACGGATGAAGATTTTGAAATTACGCGTAAAAATCTTGAAATTTCCGGCTTATCGCAGATTCATACATTTCCTTATTCTATACGCAAAGGCACTAAAGGTGCATCTATGCCGAATCAGGTTGATGAAAAGGTTAAGGAGGAACGTGCAGCTATTGTAAAAGAGATTTCTGCAAAAAAGCATGAGGAATTTATACGAAAAAATATCGGTAAAATCCGGGAAGTCTTAATAGAAAAGTCGCCGGATAAACATGACGGTATGTTAAAAGGCATGTCCGAAAACTATCTGACCGTACGTATAAAGTCTAATGACATGTCTATGCTGAATAAGCTTTGTTCAGTACGCTTAACCAAATATAAAAATGGAAAAATATACGGAGAATTGATTTAAAAAAGCTCCCCTGTCCGGAGAGCTTTAGAATTATCTTCTATCAGAAAATTTTGCAAGTAATCTTAATATTTCAATATACAACCATATCAAGCTTACCATGAGTCCAAAGGCCCCATACCATTCGTATTTTTTTTCCAAAAGCATTTGAGAACCGCGCTCTATAAAGTCAAAATCAATGATAAGAGTAAATGCTGCAATTAGTATAACTACTATACTAAAGCCAATACCTATCGGGCTGGATGTGAATATTTGCGGAATCCCGCGTCCGAAAAAGCTTGCAATGATTTGGATTAAATAAACAATTGCAACTGATAGTAAAGCCGTAAACATAACCGCCCGAAACTTTTCAGTACATCTAACAACGCCTAACCTGTATAAAGTCAGCATGGAAAACAACGCTGCAAATGTTCCCAAAACAGCCTGCATAACTATTCCTGAATATTGTGCCGCATAAATCGCAGAAACACCTCCGATTAAAAATCCTTCACAAATCGCATATATCGGTGTAAGAATATGCATCGCACTTCGCGTAAAAGTAATTATCAAGGCAAGAACAAATCCTGCAATCCCGCCGGCGAAAGTTAATATTTGAGCTTTATCAGTATAACCGTTGATGGCTAAAAACCAGGTATATAAAGCTGCAATTACAACGCATGCCAGAAGTATCAGAGTTTTATTAACTGCACCATTAATTGTCATCGGCTCGCCGTCTAAAACGCGGGTCTGTTCTCTGATATTATTGTTAAAAATCGGATTTGACATAGATACCCCCTATTTATTTTCATATAAAATATTTTAGCATACAATTGCACAATTTGCCAATAAAAAAAAGTACTTTACAAGAAAAATTTTTATTCTATAATAAATTATATCAAAAGTTTCAGACAAGAAATTGTCTAAAGATAATCCTCAGTAGCTCAATGGCGGAGCAACCGGCTGTTAACCGGTAGGTTGTTGGTTCGAGTCCAACCTGGGGAGTTTTTTAATGTAAAAGCAGGGGATAATCCCTGCTTTTTATATAAGTAATATTTTTTGTTGTGACGATAACCACAAGGCGGGTGCCTTTAAATTTGAGCAGACATTTCAATCGTGTACGGTTAAAATGATTATATGGTAAAGAGAGGCATTGTGTTTAGGTTTTAACCCGACGGAAGTGTCCGAAAATAATCAAACCATCTGTAACAAGAAATCAAACCATGTGTTCTTTTACATTTAATGTCCAAATTTACCATTGGGCAAGTATGTCCAACCGACGAAACCTCAATCATGCAATTAATTTGATTATTTCCGTTAGTTTGATTATTTGGGAAAAGTCACTTTAAAAAAATATTATACATTTGTTATCCAAATTTTCACAATATTAGGAGCTAATTCCTTCAAAGACATTTCTTCATATACACCTAACATAGAAGGATCTATGATTGTAACTATTCCCGTTTCAGGATTATATGATTTAACTGAAATTGCATGATAACAACTTTCACTTTTTACACCTATATTAAACATTAAATTAGGGTTAGTACCATATGTATCAAACAATTTTTTGGCAGCCTCTGGATTTGGTTTTTTGAAAAATAATGTTTGTGTTCCTTTGACTAAATTTCTATTATTTTTTAATCTTTTAAGATTTGGGTTAAAATTCAACAAATCACGTAATACATCACCGGTTTGTCCACCATGCAACCTTTCTGTTAAATACTCATAATCATCAGTTGTAGTTGGATTTTTACCAATCGGTGTATTTTTTTCTGATCGCAATGCTGTTCGTGCGTATGCTTGCTCTAACATCAAGTTATGTTTTGCATTTCTACTAGAGCCAAAAACTGTAGTTATATCGCCATTTGTAAATTTAACTGTACCATTAAAATCTTTATATGCGGGGATTGTTACTAATATATCATCACCTTTTTGTTCAAAAAGTTTGTAATATTGACCTCTTGTTTTTGGATTTCTATACATTGTTTCTAAAGCACTATAAAGAAAACAATTTGTAGGTCCTTGTGAGCCTGTAAATCTTTCGACTAATGGGAACAAATCATTGAATTTTTCTTCAGTCATATTCCAAGCCTGAAGACGACCATTATTATTAATAAACATTTTCCCATTAACCGAAACAACATCACCGGCAGTTGTTTTTGATAAAATTTTGTCAAAAGAAGTAAAGTGCTTAATTACACTTCCTCCATTTTTTAATAGTTCTATATCACTATAAACTTCGGGTATAAATTCGTGTCTATATCCACGACGAAGTATATCTGGTTTTAATTTTTTAGATACTACTAAATTTATAATTTCACTAGTTTTTAATTTATTATAAGATTCAGGATTACATATTCTCTTAGCTGAAACATCTAATGCTAACCAAAGATTTTCATTA
Organism: uncultured Vampirovibrio sp.; assembly: GCA_964643455.1. Lineage (GTDB taxonomy): Bacteria > Cyanobacteriota > Vampirovibrionia > Gastranaerophilales > Gastranaerophilaceae > CAG-196. Next base: position 3,212 of record CAZXQM010000039.1, on the reverse strand, counting down.
GTAGATTTAAAAATTGGTAAAAATGTTTCTCTATATATATCATCAGCAAGTGGCCAATTTTCAGGCTTTTTAAATATTTCTTGGCTGCTTGTCAGAAGTAATTTAAAATAATTTTCTTTATCTATCTTATTTTCTTCCAATAATTTTTTAAAATATTCAAAATTATTTGCCGATACTGATTCTAAACTATAATCAAAGTATTTCTTTTCATTCATTTTATTTAGAGCATTAACATACTTTTTAAGTATATTTTTATCAGCGCCTTCAATACTTAAAAAAGCATTTATTTGACCAACACTAAATTGATTATATGTATTTTTATTTTTTACTAAAAACTCAAATAATTCTTGGTCTATTTTATTTTCTTTTGAAAAGAAAGATTCTAAATCATATTTAAGTCTATATATATGAGGTGAATAACTACCCTCATATAATTTAAGAAATTTGTTAAGTTTACTAGGTTCTATACTGTCGGTAAATTCAATAAGTTTTTTTATTTCATCATTTACATATCCCTCTTGTATATTTTCTTTGCATAGTTTTAATATTTTATTAACTGCATCGGGATTTTTATGTTTTTCTAGTATTACAAGTAAATCTTCTAATACTTTTGGTGATTTGCAGATTTCTTCATCCATAGACTTAATTAATGTTATTACACCATCTTTATCTAAACCTACAATTTTTGATAATCGGGTATCAGTTGCTTTTTCAATACTTGCAAATAAATCATAAAAATGGTTATATCCAATTTTATCAGTAGATTTTAAACCTTTAATATATTCCAAACTTAATTTTCCTTCCAAAATCTCACTAAAGCCCTTAGATTCCGTAAGATTTAAAAAACTAGCTTTATCTTTAATGCCTAATAATGATAAATTTTGGCTAAAAAGATTCTTTTCTTCAGGACTTATAAACTTAATATCTTGCATTAATTTATTTAATCTTACTTTTATAGCTCTATAAAGATTGAAGTGTTCAGGTTCTTTTAATAAATTTAAAATATCTTTTTCTGCTGCATTATTATCTACCAATGTTTTTATAAAACTTGTCGCATTTGTATCACCAATTTGTACGAAATCTGTAATAGCAGATTTTAATTCTTGAGAATATCTGTTAAATTTAGCTTTAGACGATAATGTTTCTAGAAAATCAGGCATTAATTTATCAACAGGCAAAGTACTAGTGCGTCTTAATTGACCCGGGAGTCCATTTCCAGTTATTCGTACCAATCTTGTTAATGCAGATATCCCCATATAAAATCTCCGACTAATGTGTATATTTATATAAATCCCAAGTATTTATCCTAGAGAAAATTGTCTAATTGTTATAAAATATTAATTAGATTTTGCCCAAAATACTCAAACCATGTGTTCTTTTACATTTTGAATTAATTTAATTATAAATTAATATCATCGGCATCGCAGTTTTTGTTATATAAGTATGCTGCACCGCCTGCTACAAGGTGTAATCCTGGAATACATGCTGGTAATGTCCAGAGTAACTGTTCTTTTTTAATTTTTTTGATTAACTTTTTATCTTCTTTAGGATCCAAATCGTATTTTTCTGCAACGGCATTATCGGATTTTAAACCATAGTATAGAACGCTGAAAGGTCCAAAAAAGAAAGAGTATCCGCTTGCTCTTGTTCTGGCCTTAAGAACCAGTTCTTTTTTCTCTTCATCAGTTAAATCTTTTCGACCGGATAAATTAACCGTATCTTGCAGAGGTTCCCGTTCCAATAAATTTGTGTCAAATGCAGTTTCTTTCGGAGTATTTACGTTAGAAACATTACCGACATTTGATGTTCCTGCAAGAGCAACTTTGTTTACATTTAATTCCATAATTAATCCCTTCAAAACTTTTTTACTGTACCTGATATTTATATATAACAACTACAAGAAAAAATTATTGCTATAAATGTGAAGAAATTGTAACAATTCCCCGAATTTTTTTTATTTTATGAGCAAAATTTTTATATGTTTGTTTTTATAAAAATATAGGAAACAAATTAAAGGGAAAAATTATGCCTATTGATAAAATTGCATATAACAGCGTTGAAACACCAATACAAGATAAACAAGCGATAAAAAAAGAAGAAACTAAAAAAACTGTAGAAACGGCTGATAAAGAAAAATCAAATGCCGCGAAATATATGATAGGAGCAACGGCTTTAGCTGCAGTAATAGGACTTGGTATTGCCGGACGTAAAGGACATCTTGGGGAAGGCGTGCAAAGATTGCTTAGAGGTGCTAAAAAATCAGCATCTGCTAGAAATATTAATCCTGAATTAATAAAAGATAACGAATTAAGAAAAGTTATTGAAAAATTAGATTCAGACAAAGTAGCAAATTTTGCTGATGGAAATAACCCTACTTTGGAAGTAAGTAAGTATATTGATGAGATGAGGAGAAATTTTGGTATGACTCTTGTTGAGCGATTTGCTAACTATCAATCTCCTTCAGAATTCTTTAAAGCAGCAGATGAGTTACGTGCAAAAAAATATGATATTCCTGTAAAAGCATTAGAAAATTATGCAGATAACATAGACTTTGAAAAACTTTCAGAAAAGATAAATAAGACTAATTCTCTTACAGGCGTGCTCACGAGAGTTGTGGTTCCGAAAAATGTAAAACCACAAAAAAAATTGAGAATAATTTTGAATGCGGTGGCAGAATCTGAAAGAGAATCCTTTGTACAGCTTATAGACGATCGTATTGATATTCTAACACGAGAACTCTTCTCTCCAACACAAGAAACACTGTATAAAGAAACAGTGAAATATTTAAAAAAGCTTATAAAGATAATAAATGATTGTAAACCGAAAAACGGGTCTTGAAATAATAGTTGTGCCCGAACAGCCAAAACAAAGTCATATCCTAACGATATGGCGTTCTGATGAGGCTTTGTTTCCATTTTTAAAAACCGGCTTGATAGATTCGGGGCGTACTATATTATAAAAACAGCCTGTCAAGCAGTTGGTATCCAGGAAAAAATAGGAACACACACTAAAAAACTTTCGGCTATCATCATTACAAAAAATTTAAAGATGTAGCTATGCTGCAAAAGATTTTTAATCTTTCAAATCAGAACATAACTTATTGGTTTGTTCGCTATGAATATATAAGTCGATGCGCGGCAAAAATTAATATAATTATATTATTTGCAAATAGATGAAACCTTGTATTATTTCTTAAAAATTTGACAGTTTCA
>CAZXQM010000038.1:0-16718 GCA_964643455.1 uncultured Vampirovibrio sp. | reverse complement strand
CTCAACGGTTCGGATTTTTTTCGGCAGAGTCAACTGCGCCACGCACCCGTATTCAATTTTCAAACTTTGCGCCTATGCAGTTGTCAGCGGGAACACTCCCGTGTTCGCTACCTCTCAAAAAATCCTCAACGGTTCGGATTTTTTTCGGCAGAGTCAACTGCGCCACGCACCCGTATTCAATTTTCAACAAAACTATTCTAGCATAAATATTTTTTATAGCAAAATATTTTTTTTGACGGTTTAGTTTCTTTATGAAAGTCAATTTTTGTTATTATACAGAGCCAAATGTTTGTTATAACAAATCTCCGGTATTTGGCGGACTAAAAATTAAGAAACAATCTCTTTATGATTTGTTTATTCATAATCCCGTCGGTTACTATACGCCTAAAAAATCGTTAAACAAGATTAAAAATGTACGACCGCAGTGCCTTGCCGGAACAAAATGCGACGGCTCAATACCTCTAAGATATTTTTGGGATTTTTTTTATAAAGATAAAAGTGTAAAAAACTGCGGTTATTCTACTAATACTGAAGGCTTCGGTGATAGTTTTCTCATTGCGGAAGCTGATAAACCTATTTCAACTTCCGCTGTTTATGATTGTTCTGTAATGTATCTTTTTAATAAAAATACAAGAATGCATGCACTTTATCACGCAATGCCTAATTGTAATCCAAAAAGATTGCAGTTTATAATAAAAACTCTTATGCCTGAAGGTGTTACAATGGGGGCAATAATCCCGGGTGATTCTTTATTTTACAAAGAGCAGGAACGAAATATGAAAAATATGCTTAAATTACTGAGTTCTGCTGGCGCTATTGTAAATGTTTTTCACAGCAGATTAAGGTATCCAGAAATTGCAGGGGTCAATGGTGAAGTGTATGAAATCCCTAATATTAAAGTGCAAAAACAGATTAATAATGGAATTCTTGAGGTAGATGATTTTGGGCAGGCAACGTTTAAAATTGTAGATCTTCAAGGATGTAATACGTTTGAGAATATCAAGTACAACGGTAAAACAGAAGAAGATTTGAATAAATTGGAAAAATGCTTTTTGAAAGCAAAATACCCAAAGGAAATTCTAAAAATATTATTTAATGAAATCAAAGAAAAGAAAAAAGAAATTTTAAAATAGGGCAAAAAAAATTTTTTTAAGGTTTAATATTAATGTTATGAATGTTTCAAAAATACAATCTTCGCAAAGTTTTTATAATACACAACCTAATAAGCCGAAACGAGAATTTATAGATATAATTGCCGATAACGTCAAAAATCCGCGTGATGTGCAGGATTGCGTTGCCGTCCCAAGAGGAATTTTTAAAGCTTATATTTATCTGATGGCAGGGAGTGGACTTTTGTCTGTCTCAAATTTTCTTCCGAATAGCTGGAAGGGAGTAAGAACTTCTCTAAATGTTATTGGCGCACTTCTCGGAATCGTGAGCGCGGTCTATTTTGCTAAACCTTTTGCTATAAAAGGACTATCCCCAACTGTAGATAAGAAATAAATGTTTGTTAGTTTTCTAAATAAAAAAACCCCTCAGATTCAGAGAGGTTTTTTTATTTAAATTTTTCTTCAGTTACTATCTTAATTTTACAGTTACTGATTTAGCTTTTTGAGTGTATTCAAGTTTATCTTCTCTGGATAACCAGCCTAATCCCATTTCAGCAAAGTTTTCATTTAAAGATAAATCTTTTTTCATTTTACTGATAGAAACTTCACCTTTGTTAGAAAGGTAATTATAGATTTGACCAGCTGATTCAATGATTTGTTCTTGAATACCTTTTTTTTCTTCTTTAACTCTTGCCATTTTTTAATCTCCTTCTTAAATAGTGTCACTGTAAAAAACTTACCCATTTATTGTATTAAAAATTTTCAGATTTTGCAAGAGGTTTGAATTATATTTGTGCTAAAATAGTCCATAAGGAGTATGTTATTAAATTTAATTAAAGCTGATTTTCGAATTAAAGTATTAGTTGATAAATATTTGGAGCTGATTTCTGATGGGGTGAAACCTTCAGAAATACTGGTTCTTGTCCAAAACTCAACTCTAAAAAAACAATTCAGCGATATAATTTTAAATAATATTCACAATAATGCGATAGAAAATTTGAATGTACATTCTTTCTTTTCAATTGTATATAATACACTTGTTGAAAACTGGTGTTTTTTAGAAAATTCCATTACATCCTCAAAAGCCTTTATATTGCCGAATTTAGTAGGTTTGGAAGTGTCACAGTTTCTCTTAAAAGATATTTTAAAACAAATTGATGTGAAAGGGTATAATTCAAAACATTCTCTTTTACACCAAATTTTTAGAAGATATTCTCTTATTGTTCAGAATCATTTAACAAATGATGATGTTGAAAAAAGATCAAAAATTTTGAAAGAATCTTTTGCAGAAGATGCGGAATTGATTATAAAAAAACTTTTGTCATCAACGCTGAAAAAAAGAAGCTTTGATTATTTGAGGCAGACTTTAATTTTTAATCACGTTTATAAGAATACGGATTATTTTAAAAATATAAAATATCTTCTTGTTGATGATGCAGATGAGATGACTCCTGTTTGTTTTGATTTTATATCATATTTAAAACCTCAATTAAGGGATTGGGTAATTTGTTTTGACTCCCTCGGCTCAAGCAGGTGCGGATATTTGAGCGCTGATACTTCGATTGAGTGTAAGTTAGTACACTTATTCAAAGAAGAGGTAATTGACGGTTTGCCGCCGGAATATTCTCCCGCTTCAAACCTCACGCATTTCGCTTCACCGGAATCTTTTGCGCAGGGCGAAATAATTTTCTCTAACATACTTGAGGGAAAGCATGAAAGATTGGAAAATTTTACATTAACATCTCTCTCCAAACGTGCTGAGATTCTGGATTTCACGATTGAAAAGATAAAAAACTTATTCAAAAAAAATATTAAACCAAAAGATATTACAATAATTACTCCTCTGCAGGATAATATGCTCAAATTTACTCTTGAAGAGAATTTGAAGCATATCTGTAATCCCCTGTTTTTATCCGGAAGCGAAAAACTTATTGATAATCCGCTTGTTAAGGCGAGTTTGAATATCCTGAAATTAATGCTGGGTATTGATATTACGGAGGTGGAACTGAGAGTTATTTTATCCGATTATCTTGGAATTCCGCTCAAGTATTGTGATGGAATTCTTGCCGGATACAAAAATACAGGCGTGCTTCCTAAAATAACTCTCGAATTTTATGATGAAAAATACCGGAAGTTTTTGAAAGTTTTTGAAGAAATTAAAGTGAAAGACGAAAGACTTTCTTTAAAAGTTTATGAATTATTTTACAAGTTAGTAGAACATACTGACGGAAGTAAGGTCAATAAATTTAATTTCTTCATAAAACAGCTCAGAGATTTTGAAAGTGTTCTTGGAGAAAAGACTGTAATAGAGCGTGCAAATGAGATTATTGTTCAGATAGAAAACTCAATTATTGCAGAGAATCCTAGTACAATTCTGGAATTTGGGGATGACGATCTTGTTGTTGCAACTCCTCAAAAGATTATTGATAATAAAATTTCTTCCAAATATCAGTTTTGGTTGGACGTTTCTCATTCCGACTGGGTTAAGACTGATACAGGACCTTTGTATAATGCGTGGGTCTTTCAGGCAGACTGGACAAAGGATGAATATACGGTTGATGATGATATATTTTTGGCAAAACAAAAGACTGCAAGAATTTTAAGAAAACTCTTGCTTCTTGCAAAAGAACATATCTGGGCATGTTCCAGTTTGTTTGATCCTGCCGGTGTTGAAAATCTTGGCGGAATTGAAGAATATCTTGCTGGAAGCGAAAGTGATGGGCTTGAAGATAACAAACCTGTATTTAAGATTACCCCAAGGGTTGACCAGAAACCTGTATTGGATTATAAAAAAGGCAGTATGGCAATTTCTGCTGTTCCCGGAGCCGGAAAAACAACAATCTTACTTGCGTTAATTTTAAAACTTATTAATCAAGGGGTTGTTCCATCTAATATTTTTGTCCTGACTTATATGGATTCTGCAGCCAGAAATTTTAGAGAAAGAATTAAAAACATGTGTCCGAATTCTACCCAGCTTCCAAACATCAGTACTATTCACGGACTTGCACTTAGAATTATAAAAGAAAATGCAAATTATGAAAGGTTAAATTTAGATTCTGATTTTGATATTTGTGATGATACGCAAAGAATGAGGATTATAAAATCTATTAGCGGTAAATTCACAAAAACAGAGATAGACGAATTTGACAGGGCAATTTCTGTTATAAAGTTGCAGGAAGGAGATATTGATACACCTTCAAGCGATAAAAAGATTGAAAAATTTAAGGGTTTTTATAAAGAATATCAGGCAAAATTAAGGGAAGAAAATTTAATCGATTATGATGATATTTTGATAATGTCTGTGAAGCTTCTGGAAAATAATCCTGATATTTTAGAATATTATCAAAATATTTGTGAATATATAATAGAGGATGAGGCACAGGATTCATCAGGGGTTCAGCAAAGATTAATTGCGCTTTTGAGCGGAAAACATAAAAATCTTGTAAGATGCGGAGATATTAATCAGGCAATTACAACAACTTTTTCTAACGCTGATGTGGAAGGTTTCAGAAACTTTATTAAAACTGCGGATAAAACGGTTGAGATGAATCATTCGCAAAGATGTACGCTGGATGTTATGACATTAGCAAATAATCTTGTAAATTACGGAAACGAAATTTTGCCGAAAGCATTTTTTACAAGTTATATGCAAGGGGTTGAGGGTAAAAATCCGGTTAGTGAAAATGCTATTTTTTCAAGGGTTTTTGAAAATGCATTTGCCGAGCGTAATTTTATTTTAAAAGAAATAAAAAATATTCTCACCCGTAATAAAGATGCGACAATCGGAATACTTTTGAGGAATAATTATCAGGTTGCTTCGTGGGCAGGTTTTATTAACGATGCAGGATTTAAGAGTATAACAAGAAGTGAATCTTTAGGACAAAAGGGCGTATTTAATACTATATTTGCAATTCTGAAATTTATACAGAATCCGTTTGATAATGAAGTTGTTGTATCAACTTATGAAACACTTTCTGATTTAGGATTTTATAAACAAAGATTGCAGCTTGAAATAAGAGCTTCTGAAAAGCCTTTTATTCAGAAAACTGGAGATGACATAGAATCGAATGACCTTGCGCAATTCCTGTGGGATATGCAGTATTGGCTTAATTCTTCTACCCTTCCGCTTGAAGAGCTTGTAATTAGAGTCGGGCTTTTTTATTACACAAGTGATATTGAAAAATCTAATGTGTATTTGATAGCTACACTCGTTAAACGATTAAGCTCCAATGCTAAATTTGATATTGCGCTTCAAAGATTGGAAGAGCTGGCTAAGAAGCCTACTCTAAGCGGATTTAAGTTCTTTTCTGAAGAAGAGGACAAAGATGCGATGAAAGGAAAAGTTCAAATAATGACTCTTCACAAGTCGAAGGGTGATGAATTTGAATACGTATTTTTACCGGAGATGGCAGAAAAGAATTTGTCCATTGATGTAGAAAAATCCAAAACAAAATCTTCAACAATATTTATGGAGGAAGTAAGAGGGTTTAATCCTCTCTATAAGAAAAAATCAGAGCTTGAACTTAGAGAATTTAATTCGGAGGAAAGTTTAAGATTATTATATGTTGCAATTACCCGTGCACAGAAGAAACTCTATATAACAACTTCCGCCAGAGCAAAAAGCTGGGGAAATAAAGAAACTGAACAGGAGCCAAGCGTAATTTTTGAAACAATTTTATAAACCTTGATTTTTGTGTTTATAATTAAAGATTGAATTTTTTAATTAATTATTCCTCAAAATCAAAAAGAACTTTTACTGGAATATCCATAGAATCTGCAATTGCTTTTGCTGTAGAAATGGTTAAATCTGTTTTTACAATCTCTATCAAACTTATCATAGAACGTGAAACATTATCTGATTCAAGATCTTCTTGGGTAAGTCCTCGTTCTTTTCTAAGCTTTTTAAGATTTTTTGCAAATTTTTGTAAATATACCTTGTTCACATCATGATTGTTAGCTATACTAGTAATATTGACAACTAGTCATGCTAGCACGCAAACAGGATATATGAAAAAAACTTTATTAATAGATTTAGATGGTGTATTAAATACTTATGACGGTGATTATAATCAGGATATTATTCCCCCGCTTGCGCAAGGTGCGCGAGAGTTTTTAGAACTACTTGCAAGAGATTTTTGTATAAAGATTTTTACAACAAGAGAACTTAAACTTGCTCAGAATTGGATAAATATTAACAGATTGAATGATTTTATAGATGAAGTTACAAATGAAAAAAAGCCTGCCTGGTTGATTCTTGATGACAGAGCTATAACATTTAATGGTAATTATTCGGAAATCTATAGAAAAATAATGAACTTTAAGGTCTGGTATAAAAATTAAATGTTATATGCAATAAATTTACAAAGTTCTATAATTTTTTCCGGATAAATTCCTATTAAAAAAGTTATTATTGCGGTTACAATAAGTACAAATTTTTGAGAGAATACAGGGGTTAGTTTCTGTACTTCTGTATTTTTTTCGCAGTTTTCAAATAGTGGGACCAGGATTTTTAAATAATAATAAAGTGCTAAAACGGTAAGGATTAAAAGCACTAAAAGGAATGGTACGAAAATCAGTCCGGAGCCTGCAATTGCAGTAAATAGGTAGATTTTTGCAACAAACCCTGAAGTTATCGGGATTCCTGCTAATGCAAGTATTGAAAATGCGTAAGCTCCGGCAAGCAAATAGTTATTATAGAATAACCCTTTAAAACTTCTAACATCCATATCATTTTTATCTGAATAAATATTTAAGAATGCAAAAGCAGAGATATTCATAATGATGTAGCATAGAAGATAAAAGATTACGGCAGAAATATTGTATACAGAGACAAGACATGCTGTAAGCATTATATAAGAAGAGTTTGCGGCCGTTGAACAGGCTAATATAGCCTTAACATTATTCTCTCTTATCGCATAAATATTTGCCCAGAAAGCGGTGATTAAACTAATTATTGCGAGAGTAAAAGTCAATTCAATGCTATTAGATAACGGAAAAACTAGTAGTCTGCATACAATCCCGAAGATAGCAAGTTTAGGGATTGTTGATAAAAAAGCAAGTACAGAAGTTTCTGTTCCTTTATATACATCAATTACCCAGTTTGCGAAAGGAAATATTGCAAGTTTTGAGATTATACCTAGTACAATAATAATTGCGGAAACGGAGTACATGATAGAAGGGGGTTGATTAATAACAATTTCGTATATTTTTGAAAGATTTAATGAACCTGTAATGCCGTAAAGGTAAGAAACGCCAAATAGGAAAACTCCTGTTGAAATTGCAGAAGTTAGTAGATATTTAAATGATGCTTCTTTTGAATGGTATCCTTTTGCAGAGGCAATAAGAAAATAAGTTGAAAAGCTGAGGAGTTCAATTGATACAAAAAGCGTCAAAAAATCGTTAGAAGATACTACACTCATTGCTCCGAATATTGCAGAAAGCAAAATGGCATTAAAAGTATATGCATTTCCTTTTATAGTTGTTATATGATTTCTTGAAAGAAGTGTTATGAAAAAACCGCATAACAAAATAAGGAAATCAAATAACAAAGTGTAATTGTCTGACATCAGCGATTCTTTGAATCCAAAATACTGAGGTTCTGTTTGGACTGTAGATAACAGAATTATGCTCAAAGATATTCCGATAATGGAAATAACTCTTGCGTATCTGTAGAATCTCGGAGATATGACCATGCTTAATACTAATTGGAGTAGTATGAATCCTACAAGTGATATTTGCGGTAATAAAATATTAAATATATCGTTTAACATCCTGAACCTTTCTTTTTTCAGTGAATAGGAATTAACTGCCTGATACCATACCGAGAAGAACCTGCGGGAAGATTCCGAAAATTACAAGTCCTGCGAGTACTGAAGCCAGAACTATAAATTCGTGAATTGTTATATCGTTAATTCTTTCGTACTCTTGTGGAAGCTCTCCAAAGAAACTTTTATGCAGGAATTTAAGCATATAGCAGGAACTTATTATAAGAAGTGGAAGGGAGAACAGTGATACAAACTTTAATACGTTAGAGAAATCTGCATTCAAAGCTCCAATTATTGTCATAATTTCACTAATAAAGGGCGCAAATGCCGGAATACCTACTGAAGCCAGAATAATTGCTGTTGCAAATCCGAAAAGCCTAGGCATTACCACTGCTATACCTGAAAGAGTATTTATATCCCTTGTTTTGCATCTTAAATAAACAATTCCTGCTACCATAAACAGACCACAGGTTACTAGAGCATGTGCTACCATGTGAAAAATAGAAGCCGCAAGCCCGATTTGGTTAATTGCGCAAAGTCCTAGGAGAATTAATCCCATATTAGAAATGCTTGAATAAGCTACAATTCGTTTGATATCTTTTTGTGCGTAAGCTACAAAAGCGGTATAAATTATGTTTATAAGTGCAAGAATAGCTAAGATTGGTGCTATTGTTATAAAAGCGTCTGAGAGAATTTCATAATTGAACCTAAAAATACCGTATGCGCCGGTTTTTAAGAGTATACCTGCTAAAATCATACTCACTGGTGTTGGTGCGTTTGTATGTGCATCCGGAAGCCAGGTATGTAAAGGTATTATTGGCAGTTTTACTCCAAATCCTATCAGCAGGCATATAGAGATTAGAATTTGTATTGTTTCAGGTATACGTGAAGCATTTATGTCTGAAAAGCTTGCTGATAAAATTCCGTTAGAAATATAATTTCCGTAATGGAGCAGCAGTATTCCAAGAAGCATAACCATACTTCCTAAAAAAGTAAACAGAATGAATTTTATTGCTGAATTTTGGGCTTTTTTTACATTTTCTTCAGTTTCAGTGCCTTTCCATTTGCTCCCGATAAGGAAGTATGCGGGAATAAGCTCCAGTTCCCAGAATAAGAAAAACACAAACATATCACATGTGGTAAAAATTCCGAGAATTGAACTTTCCAAAAGCAAAAGCATTGAGTAATAAAACTTATGGTTTGCCCTTATATTGAATTTGCTTGCAAATGATGAAATAAGAAATACAAATGATGTTAACATAACAAGAATCATTGATATGTTATCAATTTTGAAAACAAATTTTATTCCGAGAGACTGAACCCAATCAAGCCCGAAGAAATGAATTTGACTTATATAAGGGTTTGAAGAATCAAATAATGCCAGCATTAGAATTGAGTAAAGAAAATGCAATCCAAAAACGCTTTTTGAAAATCGTCTTACTATGATTTCATTTCTCGTAAATAGCGGTGATATTACAAATATTGATATCACAAGCGGCATAAATACTAAAAACGGTACTGATAAAAGTTTCTCCATATTTCTCCTTTAGCTCATCCGGTTTATTATTACGGTGTATGCGATTATTACCGAACATAAAATTATTGTTACTACTATAAATCCATAAGCATTGTAGCTTTGAATATTTTTAGTCTGAAGTTTTTTACCCCATCTGGAAAGATTCTTAGCACATTTTACAGTTAAGCTTACAGTTTTATTCATTATATTTGTTTCTATCCAGTTTACAACTTTTACATCAAATTTTGCAAACCATATCAAAAATCTATAATCTGCAAGAATTCTTGTATCTATGAAATTTGTTGTATTTGATATGAAGTCATATATTTTTGTTAGTACATTATTATAAAATTTTTCAAGAAGTTTTGGTGTTTGAGAAAATTTTGTAAGAAGATTCTTTGTATGCAGGAAATAAACGGCAGCCCAGCCTGCAAGTGCTGCCCAGAAAGGTTCTGCAACTTTGTAAGACACTTTTTCTCTTATGAAGAAATAGAAAATAATATTAAGCAGAAAAAGAAGTGCAATCGGAATGTATTCCGGAGTATCTATTCTGTTTACAAGATTTTTATTTCTTATCATAACAAGAGAAATCCGAATAATATAAAATGCCGTCATAAAAGCGATTATACAATAGAGAATTGATAGAATTGTGTTATTTTCCAGAGATACAAATAAATATTCCTTAGAGGTTATTCCAGAAAAAATGATTCCGGCAAGGCTCAAGCCTCCCAGCAGAAACGTGACATAATTTACGTAATTTTCCGATTTATCCAGAGAAAGGAAAAGCATAGATTTAATAAAAGCGTGGGCAATTAAGAAAATCAAAGCTGCTTTTATATTTAGAATACCAACAGATAAGAATATTAGTCCAAGATTTGCTGAGGTCGAATACGCAAGCACTTTCTTAGGATGAGTTTCAAGTGAAGCAAGAATTGAACAAATAAGTGCCGTCAAAATTCCAAGACAAGAAATAATCAATAGTAAAGGCTCTTCCAGAGTGAACATCGGAATAAGTCTTATTAACAAATAAACTCCCGCAACAACCATCGTTGCAGAATGTAATAGAGCGCTTACCGGAAGCTTTGCTTCCATTGCGTCCTGAAGCCAGGTGTAGAAAGGGAATTGTGCGGATTTTACTGCTGCACCGGTGATGAATAAAATACAAATTATATAATACAGTGGTGTTGATGTGTAGGCGGATAAAATTGTTGAAATTGAGTTCATGTCGTCGAAAGAAAGCGTCATTAAGCCCAGCCTGCCTCCGTATGTGAACATTATATAGGAAGTAAAAATTATTGCCCCTATTAATGCAGTATCTCCGAACCTGTTCATCAAAAATACCCGTCTTGAAGCTTCTGATTTTTCTCTGTTCCTGTAATCAAAACCGATGAGCAAATATGACATAATTCCTACAAGTTCCCAGAAAAAATACATCTGGAATAAATTAGGGCTGAATAAAAGTCCTGCCATAGAAAAATTAAACATATTCATGTACGCAAAAAATCTGTATTTTTTAGATTCATTCTGCATATAAGAGATTGAAAATAGCTGTACCAGAAAACTCACAAGAAACAGGACGAGTGCAATTATCAGCGAAAGTTTATCGACATACAGTCCGAACTCAATTGAGAAGTTTCCGATTTTAATAAAAGGAAGAGCCTGTTCAATACATCTCCCGTTAATTTTTAAAAGATTAATTGAACACACAAGCGTTCCCAGAAAAGATGAGAGGAGTGTAAGTGCGTAAATAATTCTGTTATGAACGTATACAGCAAAAAACCTCGCCGCCATAATTATTAGAAATATCCAGAGTGGAAGCAAAAGTATTAAGTATATGTTATCTAAAATTAAATCTGTCAATGGCTTTCCTTTCTACTTAACTTACAGGTCACTGAATTTTTCAATATTATCACTTTCCTTTTTCTGATACATCAGGTAAAACAAATACAATGCAACAGCGAGCTCAACGGCACCTATTCCCACGTAAAACAGTGAAATAATATATCCGTCAAACCTCAAATTATCACAAAAAGCAGCAAAAGTTATGAAATTTATATTTACTCCAAGGAGCATAATTTCTATCGAAATTAAGACTTTTATAACATTTTTAACTGTAACGGAGCCTAGAAGTCCGATTAAAAACAATAAAAGACCGATAAATAAATAATGATACATTGTTATTTCCATTATTCGTTTCCTCCTCTGTTCTGTTTTAAACTTCTATGTTTGTTTGCTTTGAGCATTCCTATTCCTGCAATAACTATTGTGAGGAGTAGCGATACAAGTTCAAAAGCCCAGACATAATCAATAAACAATGCTCTTGCAAAATTTCGCACTGTATCGAATGCGTTAACCTGTACAACTTCCATAATATTGAATGTATCAGGCATAATTACAATTGACATCATAATAAGGTAAACAAAAGCCAGAATAAAAATCCCTGCAAATAATGGTAAATAAAAAGAAAAAGATTTCGGAGTTTTATTACTGTTTTTCCGGCTGCCAAACATTATAGAAAGTCCGATAAGAACCGGAACCGCAAAACCATAAATTGCAGCCTGAATAATTGCGTTATATTCTGAACCCAGAACGTAGAAAAATAATGCTCCAAAGAAAAAGACTACAATTGATGCAAGAAGTGAATGTACAACATTTTTTGCGAACAAACATATAAATGCAAACAAAATTATAAAAACGGAAGCAGAATAAAAAATTACCGGATTATTAATCATCAGAACCTCCTTTATATTTGAGAGTAAGTTCCTGAACTTTGTCTGTTGCAAGTTCATATTCTTTTGTCATCTTAATGGCTCCCTTGGGGCAGTAAAAAGAGCAATTACCGCAAATAATACATTTTTTTAAGTCAAATTTGTATTCTGTAACTTTTCCTTCTTTGTTTTTAGAAAATTTTATAGCTCCTGTCGGGCAGACTTTTTGGCAAACTCCGCAGCCGATACAATCTTTCACTTCTGGCTTGCCTCTGAAAACATCGTTTAAAACTCTTTTCTTTTCCGGATATTCAAGAGTAACAGGGCGTTTAAACAAATGTTTAAAAACTACAAATAGACCTTTGAATAAATTTATAATACTTTTTATTATAAGCATTAACCCTTTTTAACCTTTCATTTTTTTATTAAATCGATTAGTCCTATATTCCTATGAATTTTATTACAACTGCGATGAATAAATTAATTATAGATAATGGTAATAAGTATACCCAGGAGAATTTTATCAAATCAAATGATGCCAGTCTAGGAAGTGTCGCTCTTATCCAAATCATAATGAATACAACTATTGAAGCTTTCAAAAACAACCAGAATGCCTGCTCAAAATAGATTAAAAATGATGAGCTGAATAAGTATTTACCAAATGGGGATAAATATCCGCCCAAGAACAGTATAGATATGAACATAGCATTTGCAAAAAGCATTGCGTATTCGCTCAAATAGAATAATGCAAATCTCATACCTGAATATTCGGTATTATATCCGCATATTAATTCACTTTCGGCTTCCGGCAAATCAAACGGGCACCGGTTTAGCTCTGCTAATATACAGATGAACAGTATTATAAATCCCAAGATATTCGGGAAAATAAACCAACCTGAAATCCACCATTTTGAAGTCTGTGCAAGGGTAATTCCCGTAAGATTCATGGAAGAAGCTAAAACTACTACTGATAAAATTACAAATGTCATAGGAAGTTCGTAGCTTAAAACTTGAGAGATGCTTCTTGCGGCTCCAAAGAGAGAATATTTATTATTACTTGCCCAGCCTGCCAAAAATATACTTAGAACAGGAAATGCTGCAAGAATTAAATATAATATAACATTAGTACTTGTATTAACGAAAGTAAATTCAGAACTGTACGGGATTATACCCAGAGCCGCAAACATTGGTATAAAAACAAGAATCGGAGCAAGATTGAACAAAAACCTATCGACCATACGCGGAGTTATATTTTCTTTGCATAGGAGTTTGAATGCATCTGCAAGTGTTTGCAAGAGTCCCCACCATCCGACTCTGTTAGGTCCTTTTCTTTGGGTAAAAAATCCCAGCAGTTTTCTCTCAACCAGTACAAGTGCAAGTACTACGAGCAGAAGTACTGCCGCTATTATACAAAATGGTATAAAGTAATACGTAATATCTCCGAATAATTTTGGAATATTATATTTTTGTAGAAATTCTATATATATGAAGTAAAGGTAATTCATTATTTATCCACCTCCGGCAGAATTATATCCAGAGAGCCGGCAATTGCTATAGCATCATTCAGATACTCTCCTACAAGCAGTTTCCTCATAAGGTTTACAGAATAATAAGACCCTGTCCGCCATTTCAGTCTGTACGGTTCTTTTTCTCCGAGAGAACGGACAAAGCAGCTTGCAAGTCCTCTCGGAGCTTCTATATCTGCAAAATAATCTCCTTCCGGTAATTTGAGATTAAGCGGATTTATTAGTTTTTGTTCAAGAGAGGATGATTTTTTCAGGTAATCCAGTGCCTGACGTATAATTTTCATACTCTCTTTTATTTCAAGAACTCTTGCCCTGTATCTTGCCATTGAATCTTTTTCTTCTAAAATTACTTTTCCAAAATCAAATCCCTTATACAAATAATCCTGACTTCTGTAATCAAAATCAATACCACTTGCTCTCAAATTAACTCCGGTTATTGAATAATTAAGTGCGGTTTCTTTTTCTAAAATTCCCTTGGCTTCAACTCTTTTTATAAAAATAGGATTTTCTTCAATGAGTTTTTCATAATCATGAAGTTTGGATGGTAGAATCGACAAAATTTCTTCAACATCTTCAAGATAATCAATATCCCTTCTTACACCTCCGAATACAAAATAGTTATACATCATTCTCTGACCGGTAATTTTTTCAAAATACCTGAGAATCATTTCTCTGTCTCTGAATGCATAGAAAAATGGTGATGTCGCACCTAAATCCATTAAAAATGCACCAATCCAGAGCAAATGTGATGAAATTCTGTTAAGTTCCAGAAGCATAACCCGTATAACTTTTACTTTGTCAGGAAGTTCAACATCCAGTGCTTTTTCAACGATTCTGCATAAAAGTTCTGAGTAAAAAAAGCCTGCCAGATAATCAATTCTGTCAACTGTCGGGAGATACTGGATATAAGACATTTGTTCCGCCATTTTTTCCATTCCTCTGTGCAGATATCCTATATCAGGTTCGCAGGAGAGAATTTTTTCTCCTTCAAGTTCCAGAAGAAGTCTTAAAACTCCGTGCGTAGACGGATGCTGAGGTCCAAGATTCAGTTTAAGAGTTGTTGTCGTCGTCATTCCAGCATAACCTCGTATCATCTTGTATGTAATCTTTTCTTAAAGGATATCCATCCCAGTTTTCAGGCATATATAGTCTTTTCAGGTTTTTGTTTCCAATGAATTGTATTCCAAAAAGGTCGAAAATTTCATTTTCATCAGCTTGTGCAGATTTGAATAAATCAACAATACTTTCTGCTCTGTCTTTTACAAAAATTGATATAAGTAAGTTTTCTTCATCAACAGTTGAATATAAATGATATACCAATTCAACCATACCATCCTGAGTGTGTATTGCAATAATTTCTTTTAAGATATCATAAGAATAATTTTCTGTTACAAATTTTATCACGTCATGTAGTCTTGATTTAATTAGAATTTTATTTTCCTTTAGCTCGCAGTCTTCAAAAACCTCGCAAAATTTATCCCAGTCCATCATGACCTCCTTTTTTGATTAGAATATCTCCATCTTCAACAAGTTTTAAGTCATGTGAACTAACAAACTCTTGCCGATCAAGAATTGATTCTTTTTTTATTTTAAGTTGTAATTTTCTTATAGCATCTAAAAGAGCTTCCGGACGCGGCGGACACATTGGTAGATAAATATCAACAGGTATGATTTTATCAATCCCTTTTATTACAGAATATGAGGTATTGGCAAACATTCCGCCGCCGCAGGTGCAGGCTCCCATCGCAATTACGTACTTCGGTTCAGGCATCTGTTCATACAATCTCTGTAAAACAGGAGCCATTTTATGTGTTATTGTTCCTGCACAAATTAATAAATCCGCTTGGCGAGGTGAACCCCTAAAAACTTCTGAGCCAAATCTTGCAATGTCGTTATCAGAAGCCACTGTCTGCATCATTTCTATTCCGCAGCAGGATGTTGCAAATGTAAGCGGCCATAATGAATTTGCTCTGCTCCAATTGAGGACAAAGTCTATTGAGGTTATTATAACTCCGGGAATTCCAGATGATAGCTTATCTTTATTAACATCCATATTTATCCCCACCTTAGAATTTTTCTGACTATTGCATAATAAAGTCCCAATAAAAGTAATGCTACAAATATAAAAGCTTCAATTATTGCAAAAAGACCTAATTCATTTACAAATGCCGCAAATGGATATAAAAATATTGTTTCAATATCGAAAATCAAAAACAAAACGGCATAGTTGAAATATCTTATGTCAAAATGAATTCTTGCATCATTGATAGGTTTGACACCGCATTCGTATGTGGAATTTTTTACGGGTGAGTTTTTTTTGTACTGGCAAATAAACCCGGCTATTACCATTGCAATGGCAAATAGTGCTGATAGTAGTATAAACACTGCTAGACATACAAATTCTTTCACCAGTCGAAACCCCTCTTTTTTATATTGTACTAGAAAATTATCTGATATAATAGATATTATTATGCAATGTTAAGATAAATTATATGGGACGATTGATTAGATTTATAAGTATAGTGTTTATGATTTTGTATCTGGCTTTACCTTCTTCTGCTGCTCTGCAGGGTAAACTCGATTACCAGATACCTATTGATTATACAAAACTTTCGGAAGAAGAGTTGGACTCGAAGGCCGGTGTTTATTATAATCTTGCTTTAAAAACTTATAATGGCAAAGTTAATGATGAGATGACAACGGCATTAAATTTATACACGATTTTATGTAATAAAAGTCCGCAAAATCTCTTATACAAAACTAAACTTGGAACTTTATACGATATTATAGGGAAAGACCGATATGCAAAGGGGTGTTTTTATGCTGCAATTGGGCTTGACCAATCAAAGCCGGAGCCTTTTTTTGGATTGGGAGAATTTTATTATCGAAGAGAAGCATATAAAAATGCTTTAAAAATGTATAAAATTGCTTATACAAAAGGTTATCAGGGGCATTATGATACTTTATACAAAATTGGTGATATTTATGAAAAATTCGGGGATACAGAAGCTGCGCTTAAGTACTTAAAGCTTGCTGCGGAGAAGAGCCCAAATTCAGAACTTGACAATAAAATCCAAAAAGTGGAAAACGAAAAT
>CAZXQM010000037.1:13986-17125 GCA_964643455.1 uncultured Vampirovibrio sp. | reverse complement strand
TGTTCAAAAGTGTGTAGAAAAGCGGCGATTTTATGTAGAAAAGTATGTAGAAAAATGTAGATAACTTGAGGGTTATCTACATCTTTTTTAATCAAGTTTATCTTTTTTACAAATTTATGTTCAAAAATGTCAATAACTTTCATTTTTTCTACAAGTTTTCTACATTTTTTTGAACATAAAAAACTCAGTATTTTCAATACTTTCAGATAGTTTTGAACAAATAATTAGAGCTTATGATGAAGATGATTAATATAATAAATATAATATAATAATAATAATATATAATTTTATAAAATATAAAATTAAAACTTTTAAAACTAAATGATTGATATTTTTTTATGCTAGTATATGTTTATAATGCTTAAAAACCTGATTCTAAACCTAATAAAAGTTTACCAAATTTTTTCAAAATACACACCTGCTAAATGCAGATTTTACCCCACCTGCTCTGAATATACAAAACAAGCAATAGAAAAATTCGGACTTATTAACGGCGGATGGCTCGGAATAAAAAGAATTTGTAAATGTCACCCGCTCAACGAAGGCGGATATGACCCTGTTCCCGATTTTCTTAAATAAATTAATAAAATGTAACAATTTCTTAATGAACTAGCAAATAATACTTTTAGAGGTTATATTATCGTATGAGGGTATTAAAATGTGGAAGTATTACCCTTACATGAGGTCTTACAAGTGGTAGATAACCGTGCAGCAGGTTTTTATGGTATTGGCGGGGCATTTAATTTTAAAAGCGGTGACCCTTCAGGTACTGCTGCTAAAATGAGTCAAGAAAAGTACGGCTCGGAAGCTATGTATCTTCCGCCGGCAGAAGGCGAAGAAGAAGATAATAATTTTTATAACGAACAATACGTTGATAGGAGTGCTCTCCTGCGTGCAACTTTAAATTCTCTTGCGATGACAAACGTTGCATCCGTTTTGAATGCTAAAAAACATAAAAAATCTATCAAAGATATTCTCGAAGAAGAAAAAGAAAAAGAAAGAAAAGAAAAAGAAATAGAACGTTTGGAAGCAGAAGCACAAGAAGAATATCGGGAAGCTCTGGAAGATAAAGAATAAGAATTACCCTTATAAGCTATTTTATCGCTTTTATTTATAGTATAATAGTGCTTAAGACAAGGGGTTTTTGAATTATGTCAAATGATAAAAAAAATAATTACGCTCTTAGAGAAGTCAAGTTTTTTAACAAATGGCGCAGGCTGTTTTTATTCTTAACAACTCATCTTTTTTATATGATTCGCTTTAAGCTGGTATACAGACTTGAAGTTTACGGAAAAGAAAATATTCCAAAAGATAATGATTTTTTAATAGCAGCCAATCATTTGTCCACTCTGGATCCGCCTTTAGTTTGTGCCGTAATGAATAGAGGTGTCGCATGTATGGCAAAAAAAGAATTATTCAAAAATCCGTTCATGCGCTGGTGGCTGAACTGGCTCGGAGCATTTGCCGTTGACAGAGAAAGACTTAGCGTATCTACAATAAAAACTGTGAAAAATTTGAGAAAAACCGACTGGGTGCTCGGAATATTTCCGCAGGGAACACGTCAGGAAGCAGGAGAAATAAGCCATGTTGCGAAAGGGTTTGCCACACTTGCAAAAAGTACAAAATGCAACATTCTTCCAATTGGTATTACCGGTACACAAGAAGTTAAAAGACTTCCGTTTTCAGGAAAAATTATAGTAAGGATAGGAGAAATTATTCCGTATTCTGGTGATGTTAACGAAATAGTGCAAAAATGGGAAAAATCAATTGAAACTTTAACCGGATTTAAGTATGTGGAAGATAATGTTGAAGTAAATACCGGTTTGCAACAGGAAGGATAAAATGGAAAAAGAGAAAAACTACAATAGAAGAACTGAAAAAGATTATAATTGGCTTAGAACGTTGTATTATATGTCGTTTTTATTTATCGTTGTCTGGCCTGTTACAAAATTTATGTATAATTTAAAAGTCGAAGGACGTGAAAATCTTTCCGGAAATTCACATGTAATCTATGCTGCAAACCATGTTTCATATATTGATCCTCCGCTTGTTTCTATGGCTACCATAAAAACAGTTGCTTTTATGGCTAAGCAAGAATTATTCCATGACAAGGACAGACTTTTACGTTTTCTTGTACATACCTTGGGTGCTTTTGCAGTTAATAGAGATAAACCTGAAATAGCTACTTTTAAAACGGTTAAATCTATTTTTAATACTTCATGGTCGCTGGGTATTTTTCCTCAAGGTAAAATTGTAAAAGATAATACTTTGTCACAAATTCATAAAGGATTTGTTCTTTTTGCAAAGAAATTCAAAGTTGATGTAGTTCCTATCGGTATATGCGGTTTTGACGGATATGCAAAAAAACTTTTTGAAAAACATATTACCGTAAAAATCGGAACACCTATTTCTTATACTCTTAGTGAAAATGAAATTATAATGGAATGGGCAAGACAAATATGTGAACTTACCGGATATGAAAATAAGGTAGAAATAGAAGAATCTTTGCCGGAGCAGGTAACAGTATAGCTTAATATTTCTTAATAAAATAGCAAAATTTTACATTTACAGGTTTTGTACCTGTGTATGTGTAAGGAGATTAAAAAATGATTATCCCCAAAATAAATAGTTTGAGAGCTTTTCAAGCATCAAACAACGACAGCGACAAAAGAGTCTCTTACCCCCAGTCTTATTACGGCTTGAAAATGCCGCAAACTTTGTCAAAGGATACTGTGTCATTCGGTGCAACAGCAAAAATGCTTAAATCAAGAGCTATGGGAGGAGTTTCTCTGGAAGTTGCCCGTTCAATAAACAGAGCGGCAGAACCTGCACAAGAGAAAGTTCGTACTTTTTTAAACGGATTATTTGGTGATATGATTGCAACAGAATTAAATCCGAAACTTCCTATATTAAAAATACGTGACCGTATAAAAACTCCAAAATCAATTGTAGAAAAGAGCGCAACACGTCAATATAATTGTAAATCAGAAGTTCTTGATTTTATGACCGACTTAAATGGTGCTAAAATTGTTATGAGAGACGGCCGCAAAAAATCTGTAGAAAAAGTTCTTTCAAGATTTATTAAACCTATTGAAAAAGGTGAAATTGAATTAATAGAAATTGAAAATAAAAGACCGGC
>CAZXQM010000037.1:0-13886 GCA_964643455.1 uncultured Vampirovibrio sp. | reverse complement strand
AAAATATTAAATAATAAAGATATAGATAAAAAATACAAACCTCTGGTTGATATAGTTAAACCTTTAACAGAGAAGGGTAATAAGGAATATCTGGAAAAATTTAATCAATATAGAGGTGATGCGTTTATATTTCAGCGGGAAAAAGAGCCAAATGGCTTTATTAGTTCAACACATAATGCTCCGGCATATTTCTTGCCGCTAAAATATAATCTTCCGCCGGTTTATGATTTAAATAACCTTAACAGAATAATGCTTGAATGCGAAAGTCATACAAAAAAGAAAAGTAAAATTTAATGTGAATTCTTTTTATGCTTTGATTTGTTAATTTTTTTGGTAAATTGCTGCGGTGATTTTGTATAAGATGTTTGAATTCTCTTAACACTAAAAACATCCGGCATTGCTTGAAGTGCTGTCATTACTTTACGCAGAGTATCGATGTTATCAAGTTCAATTCCGAGTTCAATGATTCCTACTTTGCCTTTTGATTTAACGTTAGCAGAACTGATATTCGTGTTATTGTCTGATACAACTCCTATTATATCTTTCAAAAGTCCAAGTTTTTCTGCGGTTTCTATACGTATTGTAGTGCTGTAAGTTTTGTTAATATTATTACCTGACCAATGAATATCAAGCAGTCTTTCTGTTGGAATGTTTTCTAAAGTTTTGCAATCCAGCCTGTGCACTGTTACACCTTTTGAGCGTGTAACAACTCCTACAATCGGTTCTCCCGGAATTGGCGAACAACATCTTGCAAATGAATACAAAAGTCCCTCAAGCCCGATTATGTCTTTTTCAGAAGCTTTTCTTGGTCTATGTGCAATAGTAGTTTCTTGTTTCTGCGGTTTTCTTAACCTGTTAACTATTTTGTTTACTGTAGTTTCACCGTAACCAAGTGCTGCAAACAAATCATCAGCACTCACATAATTCATCTGTTTTGCAACTTTATCAAATTCCCCGTTTTTAACATATTCATCAAATACTGTTTTTGTAAGCTCATGCTCAAGATTTGCCTTGCCGATTTCAATATGGTCTTCTCTTTTGTTTTTCTTATACCATTGACGGATTCTGGAAGCTGCTTGTTTTGTAACAACAAAGTTTAGCCAATCCAGACGCGGAGCGGAAACTTTTGAGGTCATAATTTCTACGATATCACCGTTTTTAAGTTTCGTATCAAGCTGTGCTATACGTCCGTTAATTAATGCTCCGACTGTTTTATGTCCGACATCGGAGTGAATACGGTATGCAAAATCTACCGGAGTAGCTCCGGTTGGTAAGTCAATAACATCTCCCCCAGGAGTAAATGCAAAAACCTGATCTGAAAATAAATCCAGTTTAACAGAATTTACGAAATCTTCCGCATTTTTAGTTTCTTTGTTATATTCGACAAGCTTACGCATCCAGGAAAACTTAATATCACTTGTAGAATCAGCCTTTTTAGCCCCTTTTTCTTTATATCTCCAATGTGCTGCGATACCATATTCGGCAATTTCATGCATTTCCCACGTTCTGATTTGAACTTCAAGCGGTTTTTGTCGCGGCCCGATTACTGATGTATGCAATGATTGATACATATTTCCTTTAGGCATTGCTATATAATCCTTAAAACGCCCCGGAATTGGTTTAAATTGCGAGTGAATAAGTCCGAGAACTTCATAGCACTCTTTTTCCGTATCAACAATTACACGTACAGCTGTAATATCGTAAAGGTCATGAAATGCAACATTGAGACGCTGCATTTTGTTGTAAATACTGTAATAATGCTTTGCACGTCCGGTAATTTGTGCATTAATTCCGCTTGCTTTAACATCTTTTGAAATTTTATCTATCAACAGTTTAACTGTCATTTCACGCTCGGCTTTTTTCTGAGAAACAAGCTGAGCAATTTCATAATACTTGTCCGGATGAAGATACTTTAGCGATAAATCTTCAAGTTCCGCTTTAATTTTACCGACACCTAAACGGTTGGCAAGAGGTGCGAAAATGTCTAAAGTTTCCTGAGCAATGCGCTGCTGTTTAACAGGTGTCATGTAGTTTAAAGTACGCATATTGTGCAATCTGTCTGCAAGTTTTAAGAGAATAATTCTTACATCGCTTGCCATTGCAATCAGCATACGACGAAAATTTTCCGCTTGACGCTCTTCTGTTGATTTAAACTGTAATTTCCCCAGTTTAGTAACACCTTGAACAAGATTTAAAACATCTTCTCCAAAAAGTTCTTTAATTTCTTCCGGTTTAGTCTCCGTATCTTCCAATATGTCATGCAAAAATCCGGCCATAAGAGTATATTTATCCGCTCTTAAACCTATAAGAATTTTTACAACTTCTATCGGGTGAATAATATACGGTTCTTCAGAAACCCGATATTGACCGGAATGCAATTTTTTTGCAAACTCAAAGGCTTTTTCTAAATCTTCTATATCTGAATCGGAATACTGCTGCTCTGCTAAAAGAGCTTTTATTTCATCAAACGTTATTACAAATTGTTCCATTTCAATACTACTCTGGGAAATTTTTTATTTGCAGCATAATTGCTGTAATATTGTTATCATAGTAGTTTTTTCTTATTTTTGCAAGGGGGATATATATTTCAAGCATAAAATATGGAAAAAAAGTGTTGTACTTGTAAGTTAATTTACTTAAAGAAAAGCAGCCCTTTAAAGAGGGCTGCAAAAGAAATTATTCGTAAACATAACCATTTGTTAAATCGATTTTCAAAGGTCCTAAAAGTCTGATATTAACAATTTGTCCCGGTATTGTAAGAACTTTAGCTCCTTTAAACAGCTTTCTCCAAAAACTTATTTTATCAGGGTCAAGTGTTGCTACACCATATAACATAACTGCCTGGTCATTTGGAGTTACAAGTAATTCATTCTTAATAACAATTTCACCATTTTGTTTGAATAATTTAGCCTTTTGAACATCTTTTACCTGACCTTTTAAATCACTGCCTTCAGAAATTAAAAGGTATTTATCTTTTGTTACAATGTTATTTGGAATTTTTGCTGTATAAATATCTGTTACATTAGAAATTTGTGAACCTACAACAGTTTCCATTTTGATAGGAATAATTGAACCTGCAGGAATAATACCTATTGAACCTTGAACTTTTACGTTGTCAACAATATATCCTTCAGCTGTTCTCTTTTGCATACTTTCTGCCAGTTTAGCATTAGGATTTAGCTTAGCTTCTTGCATCATTTTGTAAAGTATTGCTGCAATTTCTGCTCTGTTAGCCGGTCTGTCAGCTTCTAATTTACCTTCATTACCCGGCATAACAATAATCAGGTCTAATAACTGCGCCTTACCTGCTGCAACTAAAAACCATGCCGGCAATTGAGCGTAGTCTTCATAACTTTTAGAGATAATTTCTTGAGCTCTTTGTTCACTTATTTGTTGTGTTGTAAGAGCATTAACCGCAATTGTAATTGCTTCTGCTCTTGTAACTGAATCATAAGGTCTGAAACGCTGTCCGTCAGCATCAGGAATCAAATCAAAATATACAGCTCTTTTTATAATATCATATGCCCAAAAATCATTGTTGACATCAGAAAAATGAATTTCCTGAGTAACATTTGCATCTTCCTGACCTAAAGCTTTAATCGCCATAGAAGCAAATTCTGCTCTTGTTACAGGAATATCAGGTTTATATGTACCATCAGGATAACCAACAACTACACCTACTTCAGTTAAAAATTTGATTGATTGATATGCCCAGTGATTTTCGTTCATATCAGAATAAAAAGCTTGTGCAGGATTATTAAGCATTAACGCAAATACTAATGCAAGTCCTCCTTTTAATAAATTTTTGAACATTAAGAGTCCTCCTTCTCGTATCTCCTATATCCTTCATAGTATATTAAATAAGCAGTTATTGCAACGATTCTTTAAGAGTTTTAACAATTCTACATATAAGAATATTAACAATAGCATTAATAGTTAACTAAAATTATTATTTCATTAATAATTCCACAATACGTTCTGTTGCATCAAACTTTGCAAGATGAGAAGAATTTTGCTTAATATAATTCATTTTTATGGGATTTTCAATCAAACTTACCACTGCTTCCCTCAATTTATTCGGGTCAAGTTCTTTATCTTCTATGTAAATACAAGCTCCAAGTTCAAGAAGATATTGTGCGTTTATTCTTTGGTGATTTGCAGCCGCATACGGAAACGGAATTAAAATTGGTGCCGCTCCCGATGCACAAATTTCTGATATACTCAGAGAGCCTGCACGTGATATGACAATATCACTGGATTTTAGAGGAGATATCATATCCATAAAATACGGTTTTATTATAAGATTGTTATCCTGTTCAAATGTCGGGTAAATCTGACGTACACGTTCAATTACATCATCATAATTCTTTTTTCCGGTCTGGAAGATTATTTGCATATTCCTTTCCTGAGAAAATTCTTTAAGAAGTTCTATTGCAGTATTATTAATCGATTTTGCTCCCTGAGAGCCGCCCATAATACATAAAGTAAGCTTATTTTTGCTTAAATTCATATTCTCAAGAGCCTGAATTTTTGTCATTGTCTTAAATTCTTCTCTTATAGGGTTTCCGGTTACAATTGTATGTTTATTTGGAATATATCTTTTTGCTTTTTCAAAAGCAAGTGAGACATATTTTGCTCTTTTGGAAAGTTTTTTTGTAACCAGTCCCGGCATTGCGTCGCAATCATGCATCATATAAGGTGTTTTTGTCAATATACAGGCAAAAATCATCGGCGCGGAAACATATCCTCCGGTTGAAAAAACAGCATCAGGATTATATTTTTTTATATACCTGATTGAGCGGATAATTGCTTTAACCAATTTGACACCCCAAACAAAAAATTTCGGGTTAAGTCCTCTCGGCATGCCTTTTATACTTACATGCAAAAATTTATATCCTTTTTTACCTGCCAGTTCAAACTCCATATTACGTTTGTTTCCGACATAATAAACCTTAAATCCTCTGGCAGTTAATGAATCTGCTACGGCAAGTGCGGGATATATATGCCCTCCGGTACCGCCTCCCGTGACAAAATAAACACTATTGTATACTTCTGACATTGTTACCAAACCTTACCCTTTTTACATTGTCTTTTGATATATTAAGAATAATTCCTACCATCCATAATGAAACTATGACGGAAGAACCTCCATAGCTTATGAACGGCATAGGAACCCCGGTTGCCGGAACAAATGAACTTGCAACCCACATATTGAGAAAACCTTGAAAACAGATAGAAAATGTTAATCCGAGTGCCAATAATTTACCATACATGTCCTGACATTTATACGCGATATGAAAACCTCTTTGCAATATCGTCCAGAATAAACATATAATCAGTAAACAACCGATAAATCCATGCTCTTCTCCTATTACGGCATAAATGAAATCTGTATGCGCTTCCGGAAGCCATGCCAGCTTCTGTTTAGAACTTCCGTATCCGACACCATATAGTCCGCCGGATGCGAATGCTACAAGAGATTGGATAATATTATATCCTGCTCCCAAAGGATCGGCTTCCGGATGAAGCCAGGTGGTGATTCTTGAGGATTGATATCCTTTTAAACCTTTCAAGAATAAGAGCGGAATAAATGCACACATTCCGTAAATAATAAATTGTATTGAACCTCCCGCACAAATATAAATTGCAACGGATGTTGCAAGCAAAAGCAAAACCATACTTAAGTTTGGCTGGATAAAAATTAAACCTATCATAATAAGTATAGGAATGAATACTGTTAATATTTTATTACTGTTAAAAATATATGAATCCTTATGAAATGCTCCGGCTAAAAGCATGACAACTGCCGGTTTCGCAAATTCTGACGGTTGAAGATTTAAAGGTCCTATGTTAATCCATCTTTGTGCACCGTTAACTGTTGTGCCGGCGACTTTTACCATGACAAGCATTATAATTACAAAAATTGCAAAAGGAAATGTATAGTTAATAAGTTTTTTATAGTGGAAATTGGATAAAAATCTCATTCCGACGAGTCCGACAATTACACCCAGTATTTGCTGGATTAAAAATCTTGCGGGATTTAATCCCATATCTACGCATTTTGGTGCGCTTGCGGAAAATATTGCCATCAAGCCTATGACTACAAGGAAAATAACGGCAACAAACAACGGTCTGTCAGACTGCATGTTTTGTGAACTTATTTTTTCAGGATTGTTATTATTTTGATAAGACATAATCCTTGAAAACTTCTCCTCTTTCCTCGTAACTCTTGAACATATCAAAGCTTGCGCATGCCGGTGAAAGAAGTACCACATCAGGTTTCAAACTGATTGCTTTGTCGATTGCTTCTTCCATGGTGCGTTCTTTTATTATATTACTAAAACCATTTTTTTTCAGATTTTTTTCAAATCTTTCCGTAGCTTCACCGATTAACAAAACCGTAGTGATATGATTATTTATGGATTTGCACATCTCGGTAAGATCTGTGTTTTTATCTCTTCCGCCGAGAATCAAGGCAACATTTTGGTTATTAAAAGAATCAATTGCTACAATAGAAGCTTCCGGATTTGTAGCTTTTGAATCATTAAAGAAAGTTATACCGTTCATTTCCCTAACTTTTTCCAGACGATGTTCAGGTGCTTTAAAAGACATTATCCTTTCTCTTATATCTTCGTTTTTCATGCCTGCAAGTTTTGCTATAATAATCCCGCACATAATATTTTGATAATTATGATGTCCGACAAGAGGACAGTCTTTTAGGTCAATAATTTTTTCGCCGCCAAAATATATGGCATTGTTTTTTATTAGTGAATGGTTTTTGTCATCTGCGGCAGTATTCTGCTCTCCTTGCTGGGGAAGTGTTACGGAGTGATAAAGGGAGGTGTTTTCATCCGTATCAAAAAATACAACATTCTTACACTTCTTAGAAAACTCTGTGAGTTTCTCGTCCTTCGCGTTTAAAATTGCAAACTCCGGCTCTTGAGGGGGTAAAAATATTTTAGCTTTAGCATTAAAATAATTTTCCAATCCTTCATGCCAGTCAACATGGTCAGGAGTGAAGTTTGTCCAGCAGGCGTATTTTGCTCTGAATTTTTCTGTCATTTGCGCTTGGTAGGAACTTATTTCGCATATCAGAAAGTCGTGTTTTTCATTCAATAAAGATGTTGGAGGTACTCCGATATTACCGCATACCGGAGCAGAAAAATTTTTACTTAAAATATGCGATACAAGAGCTGTAGTTGTTGTTTTTCCATTTGTTCCGGTAATAGCAATAAAAGGAATATCGGTATTTAAATAAGCAAGCTCTATTTCAGAGATTATTTTAATATTTTTTTCATTTAATCTCTTAAAAATCTCGGATTTAGGCGGAATTCCGGGACTCGTAACCGCAAAAGCAGAACCGTTAATAAATTCATCACTATGACTGCCGCATTCTACTTTGATTCCCATAGCTTCAAGCTCTTTAATTTGCAGGCGGTACTCTTCTCTAACTTCATTTATCCCTTTTGATTCGGTAAGATAAACATTATACCCTTTGCCTGCAAGAAATTTTGCAGCTGAAACCCCGCTTTTTGATAAACCCAATATTAAAATTTTTTCCGGCATATTCTTTAACTCTCCGGTAATAATTTTACCTCAAAAAAGAAAAGTATAAAAACAAGGTGCGCCGCATTTTTATGCGGCGCACCCTCAAAAACCGATAAATCTTTAAGCTCTGTCTTTAATTTCTTTTTCGATTTCCGCAATAAATTCGTCAACCGGTTTTGTACCAACCTGTCCGACGCCGCGTTTTCTTATTGCAACAGAGTTTGATTCAATTTCTTTGTCGCCGATTACGCACACATAAGGTATTTTCTTGTCTTGAAGCGACTCTCTGATTTTATAATTCATAGATTCGGATCTGTCATCAAGTTTTACTCTTATACCTGCCGCACGCATTTTTTTGTAAACTTCTTCTGCAAATTCAACGTGTTTTTCGTTTGAAATCGGAACTATTGCGACCTGAGTCGGAGCAAGCCATGTCGGGAATGCGCCGGCATAGTGTTCTATTAGTATTCCGTGGAATCTTTCCATTGAACCGAATATAACACGGTGGAGCATAACAGGAGTTTTCATACTGCCGTCTTTATCCTGATACTTGATTCCGAATCTTTCAGGCAGGTTGAAATCCAGCTGGATTGTTGCGCATTGCCATGTTCTTCCGATTGCGTCTTTGACTTTAAAATCAATTTTAGGCCCGTAAAATGCGCCGTCGCCTTCATTGATGTCGTATTTCATGCCGCGTCTGTCCATTGCTTCTTTCAAACCGGCTTCTGCTCTGTTCCAGTTTTCAATCTCGCCGACAAAGCTTTCAGGGCGGGTTGAAAGTTCAACCTCAAAACTCATTTTAAAGATGTCCATTGTGTCTGCTACAAAATCGATGATTTCATTAATTTCACCAACTAACTGTTCCGGTGTGCAGAAAATATGTGCATCATCCTGAGTAAAACCTTGTACGCGAGTCAAACCGGAAAGTGCGCCTGATTTTTCTCTTCTGTAAACTGTTCCCAGTTCTGCCATTCTCAAAGGTAATGAGCGATATGAATACCTGTTTGCCTGATAAATAAGTATATGGAACGGGCAGTTCATTGGTTTTACTACGTATTGTTCATCTGAATCTTCGTCTTTTTGTATAAAGAACATGTTTTCTTTGTAATGGTCCATGTGACCGGAGATTTCCCAGAGTTTTGATTTAGCAATTTGAGGAGTGTTAACAATTACATAACCTCTTTTTCTGTGCTCGCTTCGCCAGTAGTTTTCGATTTCTTCACGAACTATTGCAAGATTCGGATGCCAGAGTACAAAACCTGAGCCGATTTCTTCTCTTACGGAGAATAAATCCAATTGGCTTCCGAGTTTTCTGTGGTCACGTTTTTCGGCTTCTTCAACGAAGGTTAAATAAGCCTGCAAATCTTCTTTATTCCAATAAGCAGTTGCATAAATTCTCTGGAGCATTTTGTTTTTCTCATTACCTCTCCAATAAGCTCCTGCAACCTTCAAAAGCTTAATGGCATTACCTTTTATGTAAGATGTGTTCGGAATATGAGGCCCTGCGCAAAGGTCGTTGAATAAGATATTTCCGTCTTTATCTTTGGTTAAATAAAGAGTAGGATTATCATTTCTATGCTCTTCCAGCAATTCTGCTTTGTAAATTTCTCCTTCTGCCTTGAATTCGGCAATTTGTTTGTCCACATCAGGAATCTCATATCTTTCAAACGTCAGGTTTTGTTTGATGATATTTTTCATTTCTTCTTCGATTTTTGCTAAATCATCTTGAGTAAATGCGTACCCGTCAGTTAGGTCAAAATCGTAGTAAAATCCGCTGTCAGTTGCCGGTCCTATAGCTAACTTTGCCTGCGGAAACAGCTTTTGTACAGCCTGAGCCATGATGTGTGAGCATGAATGTCTTAATACATGCAATGTTTCATTATTCTTTTCCATTTTCTATCCTTTCCGGAGTAAATATTGAGTCTGCGGCAACATTCCGCTAACTTATTTAGCTCCATAAAGAGGCGGATCCCTCTAACTATTACACCAGCATTTTATCACAAAAAAACTACCAAAAAGCATACGGCATAAAGCGTTTGTATATCCATACATCCGTGTTATCAAAAGTTAAATCAAACTCAGACGCCAGTTTTTCATCCACTCCGATTGCACGAATCGGCAGATTAATTTTTGCGCAGGCTTTTTTTAATTTTTCATACCCGTTTATAATATCCGTTTTTGTGGTTTCATCGCCTAAATGAGTATTGGAAATTGCACCTGAAAATTTATATTGGTTGTTTGTTCCACGGGCAAAATCAACATATTCGATAATATTTTCAACAGTAGATGTTTCAAATTTAGCGGTATTTACAACCAGATAAATCTGCAAATTTTCTTCATTTTTTATATTGGTTATAATATCCAGAACATCCAATCCGCCTGCACCGTAGCCTACATCAATAATTATATCTCCGCCCTGCGAAAGACAATTAATTTGTGCCGGTGTAACATAACTCGCGGCTTCACCAAGTCCGAAATTATCAGGTTGTGTAATAACATTTATTCCAAGATTGCGAAGCTTATCTGCAATGGGACGTAAAGTATAAGCCGGCTCTACAGTATCTAAATCCACCAGTGTTACGGGTTTGTTTATTTTAGCAAATTGTCTTGCGCGATTAATTGATGTTTCTGATTTTCCGCTTGCGTATGCTCCGGCATAAACTTCTACTGTTCTCATTTTTACCTCGATTTCTTATTATTTTATAATAAATAAATCATTTTTGTTTTGTCCGCAACTGCTTAATTTTTGCCTAATGAATCTCTGCGTTCTGTTCAAAGCAGCTTTTAGCGTGATAAGAACTCCTGACAAGCGGCGCAATTTGATAATTTTTGAATCCGATTTTTTTTGCGAGTGTTTTTAAATCTTCATATTCTTCAAGTTTATAATACTTTGAAACTTCCAGATGTGCTTTAGAAGGCTGAATGTATTGCCCGACCGTTATAATATCAACTCCTGCGGTTTTTAAATCCACAAAGGTTTCTTCAATATCCTGCAAGTTTTCACCCAAACCTATCATCATGCCGGATTTTGTTACTATAGAAGAATTTTCTTTTATATATTTTAAAACTTTTAGCGAACATTCATAATTTCCCTGAGGTCTTGCTGTTTTAAAAACAGATTTTACGGTTTCAATATTATGATTAAAAACATCCGGATTAGAAGAAATTATTATATCTAAAGCTTTTTCATTTCCCTTGAAATCAGGTGTTAATATTTCCACTTTCGCATTTGAAACCCGTCTGATTTCTTCAACACAATTTTTGAAATGTTCTGCCCCCCCGTCAGTCAAATCATCACGGGTCACGGAAGTTATAACGGCATATTTTAACCCCAGCTCCATTACGGCTTCCGCAACGTGTTTTGGCTCATCTGTATCAAGAGGTTCGGGACGTGCGGGAGAAATATTGCAATACCTGCAATTTCTTGTACAAACATTTCCCATAATTAAAAAAGTTGCCGTATTGTGTGAATAGCATTCACTCTTGTTGGGACATCTTGCACCTTCGCAGACTGTATTCAGGCATTTTGTTTTCAAAATTCGCCTTACTGTTTTTGTTTTTTCCGTATCAATTATAGGTCTTTTTAAATATTCAGGAAGTCTCGGCATATTTTCTCCTAATTTATTACAACGATTTCCGGTATGGCGCAAAATCTGACCGGAAGAATGCTCGTTCCGATTCCTTTTGTAATAATCATTGTATTTTGTGTTTCTTTTATAATACGTTTTGCGAATTTAGAACCGTATTTTGAAGGTACAATCGGAGCTCCGATTATCGGAAAACTGACTTGCCCTCCGTGAGTGTGTCCCGCAAGAATCAGTGCAGCCGGTACTTTTACATCATAGTATAAATCCGGACTGTGTGTTACAAATACAACCGGATTTTGTGTACCTTCAAGTGCTTTTGCTACATCGGGTTTTCCTGTCTGAGTATCATCTGCACCCGCTATGGTCAAATTTTTAAGCCTTATGTTTGAATTTATAAGAACAATAAACCCGCTTTCCTGCAGAACCTTCGTAACTCTTGCTTTGTCATACCAGCCGTCATGATTTCCGAGTACGGTTATGAAAGGTGCTTTTATTTGTTTTAGTATTTCTGCCTGCTCCTCTATTGAAAGCGTATGTTTTCCGTCATATCCTTTTATAAAATCACCGCCTGATATAACAATATCCGGATTTTGTTTATTGATAAGTTTGACAACTCTTTTTAATCTGTTTTTGCCGTATTTTGAAATATGAAAATCACTTGCAAAAACAATCTTAATCCCTTTCAAAGCATCAATCTTGTAATGTTTAACAACAAGCAGATTCGGCTCAATAAAGAAAGTCCAGATAAAAAGAATAAGTAAAATTATTAATATTGTCTTAAGCATAAAATGATTTTATCAGATTGGTGCCGGAATTAAAATAGAAAAGAGGATATAAAAACTTAAATACAACCGCTTTTTTGATTTTTGTTTTTGGAAGGAAACGGACTAAGTATTGTAACCGATTTGTTTCAAAACAGCAATTACGGCTTCGGGTGCCAGACCTACAATATTTTCAAAACTTCCTTCGTATTTATCAATAAATTTCGGAGGAAGTTCTTGTATTCCGTAACTTCCTGCCTTATCAAGCGGATTGCGTGTTGCAATATAATAATTTATTAAATAATCAGAAAGCTCATTGAATCGTACATAACTTGTTGTTGAAAGAACAGCCGCTTTATTTGTCTTTGTATTGATACCGCAAATAGAAGTAACAACGGAATGAGTTTCTCCCGATAATGACTTAAGCATTTCAAATGCTTCTTCTTTTGAGTGCGGTTTTCCTAAAATTTTGTTATGCAAAACAACTACCGTATCAGCTGCTATTACTATAGAATCCTTATCAGAACGGTTTGAGACATCCAAACATTTTTTTGTTGCCAAATCTTCTATTTTTTCATAAGAAAAAATATCATCAGTAAGTTTTTCATCATAATTTGACGGAACTACTTCAAATTTTAGCCCTAAATCTTCCAGTATTTTTTTTCTTCTTGGAGAACTTGATGCAAGTATGAGCTTCATATCACTCCTTAATTTTTATTTTCAACATTTTTAATAACTTTTCGCAAATTTTTAGCACCTTCCAATGTAAAACCGCTTATTTTGATAAAATTCTTTTTTACTATATTGTTATTATCAAAATTATTAACAGCAGTAGAAATGATTTCTTCTGCTTTTGAGATAATATTTTTCCAGCTTTTAAAAAACGGCTTTTTATAATTTGTAATTTCACCGCTTGTATTATCAATAGCCAGTTCTGTATTATCAAAAGTCAGAGTCGATTCTCCGTATACATTATTAGATTTGTCAACTAAAAATCTTTTATCTGTAAATCTTGCTTTGTTTTCAACATTAATTTTTCTTAAAACTTTTGATTCAAAAGTTTTACCGGTTGAAGTATAAACCGTTTCATTATTCATTTTGCCCAAAAGTTTCTGCATATTCATTGTTCCGTCAACAGACAAAAAATGCTGTTTTCTTTCAAAATTTTGTGATTTAATTTTTTGGATTTTCATACAATTCCCTAATAGCCGTTTTCTATAAATTCTCTATTTCTAAATTTTGCTCCAAGCTGCTGCGCAATCTTTTCGCATTCATCTACATTTATGTAATGTATTTTGTCAAATCCGGTTACGACTGATGCCGTAACTTCTATACCTTCATCCGTACAAGCTTTAATGAATTTTTTAACCTCTTCATAAGCGTTTTTAATTTTCGGTTTGCAAATTTCATCATAATCATTTTCGTTAGAGGCATTTAAGCTTACTGAAACAGAATCTGTCAGATTCTTAAATTCTTTTGCTACATTGGTTTTAAAAATTGCATTGGCATGTCCGTTTGTATTTATTCTGATTTTAACTTCCGGATGATTACTTCTCAGATATTTACAAAATTCTTTCATCATTTCGCGTCTCAAAAATGGTTCACCATATCCGCAAAATACTACATTTTTGGGAACAGGGTTATATTTTTCAAACTGATTAACGATATCTTCAAACTGATAATTATCGTCATGCCACATTTCAGCACCACATACGTCATCTTTCTGTTTTCTCAAACAAAAAATGCAAGAGTTTGTG
Source organism: uncultured Vampirovibrio sp. (assembly GCA_964643455.1). Taxonomy (GTDB): domain Bacteria; phylum Cyanobacteriota; class Vampirovibrionia; order Gastranaerophilales; family Gastranaerophilaceae; genus CAG-196. The sequence continues at coordinate 233 of CAZXQM010000037.1, read as the reverse complement.
CAGGAATTTGTAAGATTAATATACACTGTTTCAGGATGTTCACTATTATCAATCGAATAAACAAGTGTATACATTTTAATAACCTCCTTAAAAATATTATATTATAAATATAATAAAGTAGGATAAATTGCTCACATAATTGTAATAAAAAAGAGCTTCAAAAAATTCCTGAAACTCTTTTTTTTAAATGGTCGGGATGACACGATTCGAACGTGCGACCCCCTCGTCCCAAG
>CAZXQM010000036.1:0-17638 GCA_964643455.1 uncultured Vampirovibrio sp. | reverse complement strand
GAATCACTTCAGAATATTCTTAAAAACGATCCCTCAAATTTTCAGGCAAGAAGAGAACTTTCAATTCTTCTTGTGAATAATGGTTTCAATGAAGAAGCTGAAGGAAATTTACTTTATCTGCTTAAGTATTTTCCGGAAGATGCTGAACTTTATTATAATCTTGGTATTGTAAGTGAAAAGTTAAAAAAAATTACAGAAGCAAAAGATTACTACTGTAAAGCTGTTGAGCTTTCTCCGCAGGAAGATTTCTATTACAATCTTGGAGATGTTTTGGTTGAACTTAAGGAATGGGATAATGCGATAGAAGCTTTCAAGAAGGTATTGGAAACTGACCCTGAAGATGGAAACTGCTATTTTAATCTTGGTGTTTGCTATTACAACAAAGACGAAAAAAATCTTGCACTTGATAATTTCCAAAAAGCTGTTTCTATTAACCCAAAAGATGTATACGCATATTTTTATCTTGGTTATATTTACCAGAATGACGGCTTAACGAATTTTGCTATTGATAGTTATAATAAAATTCTTGAAATTTCGCCGGATTACAGCTGGGCATATTTTAATCTCGGTTCAATTGCGTTTAAAAACGGAAATATGGAAGAAGCAAAAAATTACCTGCTTAAGACAATTCAATATAACTCTGCTGATATAGAAGCTTACAAACTGCTTACAAAAATCTGCCTTAAATCCGGTGATACGGAAGAGATTTTGGAAACTCTGCATACAAGGCTTCAAGAAGATGACAACGGTGATTTGTATTACTGCCTTGCAAGGGTTTATAAATATATCGGAGATTCTGAAAAATATTGCGATAATCTGGAACTTGCGCTTAACAATCCTCATACGCTTACTTTCTCTAAAAAAATTGTCGGGCAGGAATTTGAATATATAGAAGAAAAACTCAACAGAAACGAGTCTATAGAGCCTCAGGCAAGTGTCGAAGAATACTCTCCGGAAGATGAGGAAGAGGAAGAACTTGATGAAGAAGAGGACGAGGAAGAAGAAAGCGAATACGATGAAAATGATGATTCGGATGAGGATTTTGACGATGAATCCGATGAAGAATTTGAAGAAGAAGATATTGATGATAATATTGAAGATGAAGAATATGATGATGAAGACGATGATTCTGATTCGGAAGATTCAGATGAATAGGGCAGGATATGTTATCAAAGATTTTCATAAAAAATTATATATTAATCGATGAGCTGGAACTGGAATTAGCGGAAGGATTAAATATTATAACCGGAGAAACCGGAGCAGGAAAGAGTATTCTTATTAATGCGATTGACATTGCATTTGGCGCAAAAACAGGCAGGGAAGTAATCAAGGGTGAAGCGGAAAAAGCCGTAATTGAGCTTACGCTTATTAATAAAAAACAGGATATTTCAAAACTTTTTGAAGAAAACGGGATTGACAACTGCGGAGAGGAAATTATTTTATCCAGAGAAATTACTAAAAGCGGTTCTCGTTCAAGGGTTAACGGTTGTCTTGTAAATCAAGATTTTATGAAGCATTTTAGGGAATTATTTATAGATGTTCATTCCCAGCACCAGACATACTCATTTTTGCAGCCCAAATACCATATCATGCTTCTGGATGCTTATGCAAAAAGTACCTGCGGTAATATGATTGAAAACTACAGGCATGAATATTTTGAATACAAAGATATGATATCAACGCTCGAAAAACTCAAAAATTCAGCCGATAAAACCTCAGAACAGATTGATTTTTTAAGATTTCAGGTCAATGAAATTGACGAAGCCCAAATAAAATCCATAGATGAGGACGAAGAATTAAACAAAGAACTTGCGGTTCTGGAAAATGTTGAGAAGTTGAAAGAATTAACAGCGTCCTCATACTGGTCAATATCAGGTGATGATGGCGCGATTATGGACGCTCTGCTGCAGATTAAAATGAATCTCGCAAAAGCTGCAGGCATGGACAGCTCGCTTGAAGAAGAAGCAAACAAGCTTATTGATGCTATTGAAACCCTAAAAGACTTATCCTCTTCGCTCAGGGAGTATTCAAGTTCGCTTGATAATGATGAAGAACGTATTAATTCGATACAAGAGCGCCTGTTTTTGCTTGACAAATTAAAACGTAAGTATGGCGGAACACTCGAAAACGTCATGAAACAGGGAGAAGCCCTAAGAGCCGAGCTTGACGGAATAGAGTTTTCTACACAGCATATAGAAGAGCTGGAAGAAAAGATTGAAGAAAAGAAACGGAAACTGGAACTGCTTGCCGGTGAAATTTCTTTAGAAAGGAAGAATTATGCGGCAGTGCTTTCAGGATTAATCGTAGAAAAACTGGAAAAACTGGAACTTCCGAAAGTCAGGTTTGAAATTAGTTTTGAAAGAGGAGAGCTTTCGCCAAACGGATTTGATAGAGTGGAATTTTTAATTTCAACAAATATTTCAGAAGGATTAAAACCTCTGGCTAAAGTCGCGTCAGGAGGTGAAATTTCCCGCGTTATGCTCGCGATAAAAGCTATTTTTGCGCGAAGTGATAATATAGAAACTGTTATCTTTGATGAAATTGATACCGGAATTTCAGGCAAAACTTCTCAATCCGTAGCAGAAGAGGTTAAAGAACTTTCAAAATACATGCAAATAATTATGATTACGCATCAGGCAATAATTGCATCCAAATCCGATAAGCATTTCTATGTACGAAAAACTCAGGACGGAAAGACAAGTGTAGATATTTCCGTACTGGAAGGAGATACTAAGCTAAAAGCTGTTGCGGAGCTTGCTGGCGGTGAGATTACTGACGAGTCGCTTAAATTTGCCAGAACTCTTATTGCCGGTGAATAATAATTTCTTTGCAGAAACATAGGTTTACTCATCTGCAGCAAAATAAGAAAAGTTTAATCATGTAAATATTTTGTTACAAATATGTATAATAAGGCAATTTTAATCTGTCATACGTTTTATAATAATACATAAGTATAGAATGATGTGAAAGAAGGTAAAAATGGAGCCAATTACAGGTATAAATACTGCAAATTATGCAATGACTGTTCCCCAGAATAATCAGGATTATTTAGATTACTCATCAATGCCTATGGTATATGAACCTGAAACTGAACAAAAAAAAGCTGCATCTTCTAATATGCTGGGTTTAACAGCTTTAAGTATTTTGGCTGTAGCAGGACTGGGATATGGCTATGCCAAAGGCAAAAAGGTTTCAGGTTTAAAGCAGGAAATTGCGCAGCTTAGTGCCGAAAAAGATGCGGCACTTAAATCAAAAGATGAAGCTGTAAAATTAAAAGAAGAAGTGACAAAGGCTCTGGACAAAGAAAGAACACTAAGCGGATGGCAAAGATTCAAAAGGTTATTTAATCCTAATTCCGGCTTAACAAAAGAAGAGCAGGAAGCAAGAATTGCTGCCAAAAAAGCTAAAAAAGAGGCTAAAGCCGCTGAAAAAGGAACTGCAAAAGAACCTGCGAAAACAGAAAAGTCTGAAAATACTGCGAAGCCTGAAAAGCCGGAAAAAGCTGAGGAAAAGTAATCAGCCGTATTTTTCGGATTGAAATTCCGAATAGATGTACTTTACAGTACATTTTTTATTAATCTTTCTGGTTTTATTTAAATTTGCTAAGCAGGATTATTTCTTAATTTTAATCGATTTTTCGATTGTAAATAAAATTTTGTGTTATAATCATAACATAATAAAGAGAGAGATGAGGTGGGGTAAATGGAGACATTAAATAAAAATGAAGGTTTGATTACACAGATTATCGGACCTGTTATTGACGTAGAATTTGCGCAAGGGGAGCTTCCGGAAATTTATACGGCTTTAAGAATTTATAAAGAAGACGGGTCTTATGTTGTTGCGGAAGTTCAGCAGATGCTTGGCTCAAACAGAGTAAGAACTGTAGCAATGGCTTCAACTGACGGTTTAAAAAGGGGTATGAAAGTTGAAAATACCGGCGAACCTATTAAAATTCCGGTAGGGAAACCGATTTTAGGCAGAATTTTGAACGTTATCGGCGAACCTGTTGATAATGCAGGTCCGATTGAAACTAACGACTATCTTCCGATTCATAGAGAATCTCCGTCACTTATTGATCAAAATACTGAAATAGAGATTCTTGAAACAGGTATTAAAGCAATTGACCTTTTGCAGCCTTATCAAAAAGGCGGTAAGGTTGGTTTGTTCGGCGGTGCCGGAGTTGGCAAAACCGTTTTGATTCAGGAATTAATTCACAATATCGCAATGGCGCACAACGGTGTATCAGTATTCGGCGGTGTTGGTGAAAGAACAAGAGAAGGTAATGACCTCTGGAACGAATTTAAAGAAAGCGGAGTTCTTGATAAAGTAGGTTTGATTTACGGTCAGATGAACGAACCGCCAGGAGCGAGAATGAGAGTTGGTCTTTCTGCTCTTACTGCTGCAGAGTATTTCAGAGATTTTTCTAAACAGGATGTACTTTTGTTTATTGATAACATTTTCAGATTTACTCAGGCAGGTTCGGAAGTATCAGCACTTTTAGGTCGTATGCCTTCCGCAGTAGGTTATCAGCCTACGCTGGCAACTGAGATGGGTGAATTACAGGAACGTATTACTTCTACTAAGGATGGTTCTATTACTTCTGTTCAGGCAATTTATGTACCTGCAGACGACCTGACAGACCCGGCTCCGGCTACAACGTTCTCGCATTTGGATGCTTCTACGGTACTTTCAAGGCAAATAGCTTCACTTGGTATTTATCCGGCTGTTGATCCGCTTGCTTCAAACTCAAGAGTTCTTGATCCGAATGTTATCGGTAAAGAACACTATGAAGTTACTAAGAAAGTGCTTGAAATCCTCCAGAAATACAAAGAATTGCAAGATATTATCGCAATTCTCGGTATGGATGAATTGTCTGACGAAGATAAGGAAACGGTTAACAGAGCAAGAAAAATTCAGAGATTCCTTTCTCAACCATTCTTTGTTGCAGAACAGTTCTCAGGTATTCCTGGCAAATATGTTAAGTTGGATGATACAATCAGAGGATTCAAAGAAATTATTGAAGGTAAGCATGACGATTTGCCTGAGCAAGCTTTCTATATGGTTGGTACAATTGAAGAAGCTGTTGAGAAGGCAAAAACGCTGGCTTAAAGAAGTTTAGAGGACGATAAGTTTAGTAGTTTAGAAGAGTTTAACTTGCTAATGTTCATAAAATCTATATAACTTCTTCTCAACTGCTAAGCTCCTAAACTTTCGAAATAATGTATAGGAAGTTTAAACAATGAAGTTAAAAATAATTACACACGAAAAAATTGTTTTTGAAGGCGAAGTAGATGAGCTTGTTATCCAGACAACAAGCGGTCAAATGGGTATTTTAAAAGACCACATTCCACTCACAACCGCACTTGAAATAGGTGTTACAAAAGCGAAATTGGGTGATAAAAGCAGGTATTTTGCAACAATGGGCGGTGTTTTTCAGTTCAAGGACAATACGGCAACAATATTGACTGATGTTTGTGAAGACGGCTGTGATATTGATGTTACGAGAGCAAATGCTGCGAAAAACAGGGCAGAAGCACGTCTTGCCGATGCTGCTGCAATAATTGACGTAAATAGAGCACAGGCTGCTCTTGCGCGTTCACTTGCAAGACTTAAAGCTGCTTTGAATAAGTAGAATAAGTTTGTGAATAAAAAGCAGCGGATGTTTATTATCCGTTCAAGATTTTCTTATATTTTGAGGCTGTTCTTTGCGAAGTGTTTTTTCAAAAAAGAAGGTCTATGATATTTGCATAAACCATATTTGTCTATTGCATCTAAGTGTTCTTTTGTTAAATATCCGGCATTTTTTGCCCAATTATACATCGGAAATTCCTCGTGAAGTCTTGTCATATATCTGTCGCGGCTGACTTTTGCAAGAATACTTGCAGCTGCTATTGATGCGGATTTTGAATCACCTTTAATAATATATTGCTGATGATATTTAAAATCCTTAATTAATTTATTTCCATCTACAAGAACAAGAGTATTCTCACCGGTAATAATTCCGGAGCATGCCAGATTCATTGCTTTAAGGGATGAATTTAATATGTTAATTCTTTCAATTTCATCAACTTCTATACACACTATTTTGTTACGTGTATTATTTTTTATCGTGTCAAAAATAGATTCACGTTTCTTAGTTGAAAGCTTTTTAGAATCATTAAGTATACTCAAATCCTTTATAAGTCCATTTGTAACGTTTTCAAACTCAATAGCAGCCGCAAACACACCTCCTGCTGCCGGTCCTCTTCCCGCTTCATCCGTTCCGATAATACAACGGTTGAAATTTTTGTCAAATTCAAAAAGCTGTTCTGATGTCATAAACATATTTTACATTAAATAAAAGGAAAATAATAAAACGGCTTTGTTTTGAATAATACTTTCCGGACGTTTGCTATATTGTAAACAAATTATTCCGGCAAAGTTCTATAGCTCTATGAATCTGCTTTGATTCCGCATCCCGCTATAACTTGTCGTATTCCCGCCTAATCTCCTGAATATCCTGCCACATAAGCCATTTAGGTCCTCCCTTTTCACGGGTATCGTTTCTTAAAAGATATGAAGGATGGAAAATTGGCATCATTTTAGCGCCATAAACATTTACTATTGCATTTTCAGGCTTAAACCAGTTTCCACGTATTCTTGTGATTCCGCCGATATTACCCAGAATTGACTGCACGGCGACATTTCCGCAAAGCAGAATAATTTTTGGTTTTATAATCTCTATTTGAGCTTCCAAGAACTCCCAGCAAGCCTCTTTTTCGTCCGGAAGCGGATTCCTGTTATCAGGCGGACGACATTTTAAGGTATTACAAATATAAACATCTTTTGTTCTTGAAAGTCCCACGGAGGCGAAAATTCTGTCCAAAAGCTGACCGGCTTTGCCGACAAAAGGTTTACCTTGCTGATCTTCATAGAATCCGGGAGCTTCGCCGATTAACATTAATTTCGGGTTTGGAATACCATCGTCAAAAACTATATTATGTCTTGTTTTACAAAGCGGACATTTTTCGCAAGAAAGGCATTTTTCCCTGACTTGATTTAATTTTGTACGAAGTTCTTCTACTGTTTCCATTTTTCTATCTGTTTTTTATTTTGTAGATTTAAATGCCCGACCTGCTATGAGTACGTTAATATGAAGATTTTTGTCAGGTGTTGCCTGAGCTGCAATACAATCTTTTAATGTAATCTTCACCCTTTACCCATATTATCTGGAATAAACCAGTTCTTTAACTTTTTTGCGCTGGACTTTTCTTGTTGCGGTTCTTGGAAGAGCCTGATTAAGAACTGTAATATTTATCGGGCGTTTGTATGGTGTCAGTCTTTGCGAAAGTTTTTTGACTTCATCTCTCATCAATTTATCCAGCGTTGTATTGTCGTATTTTGTTTTCAGTTCTTCTTTTGGTACTACAACTGCTGCAATATCTTCCGTACCGTCTTTTGCACCGCCTTCTCTTGAAACGCCAAATACACAAACTTCTTCAAACAGGTCACTTTTTTCAAGTACAGATTCAACTTCTTCAGGAAAAACTTTTTTACCGCCGGATAAAACAATCATGTTTTTAATTCTTCCGGTAATATAAACTCTTCCTTTTTCGTCAATCCTTGCAATATCTCCGGTATGAAACCATCCGTCTTTATCAATTGCTTCAGCTGTCAATTCCGGCTGGTTATGATACCCTTTCATAATAGAAGGACCTTTAAGAAGAAGCTCACCTGTCTGTGGATCAGTTTTAGCTTCGTAGCTAGGAAGCGGTTTGCCGACTGAATGTAAATCCCTGTTACGTTCTATATTTATTGTTGCAATCGGGCTTGTTTCTGTAAGTCCGTATACTTCATAAACCTGAATACCAACTCTCTGGAAGAATTTTGCAACGTTTAAATCAAGCGGTGCGCCGCCTGACATGCAGCCTTTAAAAGAACCGCCGAAACATTTGTGGATTTTCCGGAACATAAGTTTTTTTGCCCAGATAAACGGCACAAATTTAGCAAAATGATACAAAAACGGGAAAATTCTCTGAGAGAATTTGGATGTATTTTTCATCTCAGCTTCAAGCCCTGTTTTTAAAAGCTTTAAGAACGCCGGAACAACAACCATAAAGGTAATTTTCTTGTCACGCATCGTGTTTAAAATATCTTTAGGTTTAAGATTGTGAGTATAATATACGGTAAATCCGAGGTTTAAAAATGTTGAAAATCCGACAGTCATTTCAAATAGATGATTCATCGGAAGAATTGACAATACTCTTACATCGCCGTAAGGAAGAATTTTGTCAAATGCTGCTTTTAAATCTTTCAGTTGAGTAAGCATATTGCCGAATGTTGTTTCAACCCCTTTAGGTTTGCCTGTTGTACCGGAAGTATAAATTATGAAAACCGTAGACTTTCTTGAACGATGTCTCCATTTGCAGGTATAATTATTCGGAATCGTATAAATACTTTGCAAATTATTATAAACCGGATGTTCATCCATAACTATAATATGTTTAAGTGATGGAATTAATTTTTGAAGCTCAAACGCTTTGTCAATATAAGTTTGAGAAACAAGCATTACGGATGGCAGACAATCAGAAAGTATAGATTGCAGTTCATATTTTGTAAGTTTAATATCAAGTGGAACAGTAATAAGTCCTGAAATAACAGAGGCAAATACACAAGCACCGTATTCCGGCTTGGATTCGGAAAGTATTGCAAGCTTTTCTCCTCTTTGGAGACCGAGGTCATTCATTAAATATGCTGCAAGTCTTCTGGACATAAGCCCCAGACCATCATAAGTAATCTCTTGCCAGCCAAATTGGGTTTTCATCCCGAGTGCAACTTTGCGTGCATAAATATTAGTCTTATCTTCAAGTAAAGATAATACGTTGCTTTCACGTTCCTTCATACTTCCTCCTGAATACACAATAGCCTTAACCAGCATTATAGCAGAATAAAGAAACTAAGAAAACATATCTTAATATTTTGTGACAATTATGTATTGTGCAAAACAATCTCGCCGGTTTCTAAAGTCGGCTTGACATCAATGACTCTCTGGTTAGTACTTCCTACCCAGTGAGCGTTGTTGTCCAGAAGTTCCTGTACAAACTTGCCGTCTGCAATCACATCAATATCAGCAATATCCGGAATGTCCTTAATTTCTTCCCACAAATATCCGGTATAAAGCCAGATAGTTTTTTGGGGCATTTCTTTTCTCATTTTTTTTATTAATCTGAAAACTTCTTCCCTGTTGAACGGATGCAGCGGATCTCCGCCGGAAAAAGTTATACCGGAAACATGATGTTTAGAGAGTGCTTCGAATAATTCATTTTCTGCATCTTCATCAAAAGGTAAGCCACCTGCAACATCCCAGGTAATAGGGTTTTGACATCCCTGACAATGATGCGTACAGCCTGCAACCCATAAAACTACTCTTAAACCATCGCCATTGAGCATGTCATCTTTTGTAATATTATGATAATTCATTTTCCCCTATTTCCTCTCTCCAATATAAGTATCATATCATTGACATGAAGTTTATACAAAAGTTTAAGTTCTATGAAGGCTATAAAATATTCTGTAAGCGAACATTAGCTGTCAATTAATTTCCGGTAACGTATTTCCCAAATTTATTTTCTAAAAATGTCTGATTTCAGGATTTAAAAGCATTCCGGCAAGTTTATCAGAGCCTTCAAAATTTCTTGAAGCAAGTTTTTTGGCAGCCTGTTCTTTATTATAATCTACAAAATGATGTTCATAGAGACACTTCCCGTTTTGTACTTCAATTGTAAGATAGCAAGCCTTAACAGTTCCTCCCTGCGGGATAAAAAACGGTCTGCCTATGCTCCCGTCATTTACAACAGTTTTTTTGCTTTCTGTCTGAAATCCGCATGGAATATGTGTATGACCGCACAATACAACATCTGCGTCAACATTTGCAAGCATTTTTTCAATTTCTTCTATCGGAGTATCCGGAAGGATATCTTCATTATTTTTCCTTGGAGAACCGTGAACAAGCAAGAATTTTACTCCTTCAAGTTCAATCTCCTGCCGGTCAGGGAGATTTTTCAAAAACTCTTTTTCAAGCGGATTCAAAAGTTTGGCGTCGCTTTTCAATGCTTCTGCCATAATCGGAGCTTTTTCTCTAAGCGAGTTATAAAGTTCTTCGCTATAGCCGGCAATCATTAAATCTGTATTCCCCTGAATCATTGTAAATTTAGGATTATCTTTTTTATTCATAAAATATTGAACTGTAGAATCAGGCTCAGGACCTGCCATAGCATAATCTCCGAGAACAAAAATTCTATCGCATTCTCTCTCCTCAATGTCAGCCAGAACAGCTTCCACTGCTTCCATGTTGCCATGTATATCCGAAATAACCGCTATTTTCATTTTAACTCCTCTTGTTAACATCTTAGATAATACTATAAATTGTATCGGAGTTCAATTTCATGCTACAATTTTTCTATGATAAGCAGACGAAAATCAAAGCAAATTTCTATAGGAAATGTAAAAATAGGCGGAGACGCGCCGGTTTCGGTTCAATCAATGTGTAATACTGATACACGTGATGTTGTCAAGACTTTAGACCAGATTAGTGAATTAGCTTCTGCCGGGTGTGAAATTGCAAGGCTTGCTGTTTTGAATAAAGATGCGGCAGCTGCAATAAAAGAGATTGTCAAAAAGTCCCCAATCCCGCTTGTTGCGGATATTCATTTTGATTACAGATTAGCTCTGACGTGTATAGAAAACGGGATTCATGCTCTGAGAATTAACCCCGGAAACATAGGCAAAAGAGAGTACACGGTTAAAGTAGTTGAAGCTGCTAAAGCTCATAATGTTCCGATAAGGATAGGTATTAACGCCGGTTCTCTTGAAAAAGAGTTTGCGGAAAAAGATTTGCCGCTTCCAGAAAAAATGGTTTTGTCTGCAATGCGTCATCTGGAAATTCTTGAAGATTTGAATTTTTATGACACAAAAATTTCTTTAAAATCTTCAGATGTTATGACAACAATTGAAGCATACCGGCTTATTGTACAAAAAGTCGATTACCCTCTGCATCTCGGTATTACGGAAGCCGGAACGTTGAAATCAGGTTTGATAAAATCTTCAATCGGGCTCGGTACACTTTTGAGTGAGGGTATAGGAGATACAATAAGGGTTTCTTTAACAGAAGAACCTGTTGAAGAAGTTCGTGCCGGATTTGGTATATTAAAAGCTTTGAATCTAAGACAAAAAGGAGTTAATTTTATATCATGCCCGACTTGCGGCAGAACACAGATTGACTTAATTGGTTTGGCAAAAAAAGTTGAAGAACGTTTCAAAGATTTGGAAATGCCTATAACAATAGCAGTTATGGGCTGTCCCGTTAATGGACCCGGAGAAGCAAGACATGCTGATTTTGGTATAGCAGGAGCCATAAAAGAAGGGTATATATTTAAAAAAGGAAAAATTATTGCAAGAGTTCCGGAATCCGACTTGATTAATTCGTTAGAAAATATTATAATGGAATCATATAGTTCAGTTAAATAAGAATGGGTGTTATGAGAAGAAATTTATTTTTAGTATTAGCTTTATTTACAGCTTTATGTATCAGTGCAAGAGCAGACCTTACTCCTGCTCAACAAGTAGATGCTGAATATCTTATTAATAACGGGTATTCAGAAGCAACAGCAGAACAGACTTTAATCCATATAAATCGCGCTATGGGTGAACCTTGCGAGCCTTTATATGAAAAGAAACATAATAAGTTTGTAAGATTCTGCCGCAACTTATATTCATACCTTGATCCTGCGATGGATAATGATGAAAGATATCATCACGATATTCATCCATCTCCTAATGTAAAAGATTTATAATTATTGTAATTTAACAATTAATAAAAAGACACCCCGCTATTGGTGTCTTTTTGTTGTATAATAGTGACATGGAAAAATTCAGATTTTTAACATCGGGAGAAAGCCATGGAAAGTGCCTGAACGCAATTATTGAAGGTGTTCCGGCAGGTTTTCGTATCAAGGCTTCTGTCATAAATGAAGATTTAGCGCGCAGGCAGGTCGGCTACGGTCGCGGCGGAAGAATGAAGATAGAAAAAGATACTGTTGAGATAAAATCAGGTGTTCGTTTTGGAAAGTCTACAGGCGCGCCTATTTGTCTGGAGATTAAGAATAAAGACTTTGAAAACTGGCAAGACGTTATGAATGTTGAACATCAGGATTATCCTGCGCAGGAAACTATTAAAAAAATTGAAGAAAAGGCTTTTACAACAGTACGTCCGGGGCATGCTGATTATGCGGGTTCAATTAAATATAATTTTACGGATTTAAGAAATGTTCTGGAACGTTCAAGTGCAAGGAAAACTGCAATTGAGGTTGCAGTAGGCTCGGTTGCAAAGCAGATTTTAAAAGAGTTTGGCATAATGGGTTTTTCCCATGTTATTCAAATTGGGAATGTAAAGTTGGATTTTTATCCTAAAACTTATACATTAATTAAGGAAAAAGCTGAGAAGTCAGATGTCAGATGTGCTGATGATTTAACCGCAGATAAAATGCGAAATGCTATAGATGAAGCAGCTCAGGCAGGTGATACGCTTGGCGGTAAATTTGAAGTAATTTTCGGTAATCTTCCTGTCGGACTGGGCTCTTATGTGCACTGGGACAGAGCATTAGATGGACGTATTGCACAGGCGGTTATGAGTATTCCTGCTGTTAAAGCAGTAGAAATCGGAGCCGGTGTGGATGCTGCATCTCTAAAAGGTTCGCAAATGCATGACGAAATTTTTGTTAAGAATAAAACAATCTACAGGAATACAAATAATGCGGGCGGACTTGAAGGCGGCATGACAAACGGTGAAGCACTGGTTGTCAAGGGAACAATGAAAGCTATCCCTACGATGCGTAAGGCTCTCTCAACAGTTGATATTAATGATATGCAGCCGGCAAGTGCACATTTTGAACGCTCGGATACATGTGCGGTTCCGGCATGTGCTGTTGTTGCGGAAGCAAGAGTTGCGATTATACTTGTTGACGAGATTCTCTCCAAAATCGGCGGTGATAATTTTGTGGAGATGAAAGCACATTATGGAGAATAATATTATTCTGGTAGGAATGCCGGCATCAGGAAAAACTACGATAGGAGCAATGCTTGCAAAAAAATTGGATGATTATATTCATGTTGATATTGATAGTGTCATTGAACGTACAACAGGGATGAAAATCAGCGATATTTTTGCAAAATATTCGGAAGATTATTTCAGGAAACTGGAGTATGATACAATCAAAATGAGTTGTACCGGTGCAAAACGAATAATTTCAACGGGCGGCGGTGCGTTTGAAAATCCTGATAACAGAGCAACACTTTTGAAATTCGGCAAAGTGTTTTATTTAAAAACAAATCCTGATATACTATATAGCAGAATCAAAGAAGATTCGACAAGACCGCTTTTGCAAAAAGAAAATCCGCATGAAATTCTTAAGAGCATGCTTCAAAAAAGAGAACAAAACTACGAAAAAGCGCATTGTATTGTAGATACTGATATGCTGAGTGCAGATGAAATTATAAGGTTTATACTGGATGAGACAAGTTCTTAATGTAACAACGCCGGACAAGGGGTATACGATAGAAATTTCTGATAACAGCTTCTCAAAACTTAATGAAGATATTGATGAAGCTACTAAGGGGCAGAAAAGACTTATTGTAATTTCCCAAAAAGTTTATGATTTATATTACAATAAATTTAATTTTAATAAAAATGAGTTGTTTATCCTGAAAGATGGTGAACAAGAAAAAAATTACAAGAACTATCTTAAAATCATTGATAAAGCTATAAAACTAGGCTTAACCCGCAAGGATGTGATGATTGCCTTAGGCGGTGGTGTTGTGGGGGATATAACCGGTTTTGCTGCTTCTACATATATGAGAGGCATTGATTATATTCAGGTGCCGACAACGCTGCTTTCTGCCGTTGATTCTTCAGTAGGAGGCAAAACAGCTATTGATTTAAACGATGCTAAAAATATTATCGGAACATTTCATCAGCCGAAAGCTGTTTTTATTAATACGAATTTTCTTGACACACTTGATGAAAGACAATTTCTCTCCGGACTTGGAGAAGTTTTGAAATATGCTTTTATAGAAGAAAATTGCGGGTACGGAATGGCACTTCATTTGTTTGAGTTTTTAACTCTGGGGTGCGATAAAGTACTTCATAAAGATTCTATGACAATAATCAGGTTGATAGAATATTGTTTGAACTTGAAAACAGCAGTTGTGAATCAGGATGAAAAAGAAATCGGACTGCGAAAGGTTCTGAATTTCGGGCACACTCTTGCTCATGCTCTTGAAACAATTACAAAGTATCGGCAGTATACTCATGGCGAAGCTGTTATTTATGGTATATTTTTTATTCTTAAATGGGCTTACCAACACGAGTATATAACATACTCATATTACAGGCTTTCAGTAGAACTTCTGGAAAAATACGGGTTCAAACCGCTTGTTATCAAATTTCCTGCCAAAAAATTGGTTGAAATTATGAAAAAGGATAAGAAGGCTTCAGGAGAAAAAATTACGTTTATTATCCCGTATGCTAATAAAAAGGTAAAGGAAATTAAACTTACTCCGCAAGAAGTTATTTATATGTTTGAAGATGCTGCAAAATAAAAACGGTTCATTTATTAATGAACCGTTTTTATTAATTAAACTTTTAAATTTAGGCTCTTTTACTGCCAGAAATTGCTATTTGATGTCTGCCTTTTGCGCGGCGTCTGTTTAATACTTCTTGACCTCCAGGAGTAGCCATTCTGGCTCTGAAACCGCTGACATGCTGCCTTTTAATCTTTGTTCCTTCTAGTGTACGTTTCATTATTCTATTTCCTTTTCAGCTAACTTTACTTATAGTATTTATATACTATACAAAACATGCTCTTTAGTCAAATAAAAGATTAAGTAATATGAAGCGTATTAATTTATTTGCAATAATTAGTTTTCAATGATTTGCGGCAAGTCAACATTAGGTGCGCCGATTGTTCTTACGAGTTCCAATACAGCAGCCTTCATCTGGCATTTTTGAGCTGTTGCACTAAAGAAATCACTGTAAAAACATCCTTCACATACGCATCCTCTTTTATAACACTCCAATGCTGTCGGAGTCCATCTCTTTACAGCAATAGCTCTTCCCATATTACGACTCTTAAACACTTATTCCTCCCAAAACTTATTTAAATTCATTATCTGCATCAAGGAAATCCCAAAAATTCCTTAATATATTTCTATTATATTAATTAAGATTCCTTTTACAACCCATAACATGTTAATTGTAACGTTTTCTTAACCACACTGCAAATATCGGAATTTATTGAATATCCTGCTTTTAAGACATGTCAAGACTGCGCTGCTGCATGGTTTTGGCGATTTAAAACATGGAAAGCCATGCGCCTTGCATGTTTGCATGGTTTTAAAACATAATTAAGTTTTGTAACGATGTTGGCATGTGTTGAAAAATTAATCTAATACTGTTTCTACAATATCATCAGAAGAGATGTTCAGGCATTCAAGGGTTTGACAGGTTGTATGACGTCTTTCCCATAAGCACGGACGAAGAGTGCAGTTGCAGTTTTTTGCTTTTACCGGTATAACTTTTCCGTTATCAGGTATTAACTTTTTATCGTCTGTAGAACCGAAAATTGCATAAGTTTTGACTCCGAGTGCTGCTGCTATGTGGAGAGGCGCGGAATCAGAGCACAAAAATTTTTCTGCACCGGAGATTAACTCTGCAAGCTCTTTAAGATTGCGTGTTTTTTCGTACATATTTTTATATTTTTCGCACGGTACAAGTTTTTCTATGGTTTCAATTACTTTTTTGTCATCCGGACCGCCTGCTATAATAACCTTTTTCCCTTTATCTGCAAGTTTTTCCGTAACTTCTGCCCAAACTTCGGCGGGTACGGTTTTTATCATACCTTTTTTTACACTTATTAAACTTACTCCCGGATGGATAAGAACGGTATTTGGCTCACATTCTTTGTGTTTAATTTTGAGTTCCGGAAGTTCCGTATTAAAAGTGGTTATACTTTTGACTAAATCGTGGTACATTTTTGCTGCGTACTGATTTTTGTTGAGAGGAACAGCTTTTGTAAGAAGAAATTCACTCAGTTTGCCCGTATTATATCCTATGCGTGTCTTGATAAATGTAGCGGCAAGGAATATTGAGATAAATTTGTTTGAGCCGGAAGAAATTACTATATCAAATTTCTTTTTCCAAATATTTTGAAGAAGATTAAGAAGTTCTGTATATTTATTTTTTCCTTTGATGTCTGCAAATAACATATTGTCAATAATATCTGTAAGCGATGCAATACCCTTGCTTCGCGGTTCAAGTGCCAGAGTAATTTCGGAATCCGGATATTCTTTTTTTACGGAAATTATTGAAGGCAGAAATAAAATTTCGTCCCCGATGCCGCCAAAGTTTATGAATAAAATCTTCTTTTTCATATTATTTTTTTACTTTAAAAATGTTTGTGTTTCAACTGCTTTAATCACTTTAGTGGATTATTGATTAATAACTATGCTTACGCTATTCTATATTCATAAGACTTTGAGGAGATAGTAATGAGCATAATAGATAAAATTAACGGGATTAATGATATTGTAAAAGAAATTTTTGAGTTTACTCAAGCTAACGAAAAGGTTAAAGCGGATTTTGATGAATATCTGGCTACAGTTGGCGCAAGAAATATTTCTCTTAATCAGATGGAAAAGATTTTTTTGCCATATATCTTTGAACGCAGAATAGATAACAAATCCATTCTTGAAATGTTTAGAGAAGAAAAGGGTAATCAGCCTATTATTGAAAGTCTTATAAATGCTCAGGCTTCAATTTTTGAAATAAAGAAAATTCTTAAAAACGGGTTTGAGCTTTATAATTTAATTAATGAGAAAATATATACAGTACTTTCGCTCACAAAGATGACGAATTTTCGCGGTATTTATGCGGGACAGTATATTGTGGCAAGAATTTTCGAATCTGATGGCGAGTATTATGTAATTGAAATTTCGAGTGTTTTGTCTCATTCGCAAAAAGGTGACGCATACAGATATGCGGTAATGAGACTCGTGCAGTCACCGAAGTTGCTTTATTTGGATAATCCGGATAAAGAGGAAGAAATTAAAAATACAATTGCAGAAATGTATCAAAAGTTTATCAAAACTTTTAATACAGACATCATTCTCACTACAAACAAATATGCCGATGATATTATAGGCTCATTCAATGAAGGTGAAGAAGTAGACTTGTCGGATAAAGGATGTGATATTGCTGAATACAAGTTCTTCCACGTAAAAGAACTGGATAATAATTATTCAAACTTTTTGGAAAATTCAATGGGCGGATTTTCTTCTCATGATGAAGTGTATGATGTTGCGGTAATTTTTGATGAGAAAAACGGCTTGTATGCAATACCTTTCTACAAGACTTTTTGCACTATTTTTGAAGATAAGTCAAAAGTAGTCAATGTCAAAAACTGTGTAGAATATTTTTTGACCAATGATTCTATTCCGAATATTATACTTGATCGGGTCTCTTCACAATATTCAAACTTTATGGATGTAATAAATGAAGTTACCGGACAGAATCTTACTTATGAAGAATTAATCAAGAAATACAAAC
>CAZXQM010000035.1:0-18028 GCA_964643455.1 uncultured Vampirovibrio sp. | reverse complement strand
TTTGAATGATTAAATATTTTTTGGAGCATTGCCACATCTTTGAATTTTTTATAATCCTTTATTTTTACTCGAAATGTGTAAAATTTCTGCAAGAAAAACGGTGGTGTTAAAAATTTTGCTATATTTGGGATAGCAAGTATTAATAAACTTAATTAAATAAGTGTAATCATGTACTTGTGATGAAAATAGAGTGCTGAATAAGTATACACCAATAAATCAGAAATTGTTTGTAGTTGTATTTTTATGAAGCAGAGAGTACAACGGGCAATATATATGGTAAACGGTTAATCGTTTATAAACAAATTTTTCCAAATCAGCTTTTTTATAACCAGGAAATTCCGATGGATAGAATGGAAAGTACAATTGCACCCCAAAATGCACTCCAGAATCCATCAATTTCTACACCGGGAACAAGGTAGGCAATAAACATAAACAGAAGTGCATTTATTACAAGAATGAACAATCCCAATGTTAAAATATTTATAGGAAGAGTTAAAAAAATAAGGACAGGTTTTATTACAACATTAACTATTGCAATTGCCGCAGCTGCTATTAAAGCGGTCATAAAAGTTGAAATAGTAATCCCCGGAATAATCCAACTTACAAACATAATACAAAGAGCCAGTGCAGCCCACTTAATTAATAATATAATCATAATAGAGTACTCCTTTTTAAGTAATCATACTGCAAAAAACATATTGCGGTATTCTCTTTAAAGATATATGAAAAGCATTATAATAGTTTAAAACGAAAAATCAAAAAGGTCTTTTGTTTCAATATCTAGGGCATTTGCAAATACATATATTTTTTATTTGTGATGTTTGCTTTGCATTTTGTGATAGAAAATCCAAACTATGCCTGAGATTTGTCCAGGGAGTACAGCTTTACGTTTTGCCGGTCATACGAATTAATTTGTAAGTATATTTTAACTGATACTATAGTATAAATTTAAAAGATTTATTTTTGTACAACTTGAATATAAATTCGCAAAAAAGCAATTTTTTATAAGAAAAATACTTTATAAATATAGGGGAAATCAAGGAGATTTATATGGGATTGGAAAAAGTTGGAACTGCTATAGGTAAAGAAATTATTACATGGACACGAACCAGTGGTAAAAGCCTGCTTACTACAAGACCTGTAAAAATTAATACCTGCGGGCTAAAATATGTTCCTAAACTTGAAAGCGATACCATTCAAACTACTAAAAAATTAATAAAGTCGGATACTGCTTTATTTAGCTGGGCTAAGCCAAAACCAGAATTTTCTATGACACAGGTCAATCCTGACAGTCTGGTACTTATTCATATGACAAATTATTATCCAAAAAACGGGCAAATATTATCAACAAATTTGGCGGCAAAAGCAAGGGAAGGCGCAGGATATGCAAGAACAACGATACATTTTGCTTTGAATAAACCTGTAACTGAGCATGCAGTTGGTAACAGTTGGAATACAATGGATTATGCAATAATTGCCCCTTTCAATGAAACTGTCCGAGGTATGCCAAAATCAAAAATTATAGGCGGAATACAAGACGATTTCTTTTTTCAGGATATAGTTAATCTGCCTAAAGGAAGCGCTATTGTAAAATACAATCCTAATGTCAGTGCTGGAGAATTTTTAGTTTCAGATGCTTTTGATGGAATTAAACTTATAGAAACATCTAATAGGAATTTGAATGAAACAGCAAATACCGTTATTCAAAAAATGGGATATACAACTTACAATGATGCGTTAAGAAAGTTTTTGGGAGCAAGTGAGAGTGAAATGAAGTTATTAACCTCTAAATCAGAAGTAGAGGTTAGAAACGCTTTTATGCAAATACACAAATTAGGAGGAGCTGATAAATGCAAAAAAATGCTGGAAGAATGCTTAAATAAAAACATTAGATTTTTTACGGATCTCCCGGGAGGAAAAGAAATCATAAATCAGCATAAAGAAATGTTTTCTGAAGAAATAAAATGGCTTGGTTTATATAAAAAATTTTCAGAAAAATTTGAAATATTTCCAAAAACATGGGAAGTTTTTTGCGCGAAAAACAGCTATATAAATGGTCTACATTCTCAAACAGCTTGGTTTAGGGCCGAAATGGGAATTGCCGGACTTGAAATTGCAGAAAGAATTAATAACAATTCGTATGGTAAAAATTTGAAACAAATCTTGATTAAAGCTTTAAATGAAGCAGAATCTACTTTACCTAAAGGGAAATCGTTAGGGTATGACATTAAAAAAGTCGCGAAAATTATTGAAGAAAGTGAAACGCCGAAAATTGCAAAAGAAAGAATGGAAAAAGAATTGAAATTAAAACCAATGCCGCCAAGACAAGAAGTTCAAGAATTTTACAAAAATGATGATAGTAGTGGGAATGGTGAAGCGTTAGCAGAATTTATGTTTAGTGCTCTTGGTTTAACTTAACTTCTGTGATAATACGCTTGGACGTAATGTACAAACAGATTGTAAGGGGGAGTAAAACGCTTCTCCTAAAATGCATTAAAAAAGAGCCTTTTCAGACTCTTTTAAACTGGAGGTGGAGGTGGGATTCGAACCCAATGAATTTTAGAATATTACGTTAAATACTAGGTTTCCGCCCTCTATGAATTAACATATTAAGTGTTCACAGAATACACATGGATTTACTTAATTTTATCAGCTGATTTCATCATTATTATATTGTTCTACTTTATTTTTATACCTGCGTACAAGAGTAATAAAATCTTTTACCATGTTAAGTTGCCAATCCGGCATCCCCCTTAATAGGTCTGTTATTTCTTCAATATCGCTTGGTTGTTCCATACCACATCTTAACAACTCTATCGGAGTTAGTCTAAAAGTAGAACAAATTTTATCTATCGTGCCGGATTTCGGTGTATGCCTATTATACTCTAGATTGCGGTAGTTATCCGAACTTAATCCACACATTTCGCTAAATTTTTCCTGTGTCACATTAAGACTTAACCGTAAATTTTTAATCGATTTGTTTATTAAAGCTTGAAAATCTGTCATAGGACAAGCATAATTCATATAATGGTAAATTATAAGCGCCTTACTTTACGAATTTATCTGTTAATAAGAACGGGTTTGTGTTAATATATTAGAGAAAAGGAGTATGCTATGGGAATATTGAAAGAGATTGTTCAAGATATTTTTTCGGTTCAGAACAAATATGTTTGTGGATTTAAATATAAAATTGTAAGGATTTTAGGTTTTAAATTTTCCAAATCTATTGGATATAAGATTAAAGGTCAAAATAATAATATTTATATCGTTGAAAACAGTGTTAAAAAAACTGTAAAAAAGCGTATTATGGGACTTAAAATTGAAATTAAAGGAAACAATAATGAAATAATTATTAACTATCCTTATAAATTTGAGAATTTCAGTGTATCAATAAATGGTAGTAATGCTATTATTAATATTGGGGAATCAACAGTATTAAAAAATGTCATGTTGCATACAGTAAATAATACAAGAATTAATATCGGCAAGAACACTACGATGAATGGAGGCAGTATTGCCTGTATTTCACGCGATTCTCGGATTAATATAGGTGAAGATTGTATGTTTTCCTGGAACATACATATTATGAGCGGAGATTACCATAACATTATATGTCCAGATAATAAAAACATCATTAATAAAGGTCGCTTTTGTGATATCGGGAATCATGTCTGGCTTGGCAGCGGGGCAACACTTTGTAAAAATGTTAAAATAGCAGATAATTGCATTGTAGGCACAAATTCTGTTGTTACGAAAAGCTGCGATGAAAAAAATGCGGTACTAGCAGGAAATCCTGCCAGAATAGTGAAACGAAATGTCAGTTGGGTCAGAGAGGGTGACAGATAATTCAATCAGCTCTTCAATAAAATTAACTAATGCACATGGCATATAATATTAAAAGCCCGAACCATAAAGGTTTCGGGCTTTTTAAATGGAGGAGGAGGTGGGATTCGAACCCACGGAACGCTCGCACGTTCGACGGTTTTCAAGACCGCTCCAATCAACCGCTCTGGCACTCCTCCAAAGTTATTCAATTGGTAACAAAAACATATTACACAAAACAAATTTTTTTGTAAAGTCCTGTAGCATCATATACAAATAATTGTCATTCAGCACGATATACAATATAATCAAAGCTTTTTACAAATTATCAAGTACAATCTTTTATCTATACAGTTCTTTTATTGTATAATATTTTCAGGAAGGGTAGAGGGGTATGTTTGATTATTTTAAAGGGTTTGTTTCTGACAAGAGAAAAACGGCTAAGGGTACTTATTTAACTATGGAAGTGTCCGGAACAGGGTATCTGCTGGAGGTTGTTGAAAGAGACTTTATTAATACATCTGTTAATGAAAATGATATTCAAAAACTCTATGTTCTTTTAACCCACAGAGAAGATGCAATGTCTCTATACGGTTTTTTGAATAAAGAAACACGAGATATATTTCAAATTCTTCTCTCTGTTTCCGGGGTCGGGGCAAAAATGGCAATTGCTCTCCTAAATGAATTTGATGCCTGTGACTTAATTTCTCTTGTTATAGATGGGGATTTTAAAGAACTTACCCGCGC
This sequence comes from uncultured Vampirovibrio sp., assembly GCA_964643455.1. Classification (GTDB taxonomy): domain Bacteria; phylum Cyanobacteriota; class Vampirovibrionia; order Gastranaerophilales; family Gastranaerophilaceae; genus CAG-196. The sequence goes on along the minus strand of CAZXQM010000035.1, from coordinate 13,459 downwards.
CAAAGGTGTCGGTCCTAAGCTTGCGCAGAAAATAATTCTTGAATTAAAAGATAAATTGATAAAAACAGAGCTTCCTAGGGCAGCTTGTAAAGTTCCGCAAATACCTGCGATTGAAGATACACAGGCAGTACTGCTTTCTTTAGGATATGAAGAAAAAGAAATTGAGGATACGCTTGCTAAAATTTTGCCAACGATAAATGACAGCACTAATTCAGAAGAAGTTATAAGAAAGGCTTTAACCAGTCTTTCTATGTAAATAATTGTAAACTTTCTGGAAAAACGGGCAAATTTATTTTTTACGTGTTTTCATATAAAAGAATAGAAGGTTTTATATGAACTTGAATATCCAACCAATAAATTTGAATATCCAAAATGTCCGCTTTAAGAGCAATCCCGTAACTACTTCATCTAGTAATTTAAAATTTGAGCGCAGCCCTGAGCACGATACATTTGAGATGTCTATAGGATATGTTAATGATACGCATGGTCAGGCAAATAATATGATGAGAATTCTCTCAGGTATAAAGGGTGACCTCAAGTTATCAGCAGGTGATAATGATATTGGTGATGAAAAAAATGAAACAATTCACCTTGTTACAACAAAATTTCTGAATATTGCCGACATAAAAGCCTCGGCTCTCGGTAATCATGAAATTGACATGGATCAAAAGAACTGTATCGAAGCAATAAAACGCATGACCGGAGAAATGCTTGGAATTAACTTTGAGCAAATTCCACTCGATGAACAGGATGAAAACGAGATTAAAAAATACGGTAGGGCTGACTTAAAGAGCCATTTAAAAAAATCAACCGTAGTTGAAGTTAAAGGTCAAAAAATTGGCTTAATCGGTGCTTGTCCTATGGATATGCTTGAAAGGCTGACACACCCTAATTATTATACAGATTGTTCTATAGACGATTTGGATGATACTATGGAAGAAATACAGGAAGAAGTTAATGAAATGAAGAAGCAGGGTATAAACAAAATTATTTTGCTTTCTCATATGGGGCATGAACGTGATAAGATAGTAGCACAGAATGTTGATGGAATTGATGTTATTATCGGCGGTCATACACACGAGCTTCTGAAAGACATAAAAGAAGGAGAAAACCTTTTATACTCCAAATCAGGAGAACCTGTAATTATTACGGAAGCCGGAAGAGACGGAAATTATTTTGGAAAACTCAATCTGACTTTTGATAAAGAAGGTGTTATTACCAAAGCGCAAAATAATATTGGCGAAACAAGACTTTTCCACAAGAATATGATTAATCAATATGTTTTTGATAGTATTCTGGGAAAACCGGAAAAAGTCGGTTATGTGAAAGAAGCGCCGCCGCCGCCATCTAATCTTGCGGAAGAAAATCCGCATGCAAACTTTGTATGCGATATAATGCGTGAAAAAACCAATTCGGATATTGCTCTCTGGCACCATAGCGGGGTCAGAAATTTCTTTCACGAAGGGGAAATTGATTCAAGAGATGTAAAAGATATGGCTCCGTTCTTGGATTATGTAGTTGTTGCCGACGTTCCGGAAAATATTATCGTTGATGCGTTTAAAAAAGCCATAAAAGTAACTTATGATTCTCCTATTCTGAAACCGGGATTGCTTGCAGTTTCAGGTTTAAATTATACGGTAAATCCGGATAAAGGTACTCTTATCGAGATGAATTATATCGATAAAGATGGCGTTGAGCATGAAATCGATATCGAACATCCGAGCAAAGACAAAACGTACAGGGTTGTAACCGATGAATTTCTGATGTCTGCCGGAGCTGATTATAATGTACTCGCTCCTGAAGAATTATATATAGAAAAATATCCTCATGATAAAGATATTCTGACCAGCAATTATATAAAAGAAATGAACGAACCTGTTGTAATTAATCAGTTTGGACGTATACGTTATGAACATCATGATGATTAAAATAAACTAGCAAAAAATATATTTACCCGTTTTAGAACCTAAAAAGCAGGAGAACATGAATATAAAAATATCACCGCTAAGCATTAACCCACAACAATTTACGTTTAGAGAATCAAAGGTATCTAAACAAAACAGTCTGGAAAAATCTCCTGTAGAGGATAGTTTTGAAATGTCGGTAGGTTATGTTAATGATTTGCACGGTCAGACAAATAATATGACAAGGATTTTGTCCGGCATAAAAGGTGATTTAAGAGTTTCTGCAGGTGATAACAATATTGGTGATGAAAAAAATAAAGCAGTTAATCTTGCTGTAATTAAATTTATGAATCTTGCTGGAATTAAGGGTTCTGCACTCGGAAATCATGAAATGGATACAACGCAAAAAGATTTTGCAGATACAGTAAGTAAATTTAACGGAAATTATTTTGCAATCAATTTAAAGCAGGATTCTATAGAAGATGGAAATCCCGATGAAATTGAAGAGCAAGAACGATTACAGTTAAACAATTATATTAAAAAGTCTGAAATTGTAGAGATTAATGGTGAAAAAATTGGGCTTATAGGTGCCGCGCCGGTTGATTTGACGGAAAGAATTACACACCCTTCTTATCATACAGATTGCAGGGTTGATGATTTGGATGACACAATAGAAGATATTCAAGAAGAAATAGATGATTTAAAAGAGCAGGGAGTGAATAAGATTTTTTTACTTTCACATTTAGGTAATGAAAAGGATAAAGTTGTTGCGGAGAATACAAATGGTATAGATGTCATTATTGGCGGTCACACACACGAATTAATTAAAGATATACAAGAAGGTAAAAATCTATTGTATTCTCGGTCTGGAGAACCTGTTATTATTACAGAAGCAGGTAAGAACGGTAATTATTTCGGGAGACTGGATTTAACATTTGATAAAGACGGGGTTATCAGAAAGGCTCAGAATAATTTAGGCGAAACAAGAAATTTCCCTAAAAATATGATTAATCAATATATAATTAATCAAATTTTAGGTGAGCCGGAGGTTGTTGGATATATTAAATCAGTGACCCCAGCACCGATGACATTAATTGAGGAGAATGCTCACGCAAACTTTATGTGTGATGCTATGCGGTATGAACTTGGAACAGATATAGCGTTGTGGAATAACAGCGGAACAAGAAGTTTTTTTCAGGAAGGAATAGTTGATTCCCGTGATATAAAAGATATAGCACCTTTTGAAGACAGAATTTCTGTTGCGAATGTTTCTGAAAAAAAACTTGTAGATATGTTTAAGCATACAATAGAGGCTACATATAGAACACACGGAAACAAACCTGGATTGCTGGCTGTATCCGGCTTGAATTATACTGTTAATCCGGAAGAAGGAAAACTTAAGGCAATGAATTTTGTTGATTTAGAAGGCAATGAATATCCGATTGATGTAGAAAATCCGAGGGAAGATAAGTTTTATAAGGTTGCTCAGGATTCGTTTATGATGTTTGAAGGTGCAGATTTCGACGTCTTAGCGCCGAAGGAGGAGTGTATAAATTATCCGTTTAATAAGGATTATCTGGCTTGCCAGTACATAAAACATTTGAATATGCCAATTGAAATTAATCAAACCGGAAGAGTCAGATTTGTTATGTAATTTAAAATTTAATATAAAAAAGTTTTTTCTGCCAAGTTATTTGGTTGATTTATTGTTTATGTAATTATATATAATTGTTTTTCTATAAAAATAAAAAATTTAGTGAACCGGAAATAGTTTGTACTATAGAAATGTTTATTATATAATGTTTTCAGTTTATATGGAATTAAGAAGCGATGTTTGTGATGCTTAAAAAAATTATTAATTTTTGTGATACTCACTTAGATTTTAAATTTTATAATATTATGTGGGCAGATATTTTTGTACTTTTATTGATATATCCGGCTTGTAAGTATTTACCTATATCTTTTGCTTATGAAAACTCGTGGTTTGAAAATATTCAGCTTGTTGTTTTATTCTGGGGTTTATATCTAGCTCTTACAACAAAATTCAATAAGACATTTTTTAAATTCGTCGGACTTGTAATAGGTATTTTATTAATTCGTGAAACAAATTGCCTGAGAACAATATTTTACTGCGTTCCTGGAGAACCTAATACTTTTTATACGTGGAAAGAAATCAAATTCGGCTGGATTTACCATCCGCTATACGGCTGCTATATGGCATGGACAGGGGTATACTTTATTTGGAAAAAACTATATTTAAATTTATGGAATTATATTAAAAATGTTAAGTTTCCTGTATGGAGTTGTTTGATTTTACTTTTTGCAATATTCTGTACCGATGCCGGAGAACGAATCTTTAACAATATGATGCTGGAGGAAACGTCTGAACTTCTTGCGTACACAGCACTCTCAAGCATAATTTATTTATATACGAGAAAAAAAGAATTTAACACGGAAACAATTTAACTAGGGGTATTATTTTGGATTTAACGAAATTTTTTGATTATGTAAATAGCGGAAAAAAAGTTGATGAAGAATCCGGACTGTTTCCGGTTTTTGATGCTCTGGCGCAGGAAGCTATGAAGATTACGACAGAGATTAATAACAAGTATCATACTCCGGAAGAACTTGTACAATTATTTTCAAGATTAACAGGAAAAAATGTTGATTTGACATTCAGGTTGTTTCCGCCGTTTTATACGGATTGCGGTAAGAATATTACTGTAGGGAAAAATGTTTTTATAAATTCTTGCTGCCGATTTCAGGATCAGGGTGGAATAACAATCGGTGACGGCACTTTTATAGGGCATAATGTAACGATTGCAACCCTTAACCATGATTTGGATCCGGATGCAAGGGCAAATATGTATCCTGCTCCGGTAAAACTGGGAAAAAATGTTTGGATAGGATCAGATTCTACTATTTTGCCTGGGGTTACAATCGGTGACGGTGCAGTAGTTGGGGCTGGTTCTGTTGTAACAAAAAATATTCAGGAAAATAGTGTTGTTTGTGGCAATCCGGCTAGATTCATTAAAATGTGTAAATAGTATAAATTATTTTTTTAGTATTTTTTAATTGAATTTACCTCTCCATATTTTATTTAAAAACCTGAAAAGTATATCATTATTTTTATAGTTTCTTGTAATAAAGTTTGTTTTTGCATAAGGACTTTGGGCAATTATGTTATATTGTATTTCAAAACGGTCTTTATTTGTACCGTTAATTATTCTTTTTGACAAATCACAGGCGATAGCTTCAAGAGGGTGTGATGAGGCATAAGTACATATATTATTCAATTTGTTTTCGTATTTATCCTGAAATTTACGTAGATATACCGGATTTTGAATAAGTTTGAGTTTTTCTGCAAGTTCTGGCATGTTTATTTTTTTTAATAAATTACTGTTATGCATTACATGAGCAAATTCATGTATAAAATTTTCCATAAAAAAATCTGTCGCAGAAAATTTTTCTTCAAAATTTATATCTGCCCAACTATCAATTTCATCCCAGTATGCATTTCCGTTCTTGTAGTTTAATTCTTTAAATTCATTAAAAAATATTGTATTTTCCGGCACTATTTTGTTACTGTTTTTGTATAATAACGACGGGAGAAAATTTGTAGTACCTGTAGCAGTTTTGTTATTGATATGTAAGGTCTTAAAATCTTGGACAAAAATTCCTTTAGGAAGACCAAGTTTGAGGTTATAATTCTTATTTAAAGTTTTTATTAATTCAACACACTTTGCCGAGCACCAGGCAGTAATTTTATTTTGCTTAAAGTCACTTATAATGCCGTTTTCTTGATATAGAATATTAGATATTTTATTTATGTCTGCCGAATTTATTTCCTGCCTGATTGCTCTAGTCATTCCGGCATAGAAATTTAGATTTGCTTGTTGAATCTTCATATCCGGTATAAAAATCTGCAAAATTTTTTTTGATAGTAATGTAAATTTTTGTTAAGTTGATCCAATTATTGTCAAATTTTATTATAAGCGGTTTTAGAATAATTGGAAGCAGGTATTTGTGTGATAAATCCTATAGGTATTAAAAGCTTAAGTACATATTCAAAGTTTCAGAACAAGACATCTGATAAAAGTTTCACATCTAATGTGTGGGAGACCTATCCTCTTGATTATCGGGTAGGGCGTGCATTTGCCGGCATGAGCGGCATAACTTTTAAAAATCTTGCTCAACCGATAGAAGTAACGAGTTTGTACAACAAAAAAGTAGAAGGCAAAGACCATCTTGATTTACCGAATATTCACGTGTACGAATTTCCGGATACAAATTTGCAGGTGATTGTTAATGCGGACAATAATATTAAAACGGATGATAATTCTGTATTATATAATCCTAAAATATCAATATTAATTGAAAATAACAATGAGAGTATTGATTCTGTTAAGGAAAAAATATTATATTTCATAACTCAAAATAAATTGAAAAATACAAATTTTACAGGTAATAACAACTGTTTTATGTATTCAACTTCCTTTAATGAAAATACCATAAAAAGCATAGAAAATTTTAATAAAACATTTTTTAATCTGAATTTTTCTGAAAATGATGTGGTTGAAGCGAAAGAAGAGTTATTAAAATACTTAAATTCACAGGAATATGAAAAAAGCAGCAGAAATACAAAAGTTTTGTACAACAAAGAGGACTTAAAATCGAAAGATGAAATCGAAACCGAAATAAGTAATATAACAATAAATGATATGGAAAAGTTTTATCAAGAGTATTTAGAAATGTCTTCTGTAACCGGATATGCAACGGTTTCAAATAAATATTTTGAAACACATAAGCGGGAACTTCTCTCAGCTTTTAATAAAAATATTAACAAAACTTTCTTAAAAAATAGTGAAGTGTCGGAGAAAAATCATGAATTTATGCCTAATAATGACACCAAGATATGTTCTGATACTGACTCAAATTTATTAGAATTTCCTATTCCGATGGCTGATACCAAAGACAGTTTGATTAGTGATATAACAGCATTAATTTTAAATTCTGACGATAATTTTGCAAAAGGATATAAACTTCACAAAGAAACATTTTTGCAGCCGATAGAACTTAAAAATAATGCATCTGCAAAATATCATAATACTTTGTTTAAATTTGAAATTTTACAAGATTCTACCGGTGAAAATAATCAGGTTAATAATTTTCAGGAAGATTTAAGCAATATATGTTCAAATGATTTATCCGAAAGTTTGGAACAGGCAAAAGCATATTTAAAAGGTAAACTAAAAGTGACATTTACCGGTGAACGTATGGATTTAATTAAAAATTGGGAGTTAATCTCATATGGCAATTCAATTTTTGATATTTATGAAAAAATAAATTTGATTAATCAAGATGATGTAAAACAATATATAAATCTTTATTTGATAAAACAACAACCGATTATTATGACTTGTTAAGGATAGAATAGGATGCAGATTGATAAAATAAGTAGTTATAATAGTTCGATTAATTTCAGAAGTAATTTAAAAAAATTTAATGCGAAAAAACTATTAAATCTTTCCATAAGAAAAGAAAAAGAGTTACCCATGATATTTATGCCGCCAATTGTAATGTATAATCTAAAAGGAAGACGTGATGCTAATAATACTATAAATTGTAATAATGCAATTGCTGAACAAAAAAAATTATTAAAAAATGGTAAAATTTCTGAATCTGACTATAATGAGCGTGTAAAAGAGATTAAAAATTATTATGGGAATGCTGATAATTTACCTGCTGATGTTTCTTCTTCAAGTATAAAACGAAAAGAGCCACAATTCAAAGGTTCTCCGGACGACATGAGTACGTCAAGTGTAGAAATGGATTCAGGATTTAAGATTGATTCATCTGGTGATATAGATATCAAATCTATAGATACAAAAATGTGTCCGGAGTTAGAGACAATCTATAATGCTCCACCTATAAATACGCCAGAAGGACTTGTGAAAACGATATTTGGCGAGCTACCGGAAGGTGTTGATTTAGATTGGGATTTGTGGTCTGCCCTGAAAAATTTAGCGTCTGATATTTTCAATCCGGGGGAATGGTTTACATAAATATATAAATTTTTGTTAAGTTGATCCAATTATTGTCAAATTTTATCATTAGCGGTTTTAGAATAATTGGAAGCAGGTTTTGTGTGATAAATTCTATAGGTATTAAAAGTTTAAGTACATATTCAAAATTTCAGAAAAATACACCTGATGGGCATTTCACATCTGATGTACGGGAAAGCTATCCCCTTGATTATCGTGTAGGGCGTGCATTTGCCGGCATGAGCGTCATAACTTTCAAAAATCTTGCTCAACCGGTAGAAGTAACGAGTTTGTACAACAAAAAAGTAGAAGGCAAAGACCACCTTGATTTACCGAATATACACGTATACGAATATCCGGACACAAACCTTAAAGTTTTTATAATTTTGGACAACAATAAGAAAAATAGTAATCTTGATAACAAACCGCAGTATTTTCTTAATATCCAACCGGATAAGAATACTAAAGTTAATCCTGTTTTACAGTGGTTAGTTTCTGATATTATTGCAACAAGATTTGAAAACGAAAATCTTAATGGATATTTTGATAAAAAATTAATGGTTATGAGCGGTTCGGATAATCCTCTAAATTATGATGATATTCCAAAATTTAATCAATTGATATCTTCCAATAATTTTTCCAAAGCAGAGGTTGTTAGTGCAAAAGAAAATTTAGAAAAATATTTGTTATCAGAAAACGGGAAAAAAGATAGAAAATATGGCGAATTATTACTTAATACCGAATTAAAATCAAATGAACAGATTTTAAATGAGCTTAAAACAGTTACAAACAAAAATTTAGAGGATTATTATTCACAATATTTAAATAATTCCGAAATGTATTCTTTTCTGACAATAAAAACAGATGATTTTTCAGATTCGATTTTTAATAATTTGAATAAAAATATTAATACTAAGTTTTTAAAAGAAGGATTGTCAGAGCAAGAAAGACGAATAAATAATAATGCAAAAATCCTTTATACAGGCAAAAACGAGGATTACATTCAGTATCAATACATTATTCCGGAAGATTATAGCTATAATGCAATAATGTCAGTAATAATCTCAAAACTGCTGCAAAAATATTCTCCGGAGGAAAAAGACAGAATTGAAGATTATATTAAAAATAAAGGGTCTGGAACGGATAGTCAGGCAATAAAAATGTATGAAGAAAATATAAATTTTTGGGATTCATACTGTGATAAATCTCGAATAAATCAGAATAATAGTTTATGGAGTATACAGGAAAATTATTCACCTGTTTCAACATATACGATATTTGTAAAAAAATCTTTCGATATGAATGAAAATGCGCTTTTGGTAGAAATTGACAGGCAAAAAGCAGAATTTAAACAATTAACGAATATTAATTTATCTGATGATTTAGCGGATATAAAACAGCAAATAAAAGAACGGGTGAAAAACATATTTACTGAGGAGACAATAAGCCTGTCTGTCAAAAATTCAGAATGTATACGATTTGGTAAAGATATATTCCGGTTTTATGAACTTGTAGATTCCATTTCTGAGCAGGATGTAAAAGATTATATAAAAGAATATTTTATAAACTTCGAACCGATAATAGTTGTTTGAGAGGATATGTTACTAAACCTTTTGTCCTGAAAGGACTTATCTTTGATATTTTAAATCGGGGGAATGGTTTACATAAATATAATGTAAATTTTTGTTAAGTTGGTTTAATATATTGTCAAATTTTATTATAAGCGGTTTTAGAGTAAAAGAAAGCAGGTATTTGTGTGATAAATCCTATAGGAATTAAAAGTTTAAGTACATATTCAAAATCTCAGAACAAGACACCTGATGGGCGTTTCACATCTGATGTACGGGAAAGCTATCCCCTTGATTATCGTGTAGGGCGTGCATTTGCCGGCATGAGCGGCATAACTTTCAAAAATCTTGCTCAACCGGTAGACGTAACGAGTTTGTACAACAAAAAAGTAGAAGGCAAAGACCATCTTGATTTACCGAATATTCACGTATATGAATTTCCGGATACAAATTTGCAGGTATTTATTGATGAAAATCTGAACATGTCAAAAGATTCAAATCAAGCTGAAGTACGTTTTTTCTTAGGTAAGTCTTCAATTAAAGGCTCTGCGCTAGATAATAGAATCATAACAGAAGTATTAAAATCCAAACTGGCTGCAAATACGGAAAATGCTAATTTATACAAAAACAATTCAGGTTTTTATACAATTTGTACAAGTTTTGCATCTGATAAATTAAACGGCATTGCAGATATGAATAATATTATAAATACTTTTGAAGTCAGTTCGGAAGAATTAGAAAAAGCCAAACAAAATATTATGCGGGAGTTGATGTCGGAAGAAACGCAGAAGCATTGCCAAAATCTTATGACGCTTGATAATGATGTTGAGGTTAAATCAATTGAAAAGATTGAAAACGAACTTGCTCAGCTGACTCCTGAAAAATTAAAAGATTATTATACTAGGTATATATCCTGTGCCGAAGCTCAATATTTTATTACGATGAATCCGCACAATTGTAATAAAGGCGAGCTATTTAAAAATTTAAGTAAGAATATAAATACAAAATACGGTAAAAAGCAAAAAAATCCTATTGAACAAAATTGGTTTTATAATAAATCTTTAAAAGTAATTTATAACAATCCTTCTGATACTTCTGATTCTGATAATACCATTACAACAATTTATCCGACCTGTGAAAATAATATGAAAGATGCGTTTACGAATCTTTTTACCGATATGCTGCTGGTTTTTCTGATGCCGCCTTACCATGAAGAAGAATCCGGCATTATGATACCGGAAATACCTGATAATATAATTAATACCGACAAAAAATACATATTTCATAATTTAAAATTTTCATTTCCAAAATTGGATTTTATAGCTATGAGTGCGGATAATGTACGTAATATTCAAAAAGCACTTTTTAGTATGATTATTGATACGGATTTTACGGTTACTTTAAACGATTTAAAAGAATATTATAAACAAAGTTTCAATGAACAATTTAATTTATACTATTTAAAAGATAAAAATAATGAAAAATTGTATAATTATGGATATGACAGTTTTCAATTATATGAAATAATTGATTCTATTGGGATTGACGATATAAAAGAACATATTCAAAAATATTTAATTGAGCAGGAACCAATAATTATTATGAATAAACTAGGAGAAAATATTGAAGATTCAAAAAATCCAAGCATTAATGACTAAAAACTTAGGTATTAAACAGCTAACAAATATAGTTACCAAAAAACAAATAAATACTTATACAAAAAGTAATATGGAAAAAACTTTTTGTGTAACAATACCTATTGTTATGTATATGGCTACAATCAAAAAAACGATGGAAGAATTAGCCGCTAATAAAGCTAAAGAAGCCAGTAATCGAGTTGTACCAAATAATACCGAGTGGAATGAAAAACAAAGCAGGGCTACATTAAAAGATGAGGGTTTAACAACTAAACTGGAACAAAACAAATATCTTAATAATGATGGAACTATTAAGAAAGATAAGTTAAAGCAATATAAAGAGAATCACCCTGTAAGTCACAAAGGTTCTCCGGACGACATGAGTACGTCAAGTGTAGAAATGGATTCAGGATTTAAGATTGATTCATCTGGTGATATAGATATCAAATCTATAGATACAAAAATGTGTCCGGAGTTAGAGACAATCTATAATGCTCCACCTATAAATACGCCAGAAGGACTTGTGAAAACGATATTTGGCGAGCTACCGGAAGGTGTTGATTTAGATTGGGATTTGTGGTCTGCCCTGAAAAATTTAGCGTCTGATATTTTCAATCCGGGGGAATGGTTCTAATGATTAACCTAATGCCAAAATTGAACATATCTTCATTCAAGTTTTTACCGAAATTTACTTTGAAATCAAAACCAAAACAATATGTGGCTGATAAACCTTATGTCGCATATATGCCGTCTTTGTTTTTTGAACCGGAAGCAAAAAATAAATCACTTTTGCAAGAAGAATTAGTAAAGAACATGGCCAAAGCACTTATAAAGTTCAGGTGTGGTATAGATATAGATTTGGACAAAAAATCAGATATGGTTTCAAAAGCAGCAGATAAGACATTGAGTGAAACAATAAGTAGTACAAAAAGTGAAGCAATAAGCAGTACAAGAAGTGAAACAATTTCTGACTCATATGTAAAAACTAAAGTTGAAACACATAAAAAACATAAAAAGAAAAAGAGAAAGAAACATAAAGTTAGATATAGGGACTATTCCTTTAAAGATTCTACAGTTTCAAAAATTTTAAAAGTTTTGGGAAAGGTCGTATTTGCTCCTGTATTATTACCGGTATGGGGCAGTTTATATTTAATTAATAAAATCAACGATAAATTATTGGAGAGAAAATACTATAAAGCAGAAGCTTTGGCCAAGAAAAAACAGGAACACGCAGAGTTAGTACGGCAGAAGAATCGCGAATTATTTTACATAGTACGGGATAAACCAATATTTAAAATATTATTAGGTGAAGAATTATACAATAGAATATTATCGGGTGAAAAGTTTTCATTGGAACAAGCTGAAAATCTAATAAAACGGTGTGATGAGGCGTTGAAATTAGAAGCACAAAGAGTTCAAAAATTACAAAAAGAAATAACAATAGAGCTTGAACGGTACAAAAAAATGTTTTCTCCTGAAGATTTGGTGCCGGATTTGTCCATGTTTATGCCAAATGCTTTAAAACACCTGTCATCAGAAGTGCTTTTAAAACATTTGAATGTTTTAAAAGCTTGCATTAGTCATCAAGATATAATTAACAATCTTAAAAATAAATATTTGAATGGAGCAAAGAGTTATATTAGTGATAAAGAAGCAGAAAATATTACTAATATGAAAATGGAAGATGATGAGGATTTAAATATTAAAAATGGTGAAACGTACAAAAGTAAACTTAATAGAATGTGTACTGCATTTTTAAATGAATCTAAGTCAATAGAAACTCCTATTTTGGATTTTCATAATGTGTCTACGAAATTTTTTGACCGTTCTAAAAAGAATATTGAAGAGATTTTTGAATTAAAAGATAAATGGTATTATAAATATTTGGAAAAAGTTCCTAAATTAGGTCTGGTACCTAAAGCAATGCGTGTTACCGGACAGCTGAATTTGACAAGATGTATAATGAAAGATTACAGAGAAGTTACCGATAAATACGTAAAAAATGGCATAAATCCGGTTATATCAGAGTATAACAGGCAATTCTTTAAAATTAAAAAGTTTATAGAAAAGAATAGAGGCTCTTTAGAGTATAATGATAAAAAATATTCAAAAAACTTGTTAAAAAAAATCACTGTAATCAGAGACAAACACATTGACACTTACAGCAAACTTTTTGATATTTATGCAAAAGGCGGATGTAATATTAGTAACATTTGTAAAAACGTAAGATTTCAAGGGCTTGCTTCGCTTGTAACAAAAACCATTGCAACTTTTGGCACGCCTTTTTAAAAAACACTTTTGGTGTG
>CAZXQM010000034.1:0-18329 GCA_964643455.1 uncultured Vampirovibrio sp. | reverse complement strand
CGGAAAGTGAGTATACAGGCTTGACGTCATTCTTGCCGGAAACATTTTCTTACACTACAACGGCAGAAGCAATAAGCTTAAATTATCCGGTAATGTGTTTTAATATGGGCGGCCAGGCTAATCAGGTCAAAAACTATAATAAAGGTATAATTACATCCCCAAATATGGATGACATTTACTTGAATATTGTAAATTCAATCAACAGGTAAACCCTGTTATTCTATATTCGGAAATGCATAAATTGTTCCATCATCACTTCGCCATCTCAAATAACCCATTTTAGGGATTTTATCAACATCAACAACGGAAACTAATGCCCAATTACCGCGTATTGCAGTCACACGAATCTGTTTTATATATCTCAACGTTGCAACTGTCTGAGAGAGATCCTCACTTTTTGCTTTTAATATTTCCATCTCATCCGGCGTATCTTTCATTAGACGTAAACCGTATTTCCGCCCATACATATTATAAAAATTCAGCCAAGGTAAAAATTGAAAATGATCCTCCGTTTTTACCCACCCTTTTGCACCGGACTTTCTGTCATAAATAACTTCTACCCAACCTTCATCACCTATATCAGAAACATACAAAAAACCCAGTTTCTTTTCATTAATCAATACCGCAAACACATTATCAGGCATGGTTTCAGGTTTGTATGAAAAGTTCATCTTTTTTACTACTTCCGAATTTGCTTCCGGATGAGAAAAAATAGTAATACTTTCTCCAGTCTGATACATACCGATTAAATTTTTAGGAATGCTTTCCATATAAAAAGGCATTGTATCTGCAAAAACCTGCTGCATAAAAAGCATAATTAAAAATATAAGAAATTTTTTCATTATAAGTCCTCAATTCAATACGTATTTTAACATTTAACAAGTCATTGTGCAAAGCTAAAATACTTTACTTTAAAAATTTTTTATAGTTTAATATTGATACTGAGAAAAATCTCTAGTTCTTTAAGAAAGTGAATTACAAAATATTTGAGTAATCCAAATATCAAACTAGCCAAATTTGCAGGATTTTGTTACGGTGTTAAGCGTGCAGTAGAAACTGCCATTAAGCTTAAGGAAGAAAATCCTGACAAGAACATATATATTCTTGGTGAACTTATTCATAACACTGATGTTATTAATGAGCTTGAAAGAATGGGCATAAAAACTATTTATGAAATACCGCCCAAAAGCAACGGTATATGTATAATAAGAAGCCATGGGGCAACTCCGGAAATTTTTGAACAAGTTAAAAATGCAGGATTGGAACTGGTTGATTTAACTTGTCCGGACGTAAAAAAAGTTCAGCAAAGAGCTGTAGAACTTGCTCAAAATAATTATTTTGTTGTAATCGTAGGCAAACCCAACCATCCTGAAGTTATGGCAATTAAAGCTAATGCAGAATTATATTCGGACAAAGTTGTTGTTGCAACTACGCTTGAAGAACTTGCCCCGTACCTGACAGCAATTAAGACCCATAGAAAAGTCGGAGTCGTTGTTCAGACAACCCAGATGGTTTCTTCGCTTAATTTAGTTGTTAATCATCTGAATACTATTGCAAAAGAAGTTTTAATTTACAATACAATCTGCCAGTCTACCGCAATGAGACAGAAAGAAGCTAAAGAACTGGCAAAAGAAAGTGAACTAATGATTGTCGTAGGCTCACGCAAAAGTGCTAACACATCACACCTTGCGGAAATATTACAGGAATATACAAAAACAATTCACATAGAAAATGATTCAGAATTAAAAGAAGAATTATTAAAGGGAGTTAAATCTATCGGCATCACAGCCGGAGCTTCTACTCCTCAGTCAATAATAGATAATGTCATATTAAAAATAAAAGGAGGAAATAATCATGACAGCAACTGAAGTACGTGACGAATTTGAAATGCTGTTGGAAGAAAGCTTTGCAAAAACCAATAGTGTAGCAGACGTAGTTGAAGGTACAGTAATTAAAAAAGAATCAGAAGGATATCTGGTAAGCGTTAAAGGCGCAAAAATGGAAGCATTTTTATCAAATAGAGAACTCTCCAGCGATATGGGCGATTTAGAAATCGGTGACACAAGAGAGTTTTATGTCTTAAAAGAAGAAAATAACGACGAGCCAATGCAGTTATCACTTAAGAGAATTGCTTATGCACAAGCCTGGGCACAGTTAAATGACGCAAAAATTCAGGGCGATACAATCTTGGCTAAAGTTGTTTCTACTGTTAAAGGCGGTGTTTTAGTTGATGTAGCAGATCTCAAAGGATTTATTCCGTCATCACAACTCAGAACAGGAACTCCGTTTGACGGTCTCATCGATCAAAAAATTGAAGTTAAGGTTCTAGAAGCTGATCCTAAGAAAAATAAACTTATTCTCTCTCAAAGACAGGCTGTTGCGGAACAGAGAGATCAGGTTGTTGATAACGTTCTTTCTTCTCTTGAAGAAGACCAGATTGTTTCCGGTAATGTTGTAAGAATTACTGATTTTGGAGCTTTCGTTGATATCAATGGTATTGATGGTCTACTTCCAATCTCTGAAATTTCTTGGCAAAGAATTAAACACCCTTCAGATGTATTAACACTTGGTGACACTATTGAAGTTAAAATCATTAAAATCGACCACGAGCTGAAAAGAATTTCTTTATCATTAAAAAGAATGGGTGAAAACCCTTGGCAGCAAATTGAGGGTCAGTTTGAAGAAGGTCAAATTGTGAAAGGTACTGTTAATAAAGTAACTACTTTTGGTGCTTTTATTAACATATTCCCTGGAGTAGAAGCCCTTCTGCCTGTATCTGAAATGGCTGAAGAAAATGTAAATCCGTTCAATATGTTTAAAGTAGGTGCTGAAGTTGATGTATTAATCAAAAAATTCACCCCGAAAGAACATAGAATTGCTCTCAGCATTAAAGATATCCAGAAATAAGAACTTTCTGATATAAAAAACAGGTTAGAGTAAAATCTAACCTGTTTTTTTATGCTTTTTAATATACAGAATCATTCTCCTAAAATTTCTGCACCCTTTTGCTCTATTTTTAGAGTTCTTATATCTGTTTTTATACCTTGTCCTTCCCAAATACCTTTCACTATTGATTTAATTTTATCTAAATCATATTTATAAGAAATAACCAGCATAGATGGACCTGCACCGGAGAGGACACACCCCAGAACTCCATCTTCATGCTTAAAAGCTTCTATAATTTCCTTCATACCAGGAACAAGCTTTTCTCTGTATGGTTGATGAAGTTTATCCTGCAAGGCAACTCGCATAAGTTTTTCATCCTTAGTATTAATTGCATGAACAAGCATTGCCAGATGTTTTGCATTATAAATTGCATCCTGCATGGGTACCTGTTCCGGTAAAACTGAACGTGCAATATTTGTAGACAATTCAAAATCCGGAATACAAACTGTTATATTCCATTCTTCCGGCCAGTTTAGTTTTCTGTAAACCATTGATCCGTCATCTTCCTGAGAAGCTATTACAAAACCGCCTAAAATCGCAGGTGCAACATTATCCGGATGTCCTTCCACTTCTGTTGCAATTGATAATAATGCCGTCTCATCAGCCGGTGAACCCAATAACTTATTCGCAGCAAGCAAACCGCCGACTACAACTGCAGCAGAACTACCCAAGCCTCTTGTTATAGGAATTTGTGCCTGAATATTTATTTTTAATTCAGAAGGTTCCTGCCCTATTGAATTATAAAGCATTTCAACAGCCTTATAAACTATATTGTTTTCGTCTTTTGGGATATTATTAAAACTCATTTCATCCAGAGCATCTTCTTCCGACATCAAATTTATTTCAATTCCCGTGCCCGGCAAAACAGTTTCCTCTATTGTAATTATATTATATATAGGAAGTGCTAACCCCAAACAATCAAAACCGGGACCTATATTTGCCGATGTAGCCGGTACTTTTACGCTTACTTTCATTACTAAATTTTCTCCTCAAAAGTATATGGAAATTATACAATAAGATATCTAAAAATAAAAATTCCCACCTTTAATTTTGTAACACTTTGTTAAGAAAAGGCAATTTTTACTACGCTACAAACTTTATAAATATAGTGTAGTAACCATAGGAGTGTGTTGTATGACAAACCCTTATTCAATACCGATGAACCCTTATGCATCAGCATATCAAAATAACATATATCCACAGGAATCATACCTCAATTATTCACCTGAAATGTCTACAAACGGAAATTACACAACAAAGCTAGCCGGACCTTCAACTTTTGGCATGATGACGTTGGGTGCTCTCGGCGGAGGTACTGTCGGCTTTTTTAAAAACAGACTACCCGTAGGGAAAGACGGTAGTGTTTCGGATACTTTTGCAAAGGAAGTTTTTGACAAAAATTTAAAAAAGAATCGACCAGAAAATACTCAAAAATTCTTCAAACAATTGCAAGAGGTTTTGAAAAAGATTGATAAAGTAAATTCTCCGGAAGAATTTAAAACTTTATTAAAAGCAAATAAGGATATTCTGGAAGACCAATGCAAAGGAATTTCTTCAGATACATTTATAGATGCCATAAATTCAACCAACCTGAAAGAAAGTAAAAAAACTTTAAAAGATTCCCTTGAGGGAATTATGAATTTTGAAATGCAAAAAACAAAAAACGCAATCAAACTCGGATGGAACAACGAATCAAAAAAATTTGTTAAAACTCCGGAATTTAAAGACAACAAACTCTTTGACATAATAAAAAATACAAAAAGTACTGCACAATGGAAAAAAGCTCTAAAATATGGCGGAATAACAGCAGGAATTTTAGGAGCCATGACTCTTGGATACAAAATAATTATGTCAGCTAAAAACACATAACTCCTTGATTTATAAACTTTAACCCGGAAATTATTTGAAATT
Organism: uncultured Vampirovibrio sp.; assembly: GCA_964643455.1. Lineage (GTDB taxonomy): Bacteria > Cyanobacteriota > Vampirovibrionia > Gastranaerophilales > Gastranaerophilaceae > CAG-196. The sequence goes on along the minus strand of CAZXQM010000034.1, from coordinate 13,472 downwards.
CTGTCCTGTTCAAATTTATATCACTAACATCTTGCAAGACAAAATAAGCAGAACCTGAGCCGGACATTATTGAATCAGGATAAATAGCTTTTATTGTACGTAATTCTTGATAATCATCAAAAACCGCATATTCTAAATCATTATATAAATATTTTGAAATATCTTCTTCATTCTCCAATGCTTTTAACATTTTGTCCGTCATACCTAACTTTGGCTTATGTTCTTTTTGGGAGTATTTTGTATAAGCTTCTTTTGCTGAAATTCCTAAATTTTTTGGTTTAATTATTGTTACAGGATAAGAAATAGATTTAAGTTTTAATATTTTTTCACCTCTTGATGTTGCAAGCACACACCCGCCTTCCAAACATACATTCAAATCTGAACCTAATTTTGAACAAAGCTCATGAAGTTTTTCTTTTGCCAAAGTTTTTTTAAAAACTTCGTTCAAACCAAAAATCGTTCCCGCAGCATCAGTGCTTCCGCCTGCAAGACCGGCAGATACAGGAATTTTTTTATCTATATATATATTAATTTCTTTATTCGTAATCCCCGTTTCTCTCATAAATAAATCCGCAGCCATAAATACAAGATTTTTTTCATTATATGGAATTTCCTCGGAATTCCCCTCCAGAATAATCTTGTTTGCTTTCTCTTCACTTTCAACAACAGAAATTCTGAGTGTATCATACAAATCTATCATTTGCATGATACTCTTGATATTATGAAAACCATCCTCTCTTTTATTTAAAACTTCGAGTGTAAGATTAATTTTCGCCGGACATTTGATTGTAATACTCTCCATGAGCTAATTATAACATAAGACAGAATTTAGAGTGTATTAAATAGAACGTTCAGTATTTTAAATATAAAAAGGGACGCTTAAAAAAGCGCCCCTTTTTACTTATAAATATTAAAAAATTAATATCTGTAATGAGCAAATGCCTTATTTGCTTCTGCCATTTTGTGGGTATCTTCACGTTTTTTACAAGCAGCACCGTTTCCGTTAGAAGCATCAATGATTTCATTTGTTAACTTTTCAACGAAAGATTTACCGCTTCTGTTCTTTGCTGCCGCAATAATATTTGAAGAAGCAAGTGCAAAACCTCTATCCGGTTTAACATCAATAGGCACCTGATATGTAGAACCGCCGATACGTCTTGCTTTAACCTCCAATAACGGAGTTGCATTTGTAATTGCCTTTTGGAAAATTTCCAAGCCTTTTTCATTTGTTCTTTCTTCGATTTTAGAAATCGTAGAGTAGAATATTTTTTCAGCAAGTGACTTTTTACCGCGTCTCATAACTCTGTTAATGAACTTAGACACATCAACACTATTATAAATAGGGTCAGCTGCAGGAATTCTTCTTTCCGGTTTAGATCTTCTAGACATTATTTCTTACCTCCTTTAGCTCTCTTAGCACCATATTTAGAACGGCTCTGTGTTCTATTAGCGACACCTGCTGTATCTAAAGTACCACGTACAATATGGTATCTTACACCCGGAAGATCTTTTACCCTTCCACCTCTGATTAGAACAACGCTATGTTCCTGAAGATTGTGTCCGATACCAGGAATATAAGATGTTACTTCAAATCCGTTAGTAAGTCTGACTCTGGCAACCTTTCTCAGAGCTGAGTTAGGTTTTTTAGGGGTTGTAGTGTAAACCCTTGTGCAAACGCCTCGTCTTTGTGGACATTCCATAAGAGCCGGCGATTTGGTTTTGTCTTTTAGCTTTTTACGTTCTGAACGAACAAGCTGATTCATTGTAGGCATAATTTTTCTCCTTTACCTATTCTTACTTTTACTCTAAGCAAAACTGAATGTCAGCAGTTTTACCCTTTTGACTAGCCTCTGTACAGAGGGTACGTCACCCCTCTAGCCGTCAAATCCGGCAAGAAAATTTCGACTAGAGTACTTTAATCTTAAAATGAACATATTGTACTGTCAATTATGATGCCTGATTTTATTAATATTTGTGACAGATTTTTATTGGTGTATAAGCTCTGCCTGAAACAGCTAATTTTGTTTTTATTTTTTTTATTGTATAATCAAAAATATTGAAGGATTTAATGAGAGTAATACAACTCTGAATTATTAATAGTAAGGGAAAAATTTTGAAGAAATCAGGATTAACGATAGCAATTTTCGCAGCACTAATTTTAGGAGTACTGACTGGTTGGGCTTTCCCTGATTTTGCGGTGAGACTCCATGTACTTGCAGAAATATTTCTCAGAATGGTTAAAATGATTATTGCCCCTCTTCTTTTTGCAACCCTTGTTGTCGGAATTGCCGGACATGGAGATGTTAAAAGTTTAGGACGCTTAGGTATAAAAACTATTGCTTATTTTGAAGTTGTTACCACATTAGCTCTATTCATCGGTTTAGGTTTTGCAAATATTTTCAAACCGGGAGTAGGAATCGCAAATATAGCTTCTGACCATACAGGACTTACACAAATTGTACAAATGGCGTCAACAACCCAGCATAATTCTTTTGGAGAATTATTATTAAGCCTTTGTCCGACAAGTATTTTCCAATCTATGGCAGAAGGGAATTTATTACAAATAGTTGTATTTTGTATTTTCTTTTCACTTGCAATATGTGCTGTAGGTAAAAAAGCTCAGCCGGTTATTGATATACTCAATTCGGTAGCATCGGTTATGTTCAAGTTCACAGAATATGTTATGTTCTTTGCCCCGATGGGTATATTTGGAGCAATTGCCTATACTGTCGGTTCAAACGGTATTGAAATTCTGTTTAATTACGGAAAAATTATATTATCCTTATATGCCGCATTAATAATGTTTGTTGCAATCGTTCTGGTTATTGCCTGCAGAATTGTAAAAATATCTCTTCGTGCACTTATAAAAGCTGTACAAGAACCGGCTCTTCTTGCATTTACTACTGCAAGTTCAGAAGCTGCACTTCCTAAGGCTATGGCTATTATGGAAAAATTTGGTGTTCCAAAATCAATTGTAGGTTTTGTAATGCCTACAGGATATACCTTTAATCTGGACGGTTCAACATTGTATCTTGCAATGGCAGTAATCTTTTCTACCCAGCTTGTAGGTATTAATTTGAGCTTTGAACAACAGCTTGTCATCATGTTTGCACTTATGCTTACAAGCAAAGGAATTGCAGGAGTGCCAAGAGTTTCATTAATTGTTCTTGCCGGAACATTAACGAGCTTTAATATCCCTATTTTAGGTGTTGCAGTTCTTCTGGGTATTGATCAAATACTTGATATGGGAAGAACAACAGTTAACTTAATCGGTAATTGTGTTGCGACGGTTGTAATTGCAAGATGGGAAAATGCTTTTGATTATAATAAAATGGCAGATTTTATTAAGATGAGAAATCTTAAAACAAATACACTTACAAAAGTTAAATCCGAAGTTAGTTTCCAGAGGGATTTTAAAGAAGCAAGTTAAAAGGTAAGTCCAAGCAATATTAATTAAGAGGTGAAAATGGAATATAAAGATACATTAAATTTGCCACAAACTACATTAGAAATGAGGGCAAATGCAACAAAAAAAGAACCTGAAACCCAAAAGTTCTGGGAAGGAGTAAATGTATATCAAAAGAATTTAGAGCAGCGTAACAAAACAAATTCATTTGTTCTTCACGACGGACCTCCGTATTTGAGTTCCGAAAAGATTCACGTCGGAACAGCTTTGAACAAAATTTTGAAAGATATTTTGATTAAATATAAATCAATGTCAGGCTTTTATGCTCCTTATGTTCCAGGTTATGACGGTCACGGATTGCCGATTGAAAATGCCGTTGTGAAAAATATTAAAGGCGGCAGAGAAGCTTTGACTCCGGCAGAACTTCGTGAAAAATGCAGGGAGTTTGCGCATAAAAACCTTAAAGGTCAGGAAACTGAATTTAAGCGTTTAGGCGTCTGGGGAGATTGGGAACACCCGTATTTAACCATTAACCCTGATTTTGAAGCTGAACAGGTGAGAGTATTTGGTGAAATGTATAAAAAGGGTTATGTAGAAAAAGGGATGAAACCTGTCTACTGGTGCGCTTCCTGTGAAACTGCTTTAGCAGAAGCTGAAGTTGAATATGCAGATCACACTTCAACATCAATTTACGTTCGTTTCAGATTTGATGAAGACGCAGTAGAAAAAATTAAAAACTTTTCAACTCTTCAACCATTCAACTCTGCAAATTCGATATACGCAGTTATCTGGACAACAACTCCTTGGACAATTCCTTCAAATATGGCAATAAGTATGCATCCAAGATTTGAATACACTTTCTTTACCTATAATAATGATGTTTATGTTATTGCGCAGGAACTTCTCGAACATTTCCTTGAAGGTGTAAGCTGGGAAGAAAAAGATATTAATGTCTTAGGTTCTGTTAAAGGCGCTGATTTGGAACTTTTGAACACAAAACACCCTTTGTACGATAGAAAATCCCCAATTATCTTAGGCGAGCATGTAACACTTGATGCCGGTACAGGTTCTGTTCATACAGCTCCGGGACACGGTCTTGAGGACTATGAAGTTGGCGGTAAATATGGTATAGAGGTTTTCTCTCCATTGGACAGCAAAGGCTGCTGGACAGAGATTGTAAATGATAAAGATTTGGAAGGTGTACCTTACTACAAAGGAAATAAAATTGTTATAGAAAAACTTCAAAACTGCGGCGCATTACTTGCCGCATCTGATATAAACCACTCATATCCCCATTGCTGGAGATGCAAAAATCCAGTAATCTACAGAGCAACACCACAATGGTTTGTAAAAGTAGATAAATTCAGAGCAGAAACTCTTGATGCAATTAAGGGTGTAAAATGGATTCCGGCAAGCGGCGAAGCCAGAATTTCTAACATGGTCGAAGGACGTTCAGACTGGTGTATTTCCCGCCAGAGGGCTTGGGGTGTACCGATTCCGGTATTCTATTGCGAAGATTGTGATGAAGTTATTGTAACTGATGAAACTATTGAAAGTGTTGCAAAAATTTTTGAAAAAGAATCTTCTGATGCGTGGGTTAAGCACTCTGTTGAGGAACTCTTACCGAAAGATTTTGTTTGCCCGAAATGCGGAAGCAAACACATCAAAAAAGAAAAAGATATTATGGATGTCTGGTTCGATTCAGGCATAACATGGAGAGCTGTTGTAGAAAAACGTTCAGATGAACTCGGTCACACTCCTGTCGATATGTATCTTGAAGGCTCTGACCAACACCGCGGATGGTTTCAATCCTCACTTCTTACTTCAATGGCTACACAGGGTAAAGCTCCGTATAAATCAGTTTTAACTCACGGGTTTGTATTCGGAGAAGACGGCAGAAAGATGTCTAAGTCTCTTGGTAACTATATTAGACCTGATGATATTATTAAAAACTACGGTGCGGATATTTTAAGACTATGGGCTGCATCAGTTGATTACAGAAACGATACCAAAATCGGGGATAATATAATCAAGCAGCTTGCAGAAATATTCAAAAAAACAAGAAATACTGCAAGATTCCTGTTAGGTAATATATTTGACTTTGATCCAAACAAGGATTATGTAAAATATGAAGATTTAAAACCTATTGATAAGTTTGCACTCCATAAACTGAATAAAGTTGTGGAAGACGTTACTATTGCATTTGATAATTATGAGTTTTACAAATACTTCCAGACTCTACAAAACTTTGCGGCAGTGGATTTGAGTGCATTCTATCTTGATATTGTGAAAGACAGATTATATACGGCGGGTAAAAAATCACTTTCAAGAAGAGCTTGCCAGACTGTTTTATACGAAACTCTACAGGTACTTGTAAGAATTTTAACCCCTGTAATGCCGCATCAGGCTGAGGATATATGGCAAAATACTCCGGTGATGCAGAGAGGTGGTCTCGAAAGTATCTTGCTAGCAAATTGGCCTGTTATAAATAAAGAATGGGAAAATGCCGAATTGGAAGAAGAATTTGCAAAAATTCTTAAGACAAGAGAAGTTGTTACAAGAGCGATTGAACCATTAAGAGCCGATAAAAAAATCGGAAGCTCATTAGAAGTTGGAGTTTACGTAAAATCGGAGGATAACGGTGTCTTAAAAGCGAATGAAAAAGATCTTGCTGATATATTTATCACCTCTCAGGCTTATGTAACAGATTCTGCTCCGGAAGGTGTGTTGAACGAATATACCGAAGGTCTAACAACAGTTTGGGTAGTAAAAGCCGAAGGCGAAAAGTGCGAACGCTGCTGGAAATATAGAAAACTAGGCAAACATTCCGGACACGAAACTATATGTTCTGACTGTTATGAAGCAGTAATACAAGGTTAGAAAATTTAATAGAGAGCTTATCATACGGCAACATAGTTGCCGCTTTTTTTATACCTTGTTTAGGAATTATAACACAATATAATAACAAAACCCGAACAATACTTTAATAACTTTAAGATATACAGATACTTGAGGAATGGCATTTTATGAAATAAGAATACACTGATTTATTGTATTTTGGCAATTGTTTTACTGTGCGGATATTTTATGCTTATCGGCTCATATCCTCTTCTTGATGCCGATAAGACGAGATATATAGGAATTGCCAGAACAATCGTAAAAAATAAAATAATATACTAAAATAACTGCAAAAGCTTAGATACTAAAACTAAGTCTCTGCCTAATTTCAACCTCCGCTTTATTGTATCATTTCGTCAAGTTTATCAGCCAAATATCTTTGTGCTTCCAAAATTACTTCTAGAATCGAACAAAGCGCAACAATTTCTTGTCCCTTGTCAAAGTTATACTGACAATATCCTTTTGCTATTTCCAACAAATCCAGAGTTAATGTAACTTTTTCTACTAATAGTGTATAATTTTTTAATGCATTTTCCATATTTATATAATATGAAAATAAGAAAAACTTGTCAAGATATTCTTGGAAAATACATTAAAAAATTACTAGTTTAAAATATTAGTTATACCTGTTGTAATTAAAACTAAACCAAATTTATCTGCCGCAGCAACTAAATCATTTGATGCTGAAGGCATAATTACCAGAGCAATTCTGCCCTGAGCTGCAGCATTAATATCATGAATAGTTAAAGGCATATCAGAAGCTAAAACTGCCTCCTTAGTTCTTTCGCAGGCATAATTCAGGGCATGTTCTATAAATGAAGTTTGTAACCCCTGAGCAATTGAGGCCGTTTTTAAATCTTTAGCAATAACTATCCCCTGAGATTTAACATGTTTTACAACTTTCCAAGCAAAAACAGAGTCCTCTATCTGTTCTACTGTCGGTTTTGCTTTAGACAATACCTTAAACGAATCTTTATCAAGTTCACCTAAATTTGGAGCCTGAACAAGAGTGCCCAGAGGCGTAACAATTGTCTCTTCCGGCAAAAACTTTTTATAATCTTTTAAAGGTGTATTTATTGTAACATAACAAATATTGTGAGATTCAAAATATTCAATCGCATTTTTAGTGAATTTGGGAGCTACAACAATATTTGCTTTTTTTAACATTTTTGCAAAATCACTATCAACTTCAGCAGAGACAACAACATTCGCCTGCATAAAGTCTATTGGATTAGAATCAATAACATTTATTAGTGCTTCCTCAAGAGTCTTTCCAAGTGAAACTGCGCATATACCGGTATTTGTAACTGCTGCAACAGCGTTTACATCAAAAAACTCACTTATGACATTCAATCCTTGAGTCAAGCTCAAAATATCAAGAAAAGATAGTTTTTGGCTTGACTCATAATCTATCATTTTGTCTTGCTTTTTAAAACTAGCACTTTGATGTATATTTGAACCACTTGTTATTTCAAAATTATCTATTTTCATCAAATTTTACTCCCATTTTTAATCTGTACTGCTACTGGTGTTTGTATCGATACCTATTGGAGCTGTTGTTACCGGCACAGGAGCCAAATCAGGTTGCACGGATTCTAATCGTTCTTGCTTAACTTCAATTACCGGAACTTCTTTTTTCTTAAGAGGTGTAAGTGTTTGATGTAAAATTTCTACAGGTTTAATTATAGGCGGCTGCGGTCTTTCCTTAGCCTCCTGTTCTTTTTTGAGCTGCTCCTGCTTTTCTTTTTCCTCAAAGACTTTTTTAACTTCACTCTGCGGAATAATTGAAACTCCAGAAGACTTAAATGGATTAAGCACAATCTCAGGATATTCAAAATCAGAATCTCCGTATGGAGCAGTTACAACAAGCATTACATCTCTCCATATTTTAGCAGGAATAGTACCGCCAGTTATACCACCCATTTGGGAGTTATCGTCATTTCCAACCCACACACCGGTTACTACGTCCGGAGTATATCCTATAAACCACGCATCTCTGCTGTCATCAGTTGTTCCTGTTTTTCCTGCTGCAGGTTTATTTATATTTGCAGCACGCCCGGTACCGTTTGTTATAACCGTTTTCATAATAGCCGTCATAGTTGCAGCAGTATTGAGGTTTAATATTTTACTTGTCCGCGCCTTTTTAGCTTCGTACAAAATTGTTCCTCTTGAAGATTCAATCCGCTCTATTGCAAAAGGTTCAACTTTGTATCCGCCATTAGCAAAAATTCCATATGCTCTTGTCATTTCAAAGAGTTTTACACTATTTGACCCTAGAGAAATAGTGTAGTCATAAGGAATAGGGGTTGTGATTCCCATAACCCTCGCAAGCTGTATAACAGGTCTTATACCTATAACATCCATCAACCTTGCAGTACAAACATTTGATGAAATCATAAGCGCTGTATAAAGAGGTATAGGCCCTCTATATTTATTACCATAATTCTTTGGGGTCCAGTCTCCGGCTTTAAATGGCAAATCATCAATCATATCATTAGGAGAAAAACCTTTTTCAATTGCCGCTGTATAGATAAAAGGCTTAAATGCTGATCCTGATGGACGGGAAGATTGGGAAACTCTGTCATATTGGCTCTTAGAATAATCTTTGCCTCCGGCATATACAAGTATCCTCCCGTCAATCGGGCTAAAGGAAAAAACTGCAGCCTGATTCTTATCCTTTGTAAGCCCCCAGGCTTTAAGATTAGTCCAAATTGCCTCATTCGCTTTTTGCTGTGCCTTATAATCAAGAGTTGTTATAACTTTATATCCGCCATTTACAATCTCTTCCTCTGTAAAACCCAGTTTATGCATTTCTTTTACAACATAATCACAAAAATACGGAGCTTTATTTGTTGCATACGTCAAGGATATGTCAGATAAAGTTACTGGTGCATTTTTTGCATTCTCATAAGTCTCTTTATTAATGTATTTCATTTTATACATTCTTAAAAGAACCTGATTTCTGCGTTTTTGTGCAAGCTCTTTATTATTGTATGGCGAATAAACCGATGGTGCCTGAGGTAGCCCGGCAATTAAAGCCATCTCCGGCAGAGTTAAGTCATTAAGATTTTTATTAAAATAAATCTTTGCAGCACCTTTTACCCCGTAAGCACCGGATCCTAAATACACATTATTAAGATACATTTCCAAAATTTTATCTTTAGAAATTGTTTTCTCTATCTGTGCAGCGACTTGTAATTCCTTTATTTTTCTCGTGAATGTTTTTTCATTAGAAAGGAAAAGAATTCTTGACAACTGCTGGGTAATTGTACTTGCCCCCTGTACAACATGCCCCGCCAAAACATTTGCAACCATTGAGCGCACAAGTCCCACCATATCATACCCAGGATGTTTATAAAAATTCTTGTCTTCTGTTGCAATTACAGCTTTTACAAGTGTCTCCGGAACTTCTTTTAATTCTACATTTGCATAGGTATAAGCCGCAAAAGTTTTTATTACTTCCCCGTCACTGGCACAAAAAGTTGTTACTATATTAGGCTTGAGCGTATTTAAATTTTTAATAGGCGGAAGCGACATCAAATAAAGCTTTAGCGCAATCATTCCGGCTAACACTACTCCTAGTCCGAAAACAAACAATCCTGCCAGAAATTTTATAAACAGATTGTCAAATAGTTTAGACTTTTTCCTTTTATTTTTTGGAACATAATTAGCCATACTAATAATCCTTTATTGATTTTGTCTCTCAATCCTGATACCATGATATCATTCTAACAAATAAATATCTGTGTGGGAATTTTTAGGTAATAATGTTAAGTTTTTTGACAATTTTAAAAAATGAAATCCTCTCATATTTTGTACCTGAAAAAATGGAATATAAAATCACAGGTCATTGTCTCAAATGCGGTAAGTGCTGTAGATATATGTACAGTTTTGATACATACACAACAACCGATTTTAAAATAATGCAATTTTTTTTTCCATCCTACAAGCGGTTTTATATAAGGGGAAAAGACGAAGAGGGCAATCTGATTTTTGCCTGCAAATATGTTACAGAGGAGGGGCTTTGCTCTGTATATGACAAACGTCTCAAAATGTGCAGGAATTACCCTGCAAAAAAAATTTCATACCCCGGAAAACTTCATAAAGGTTGCGGATATAAAGTTGAAGACAAGAGCTTTGATTCTTATTTAAGGAAGAAGAAATAAATTATAGTGATTTCCCTGTTCACTAATTAAAATACATTTCCCTCTGGCTACCTAAAGAAACTATTGACAGAATTCAAAACATAATATATAGTGTAAAAGTTACATTTTTTGAAAAGGGATATTTTTGACTACTAATTCACTAAATAATCACATATCAATTAAGAAATGCCGTATTAATATGTCGGTCATTTTATCGTATCGTATTATAGAGAATTTGCAACTTTGTTAACAGTCAAAATAATATATTAAACGAGGCTTGTAAATTCAGAAGAAATTACAAGCCTTTTAGCATCTACGATTAAAGGAGAAACTATGAGAATCAATCCAATCACAACACAACCGAACTACTGCTGTAAAAGCCCTATCGCTTTAAAAAGTAAAAAAAATGAAGTTACGGGCGAAGGAATAACAGATACAACAAATCTAAATCACATGAATTTAACCTGCAATCAAGCAGCAATAAATTTCAGGGGAATAACAGAAATTTCCAAAACTCTTATCAAACAAATTCCTCTTGAGGATAGGCTTGCATCACTGTTTCAGAATTTCAAACTTGGAGATATGATTCTTATAGGGAAAAACATGCACGAGTGTGCAAAAGAAATGTACAAAAGTGCAGGTCTTGTTAAAAACGCAATAAAACGAGGTTTTTTTATACCTGATAAAAATCTCGGCGGAAGTCTGGGATTTATTAAAAACAGTATCGGAGATACAGAAGTTATAAATCTCAATGATTTTGAGATTCCGCTCATAACCAATAATAAAACTTATTCACTAAAAGCACATGACAGTTTTTATGTTGTACCGGATGATATTCTTTCTGTTAACGGTAATTTGCTAAAAATTAAAGAAGAGCCTAAAACTGATATGAGCATGTTCAGAAAAAATTTCTCAAAAGCTTTTAACTTTGAAAAAGAAGCTAACCAGAATATTGAAAAAATAAATAAAAAGACCATTTCGCAGCTTATGCACGCCTCACGCAAAAACGCAACACCTGTTACTTTCGCACAGGTCGGCGGGCTTAATGAATTAAAAGATTCTCTGAAAAAAGATATCATATATCCAATTCGTTATCCTGATGCTTATGAAGGCATGGAACTTAATCATGGTTTCATTTTATACGGTCCTCCGGGAACAGGTAAAACGCACATTGCAAGAGCCCTGGCAAATGAAGCCGGTGCTAACTTTATAGGTCTTAATGGATTGGATATGGAATCAAAATGGGTTGGAGAGTCAGAGGCAAACTGGAGAACTTTGTTTGCAGAGGCAAAAGAAAACCAGCCGACTATTATATTTTTGGATGAGTTTGATGCCGTTGCAAGAAAACGCGACAGCAAAGATGTTTACGGCGACAAAGTTGTAAACCAGATTCTTACACTTATGACTGATATTGATAATGAAAATTCTGATGTCTTTGTAATTGCTGCGACAAACAACTTCAAATCTCTGGACAGTGCAATTACACGTTCCGGACGTTTCGGAAAGCACTACGAAGTAACTCCGCCGGACAAAGAAGGTTTAAGAGAAATTTTTAAAATTAATACTAAAAACCGTAAAGTAGATGAAGATGTTAATATTGATAAAATGCTTGACAAACTTGTTGACACAAAAGCAACCGGAGCTGACATGAGACATATTGTTAACGAAGCTCACAATAACGGTTTTGTAAGAGCCGGTATTTTTGAAAAAATGGAAAACGGAACTTATACAAGTACTGACGGAGCTAATTTCAAAATTACTCAGGCAGATTTTGATAAAGCATTAAATGATTTCTTAAAAGATAAAAAAGATACAACAAGAAAACCTGTAGGTTTTATAAAAAATCAAGCTTCTTAAAAAGAAAATATTAGTATCTAACAAACAACAGGAGCCGGATTTATGGCTCCTGTTGTTATATTAATTAAACAAATTTATCAAGAACTCCCCCGGTGACAATATTCCATCCGGCAGTCCCTTTTTATCAAACTTGATAATCCCGTCTCTTGACTTCGCAAAGGTTCTAATGCCATTGTCATACTGTATGCTTTTACTAATATTTCCGGAATACAAATCTTTGACATAGTGGCCAGGCTCAGATGCTACTAACGCACGATCCCCGCACCTGCTCCGGACTCGAGTTCCCAATAATTTTCCTTCCTGCGAATATACTTTATCAATTACATTCAATGCACAAGAATTAATATCATTGTCCGCATCCTTAAACAGCTCAGCTGTTTTCGTTGTAATAACATTTTTATCACCGACCGGATATCTTTCTATACTTTTTACACGCATTTCTGCCATTCTCCCAGAGCTATCAAAAACTGCTGTCGATGTTTTGCCATTCATGGTTTGTGTCATAATCTTACGTCCATCTGCAAGATTCTTAACATACTTCATCATTGCGCCAACTTTTAATCCCATAATTCTTACTCCTTTTCTCCTCATATTTGAGGTAAACTAATTATTCTAAAATGTAACACAATGTATATTTTGTTACATTTTTATAAAGATTTTCAAATTTGAAAAATTGCTATTTTGTAAAGATTTTGTTACAAAATAATATTTCCCTTACTAATTTTAATCTCTTCATTTTTTCTTCTTTGAAAAATGAAAGAAGAAAAAACGAAGCAAAAAAGAAGAAACATTTAATCTCAAGATGCTCTTACGAGCATAGGTTCAAATGGCTGCTGCGGGTAAACCCGCACTTTACCCCTCACTAAATAACGTTCGGGTGGGCTCTGCCACTGTCAAATCTGGCAAATTTTCACGCCGCGAGCGTGTTATGCGTAAGCATAACGATAGCGAGCGAGAACGTGCAGGCTCTGCCTGCAAAAGTCATTCAGTCTTACGCTCGAAAGAGCGTAGAAAACATTTGTGTGATTTCTCTTTCTTTTGGTATCTTTTCTTTCTCTTTTCTTCGCAAATAAAGAGAAAGAAAAGTACAAACAATAAAAATAGATAAAATAAAATGTAACAAAATATACATTTTGTTACATTTTAAGAAATTATGAAAGATTTTT